>NZ_JANZNT010000001.1:1244000-1555000 GCF_025153455.1 Sphingomonas sp. BGYR3 | reverse complement strand
ACGGAAAGACCCCGTGCACCTTTACTGCAGCTTCAGAGTGGCATTAGGAAGGAACTGTGTAGCATAGGTGGGAGGCTTTGAAGCATTGGCGCCAGCTGATGTGGAGCCATAGGTGAAATACCACCCTGTTGTTTTCTGATGTCTAACCACGAACCATGAAACTGGTTCTGGGACCCTCTGTGGCGGGTAGTTTGACTGGGGCGGTCGCCTCCTAAAGAGTAACGGAGGCGTGCGAAGGTTGGCTCAGGTCGGTTGGAAACCGACCGTTAGAGTGCAATGGCATAAGCCAGCCTGACTGCGAGACTGACAAGTCGAGCAGAGACGAAAGTCGGTCATAGTGATCCGGTGGTCCCTCGTGGAAGGGCCATCGCTCAACGGATAAAAGGTACGCCGGGGATAACAGGCTGATAACCCCCAAGAGCTCATATCGACGGGGTTGTTTGGCACCTCGATGTCGGCTCATCACATCCTGGGGCTGGAGCAGGTCCCAAGGGTTTGGCTGTTCGCCAATTAAAGTGGTACGTGAGCTGGGTTCAGAACGTCGCGAGACAGTTTGGTCCCTATCTGCCGTGGGCGTCGAAATTTGAGAGGAGTTGACCCTAGTACGAGAGGACCGGGTTGAACATACCTCTGGTGTACCTGTCGTCGTGCCAACGGCGCAGCAGGGTAGCTATGTATGGACGGGATAACCGCTGAAAGCATCTAAGCGGGAAGCCTCCCTCGAGATAAGATTTCATAGGACGGTCGGAGACCACGACCTTGATAGGCCGGATGTGGAAGTGCGGTAACGCATGGAGCTAACCGGTCCTAATTGTCCTATTCGCGCTTGATGAGTCCCACCATCAACGACAGCTTTGGCTTGATCGTTCGATGTGAATGTCATCCCAGACTTTGGTGCATCGATTTGAAACCCGATTATCCGCGTTCCACCCGCTTCATTGCTTGGTGGCTATAGCGTCTGTGCCCCACCCGATCCCATCCCGAACTCGGACGTGAAACCAGACAGCGCCGATGGTACTATCGCCTAAGCGATGGAAGAGTAGGTCGTCGCCAGGCATTGCAGCTGGTGGAGCGCGGACAATCAGGAAAAACCCATTCACAATGTCAGGGACGCAGTTTCGCGTCCCTTTTTTTCGTCGGTTTGCGATCATCCGCTCGCCGGCATGTTGGTTTGGCGCGGGGTGGAGCAGCCCGGTAGCTCGTCAGGCTCATAACCTGAAGGTCGCAGGTTCAAATCCTGCCCCCGCAACCAACGAAACCCACTCGAAATCATGTAATCAGGTGCATATTGGCCGTTCAACCGGTCGATTGCGCCTGTTTTTTTGCGTCTGGGCCAGGTTTGGGCGACGGAACCCTGCTGTAGCAGGACAGATCCTGGTGTCGACGCGATCGTTCACCGCATACCGATCGCCGCTGGCGACCGCTGCACGCGTCCTAATGATGCAGCGAGGCGGCTCGCGGCGCATATTTAGTGCTATTGCGCTGTCAGGCGAAAGGGTCTCCAAGCCCTCCCGACACCAGGATTGAATGCTGGCGAGGAGCGCGCAGTCCGCCGCACGACAGCAGATCGGTTCGATCTGGTGTGTCGCCGCCAGTTCCTGTCATGAAAGGGATGGAGGCCCGACCGGGAATCGAACCCGGGTGCAAGGATTTGCAGTCCTCTGCGTCACCACTCCGCCATCGGGCCGGGGAGGACCGGGGCAATGGGCGGAAGCGGCTGCCTTGTCAACGGAGCAATCGGCAAAAATTCAGTTGCACCGACCTGCTTGGCGTCTATTCCGCAGCGCGGTAAGCATAGTCACCGAATAAGTGTATTGTGCGACTAAAACAGTTGTGCGACAGGATAGTGCCATGGTCGATCAAGCCGCCCTTTCCCCCAACGCCGCAACCATGCGGCAAGCAATGGTTGTCAGCCAGTTGCGGCCCAGCGCCGTCAATGATGTGCGGGTGGTCACTGCGATGGGCCGTTTGCCCCGGGAACGGTTCCTACCGGCCGAGCATCGCGCCATCGCCTATCGCGACACCCTGTTGCCGCTGGGCGAGGGGCGGTTGCACAACAGCCCGCTGGCGACCGGCCGCTTGCTGACCGAGGCGCGGCTGCGCGCCGATGACCGGGTGCTGGTGATCGGCGCGGCAGGCGGCTATTCGGCGGCCGTGGCAGCCGAGATCGTTGCATCGGTCGTCGCGCTGGAGCAATCGCCGGCCCTGGCCGCCACGGCGCGTCTGGCGCTGGCCGATATCGCCCATGTCGAGTTGGTCGAAGGGCCGCTGGCCGCGGGCTGGGCGGATGCCGGGCCCTATGACGTTATCCTGATCGACGGTGCGGTCGAGCATCTGCCCGATGCCATCATCGAACAGCTGAAGCCGGGCGGCCGTCTGGTCACCGGGATCAGCGACCGCGGGGTCACTCGTCTGGCGTTCGGGGAGCGGACCGCCGGCGGCTTTGGCCTTGTGAATTTCGCGGATATCGATTGCCCCGAGCTGCCCGGATTTGCCGTGCCGCGCGGGTTTACATTCTGAATGGGGGTCGGATGCGTCGTAACCTTGCCTTGATCAGTGCCAGCCTGATCGCACTCGCTGCCCCGGCATCGGCGGAAACGCTGCGCGAGGCGATGGTCCGCGCCTATCAAAGCAACCCGACGCTGACCGGCCAGCGCGCCCAGCTGCGCGCGACGGATGAGCAGGTGGCGATCGCCCGTGCCAACGGCCTGCCCGATATTGCGCTGAACGGGCAATATTCCGAAGATTTCATCCAGGCGAACAACCAGTTCATCCGCCCCGAGCGCAGCGTGACGGGTCAGGCGCAGGTCACCGTGCCCGTTTATCTGGGCGGTCAGGTGAAGAACGCGACACGGGCGGCGGAAACCCGCGTCCTGTCGGGCCGTGCGACGCTGCGCGGGACGGAGGCGGATTTGTTCACCGCCGTCGTGAACGTGTACATGAACGTGATCCGCGACGAGGCCATCGTCGAATTGAACCGCCAGAATGTCCGTGCGCTGGAAGTGAACCTGCGCGCGACGCGGGACCGGTTCGAGGTGGGCGACCTGACCCGCACCGATGTCGCCCAGTCGGAGGCGCGGTTGCAGGGTGCGATCGGCCAGCTGCGCACCGCCGAAGCGACGCTGATCGGCAGCCGGGAAGCCTATATCCGCGTGGTCGGCACGGAGCCGGGAACGCTGGAGGCGCCGCCGGCGCTGCCGGGTCTGCCCGCCGATCCGGTCGAAGCGGTCCGCGTGGCGCTGGAAAACAATCCCAATCTGGAATCCGCGCGACGGGCGAGCGATGCCGCCGGCTTTGACGTGAAGACCGCGCGGGCGGAACGCAATCCGCGGGTCAGCTCGTTCCTGCGCGGCAGTTATTTCAACTATCTCGGCTCGCTGGGCGTGCCGGCGCAGGAATCGGGGAATGCCGCCAGCGCAGGCGTTCAGCTGACCGTGCCGATCTATCAGGGTGGCGGGCCGGCCGCCTCGGTTCGCCGGGCGGAGGCGCTGGAAGGCGTGGCCATCGAACAGGTGACGCTGGTCGAGCGGCAGATCGTCGAACAGTCGCGCGCATTGTTTGCCAGCTGGCAATCCTCGCTTCAGGTCATCGAAGCATCCGAGGCTCAGGTGTCGGCCAACCGGCTGTCGCTGGAAGGGGTCCGGGCGGAAAACAGCGTGGGCACGCGGACCATCCTGGAAATCCTGGATGCCGAGCGCGAATTGCTGAACGCGCAGGTGCAGCTGGTTTCGGCGCGGCGCGACGCCTATGTCGCCGGCTTTGCGCTGCTGGCGGCGATGGGCCGGGCGGAGGCGCGCGATCTGGGGCTGGATGGCGGCCCGCTCTATGATCCGGAAGTCAATTATCGCCGGGTGAAGCGTTCGATCTTCGACTGGGGCACAGGTCCGAGCCCCGTTCCCGTTGCCACGCCGACTGTCAACAGTGCGCCGCAGACCCCGGTGGTCACGCGCCCGCTGGAACCGGAGCTGCAGCGTGACATTGACAGCATGAACCCAAAAGTCGATCAGTAACGCCACAGGGCGGTAACTGGACGGATCCGGGGCATGGGCGACATCAGCAACGAGACCTCGATGGAAGACATCCTGTCGTCGATCAAGCGGATCATCGCCGAAGAAGCAGAGCCGGTTGCCGCGATCCAGCGTCCGCGCAAGGTTGCCCGTCCGGTCGATCCGATCGCCGCCGCGTCCGATGAGCGGGTTCAGGACGACCATCCTGACGATGTGCTTGAACTGGACGCCTATGCCACCGCAGCGTCGTCGCCACTCCGGGAAACGGCCGATGCAATCCGCCCGGCAGCCCCGGGCAAGGCAGAACCTGCCGAACGGCCTGCACGGCCCGCTGCCAGCGCGCAGCCCGCGGGTGAAGGTATCCTGTCGGCAGGAACGGCCGACGCAACCAGCCGCTCGCTTGAGGCGTTGTCCCGCATGATCGTGCGGCCAGAAGTCCAGGGCAGCGATACGCTGGAAGGGCTGGTCAAGGAAATGCTTCGTCCGATGCTGCGCGACTGGCTGGACGCGCATTTGCCGGCCATGGTCGAACAGCTGGTTGCCAAGGAGATCGCCCGGATCACCGGCCGTCAAGGATGACCGTGACCTGATCGGTATCGCCTGATGCAACTTTTCGCGTTTTAGAGTCGTTTTCCACCGCATGAGCAGCGACGACCCCATGCAGGATGGCCGTCCCGCCCGTTCCGGTCACGGAGCGATTGGCGGGCGTGCCGGCTTGTCTGAGCCGCGTCCCCACGACATTTTCTTTGCCGCTGTCGAAACAACGCGGATGCCGATGATCGTTACCGATCCGCATCAGCCCGACAATCCGATCCTGTTCTGCAACAACGCGTTCGAGCGCATGACCGGTTATGCGCAGGCCGAGATCGTCGGTCGCAACTGCCGGTTCCTTCAGGGGCCCGAAACTGATCCTGCCGCGGTCCAGCTGGTCAGAGAAGCCATTGCCCGGCGCGAGGAAGTGGCTGTCGAGATCCTGAATTACCGCAAGAATGGATCGACCTTCTGGAACGCGCTGTTCGTGTCGCCGATTTTCGACGAGGCGGGCGAACTGTTGTACTTCTTTGCCAGCCAGCTCGATATCTCGCGCCGCAAGGAAGCCGAAGAGGCGTTGCATCAGGCGCAGAAGATGGAAGCCGTCGGCAAGCTGACCGGCGGCATCGCGCATGATTTCAACAATCTTCTGCAGGTCATCCTTGGCTATGTCGACCTGCTCGACAGCCGGATCGAACCGGGCGACCGGGCTGCGCGAAAGGCGGTCGATGCCATCGGCATGGCTGCCGGGCGCGGCGCGCAGCTGACGCAGCAGCTGCTGGCCTTTGCCCGCAAGCAGGAGCTGCGCGACCGGCTGCTGAACGTGAACACGCTTATCACCGATTTTGGTCCGATCATCGAGCGTAACGTCGGCGCGGGCATCACCATCCGCCGCCAGTTCAGCGAAGATGCCTGGAATGCCCGGATGGACCCGGTGCAGGCGGAAATGGCGTTGCTCAACATCCTGGCCAACGCGCGCGATGCGATGGATGGTAAGGGCGAGGTGACGGTTCGCACCCAGAATACCGTGTCGACGGCCAGCGATGCACTGACACCCGATCTTGATCCGGGCGAGTATGTTGCGATCGTCATCGAGGATCAAGGACCAGGGATCGCCCCCGACGTGCTGAACCGGGTGTTCGATCCGTTTTTTTCCACCAAGTCGGTGGGCAAGGGCACCGGGCTTGGCCTTTCAATGGTGTACGGTTTCATGCGGCAGACCGGAGGCGGCGTGCGTGCCGAAAACCGGCCAGGCGGCGGCGCCCGCTTCACCCTATATTTCCCGCGCGCAAAGGGTATTGCCGAGCCTGTCCGCGAAGTTACGGCGATGGCGACCGGGAATGGCGAGCGCATCCTGATGGTCGAAGACCAGCAGGAAGTGGCGGAGCTGGGCAAGGCGATCCTGGAAAATCTGGGATATCGGGTGACGCATGTGTCCAATGCACAGATGGCTCTGGATGTGCTGGAGCGGGATCGGGATTTCCAGCTGTTGTTCACCGATATCGTCATGCCCGGCGAATTGACCGGCGTGGCGCTGGCGAACCGGGTACGGGCCGATTTCCCGACTTTGCCGATCCTGTTGACCACCGGCTATTCCGACCGGGCGCTGGATGCGGAAAGCCGTCAGTTCGAGCTTGTGCGCAAGCCCTATCGCCGGTCGGATCTGGCGGTACGCGTGCGCGCGCTGATCGAGGGGCCGAACGGGATCAGCTGATCCGCGCCGGCTGGCACGGGCTCAGCTGGCGAGGCGCTGTTCGGCGATATCGCCATTGTGCAGGAGCAGCGCGGCGATGGCATCGCGCGTGATCGGACGGCTGAAATAATATCCCTGAATATGGCTGCATCCCTGTTCGCGAAGGATGTCCAGCTGTCCGGCGTTTTCGACGCCCTCTGCCGTGGTTTCCATGCCCAGCGCCTCGGCTAGCGTCGTGATCGACCGGATGATGGCGGTTGCGCCTTTCGAATTCAGCAGGTCGATGATGAAGCTGCGGTCGATCTTGATCTTGTCGAACGGGAAGCTGCGCAGATAGCTGAGCGAGGAATAGCCGGTGCCGAAATCGTCCAGCGCGACGCGCACGCCCAGCGCGCGCAGGCTGTGCAAAGATGCCAGCGTGGTTTCCGGGTTATCGATGAACAGGCTTTCGGTGATTTCCAGCTCAAGCCGTTGCGGCGGCAGGCCGGTTTCCGAAAGCGCCTGAAGGATGACGCTGTTCAGGCCCGGATTGCGGAACTGAACGGGCGAGACATTCACGGCAACGCGGACATGATCCGGCCATTCGCGTGCGGTCCGGCACGCCTCCCGGATCACCCATTCGCCGATCGGCACAATGAGGCCGGTATCCTCGGCCAGCGGGATGAAGTCTACCGGAGAGACCATGCCGCGCACCGGATGGTTCCAGCGCAGCAGCGCCTCGAACGCGGAAACGCGCCCTTCCGACAGGTTGAACAGCGGCTGGAACATCAAGGACAGCTGACCCAGCCGGATGGCATCGTGCAGGTCCATTTCCATGGCGCGCCGGGCCTGTGCCTCTGCATCCATCGCCGGTTCGAAGAATCGGTAGGCGCCGCGCCCTTCCTGCTTTGCCCGGTACAGGGCGAGGTCGGCGTGCTTGGTCAGGGTCACGGGGTCAGACCCGTCCGGTCCGATGACCGCGATGCCGATGCTGGTGCCAGGGACCAGTCGGTGGCCGTTCACCATGCACGGCGTGCGAATGAGGTCGGTCAGTTCATGCGCAATCCGGTCGAGCGAACGCTGCCCTTCCTCTAGGATCAGGGCAAATTCATCACCGCCCAGCCGCGCGACGAAACCGTCGCCGGCAAAGCGGTTCAGCCGGTTGGCGATTTCGCACAACAGGGCGTCTCCGGTCGGATGGCCCAGCGTATCGTTCACGGCCTTGAAATGATCGAGATCAAGGCAGAACAGCGCCTGTCGCCGCCGCTCACCGCCTCTGGCCGACACCATCGACAGCTGTTCGCGAAGCAGCAGGCGGTTGGGCAGGCCGGTCAGGGCATCGTGCAGCGCCATGTGCGTGATCTGACGCTCGCGTTCGGCAATGTCGTCGACCATGCGATTGAAACTGCGAGCAAGGCGGCCGATTTCGTCGCGGGTCGTGACCGCCACCTGCACATGGTCGCCGCGCGCGACCTGGCGGGCGGCCTGATCCAGCGCGACGATCGGCCGGGTCAGGCGCCGGGCGAGCAGCCAGCTGCCCCCCGCGGCCAGCAGGATACCGGCAACGCCGCATGCGAGCAGCGCCCAGAACATCGGCGCGAACTGATCCAGCGCGCGCGTGACGCTGTATTCAAGCAGCAGGACCTGCGGCTCGTCAGTGCGGAACGATTTGACGGGCAGGGCGCGGACCAGCACACGCTCGCCCCCGGAAACCATGTCCACGATCCGGCCCAGTCGGGCGTTCTTCGGAAGGCGGGAGGCTGGCACAATGCGGGGTTTCAGGTCGATGGCGGACAGGCTGGCCATCCGGGACATCTCCGCACCATCGATGCGGTTGGCAAAGACCACCCAGCCGATCGTCGTCGGTGCCTGAACTGGCGCAGCCGCGGCATTGAAGCGTTGATCGCCAAGGCGCAGCACGCCGGCAGTGGCATCCTGTTCCAGCGCGGTGCGCAGCGCATCGACATCGCGCCGTGGCAAAGTCCCGGAAAAGCCGGTGACCGATCCGTCTGCGGAAACGAAGAAAGCCTGTTCGATCTGCAGTCGGCCGCCAAGGGAATCGAGCGCTGATGCGATGGTCGGCGCATCGCCAGTTGCGGCAGCGGTGCGAAAACCGAAATCCCCCGCCAGCACGCGGCCGGCATTGCCCAATTGGTCGTACCGCATCGATGCGACCCGATCGAACACCTGCGCACCGGCCGCCATTTCGCGCTCGATCATGCGTTCGGCGTACAGCGTCATCCCCGCCTTTGCGCCGAGCAGGATCAGCGCCACCGCCACCGTAAAGAGGCTGGCATAGACAAGCGCCAGCTTGACCGACAGCGAGCGGCGCAGGATCCGCACTGCGCGGACAAGCGACAGGGGAAGGCGCGGCATGCGTTTATCGCACGCCGACGGTGATGCGTTTGGTGATCAATCCGCTGGCGGGAATGGCAAGAGTGAAGCTGCTTTCGTTATCCCGAGCACGCATCCGCGGATGCCAAACCGTCAGGCGGCCGGTTCCGGCGGGGATGGCGGCGATGCTGGCCATGCCGTCCGAACCCGTTTTTGCAGCAAAGGGCGTGTCCACCACCTTGATGAATCCGCTCATCCGGTCATGGATGTTGCAGCCCAGCGCGACGGCTCCGGCGGTGCGAAACGTGTAGCTTCGCGTTTCGTCCCGCCCGAACAGCTTGATTTCGAACTTCGCGGGACGCGAAAAGGAATAGATGTGATGGCGCACCTTGTCCCTGTTGGGGAAGGAGACGGTTGCGCCAACGGGCACGATCAGAGTGCCGGGAACGAAGTTGACGTCCTTCTGGATCATCTGCGCGGTCCAAGGGAAACGGATAGGCCCCGGCGGAATGCCCGCCGCCGGATGCAGGGTAACCACGGCATCGGGAAGGGCGCGCCCGTTCGTGTCGACCACTTCGATCTGCAACGATCCTGCAACGGCAGGGGAGGTCATCAACGCCAGCGACAGAGACAGACTGCGAACGATCATGCCCCGTTTATCGCTAACAATCGTCAATTTGCGGTAAATGCGTAGCTTCATTTAGCGATTTGCAGAGCTGAAGTCTTTGTTAACCCTGTTTCGCCACATCAGTGCGCATGACAAGGAACCAGATTCCCCGCATCGCCATGCTGATTGGCCTGATCTCATCAGGGTCTGCCGCATGGGCGCAATCTTCGGACAATGGCAAATTGCTGCTGACCAACGGCATTTCGACCATTGAGGGCGCGGCGGGCGGCGGCCTGACCCCATGGGCAGTGATTGCCGGCAACGAGACGAAGGACGGGATTGGCGGCCAGGCATCGGTGACGGGCATCGAGCTGAAGGACTATGATTTCCGCAGCTATGCCGCCGCGATCGGCGTGTTCGACCGGGTAGAGATCAGTTATGTCCGCCAGGTGCTGGACACCAACCGGGTCGGCGGCGCGCTGGGCATCGGCAATGACTACAAGCTGGATCAGGATGTTATCGGCGCCAAGGTCAAGCTGGCCGGCGATGTGGTCTATGGTCCCGAATTCCTGCCCGCCATCGCGATTGGCGCGCAGTACAAGAAAAGCCGCGACGGCGCGCTGGTTCAGGCGCTGGGTGCGGGCGATGACGAGGGTGTGGATTACTATCTGTCGGCAACCAAGCTGTTCCTGCGCTGGTCGCTGCTGGCCAATGCCACCGTGCGGATGACCAAGGCGAACCAGAACGGCCTGCTGGGCCATGGCGGCGGGTTGAATGACGCCCATCAGGTGCAGGCTGAAGGGTCGCTGGCCTATCAATTTTCGCGCCGCTTTGCCGTGGGTGCGGAATATCGGGGCAAGCCGAGCAACCTGACCATCGCGCGCGAGGATGACTGGTGGGATGCCTTTGCCGTGTACGGGGTGAACCGGCATGTCACGGCGACCATCGCCTATACCGATCTGGGTTCCGTCGCGACCTTTGAACGGCAGCGCGGCGTCCTGGTCCAGTTGCAGGGAAATTTCTGATGAGTGCCGTTTTTTCGCTGATCCTGATGCTGGCCATGCCGGTGCAGGAGGTTGCCGCCCCCCATGCCATGCCGGGCGAGGAGCCTGTCGATCCCTATACCGCCAGCCCGTCTAATGCCGGTGCCCGCCCGTTCGAGGGCGATTCGATGGCGAGGGCCTTTGGCGGGCAGGCCGGGATCGGCAAGATCGTCGACCGGTTTGTCGAAGCGAACTTTGCCGATCCGCGCATCGGCGAGATTTTCGCCAATCACGACCGGGTGCGGCTGCGCCGGACGCTGTTCGAGCAGTTCTGTTACCTGCTCAATGCAGGATGCAGCTATAGCGGGCGCGACATGAAGACCGCGCACCGCGACCTGGGCGTGCAACAGGCGGACATGAACCGGCTGGTCGAAAACCTGCAAATGGCGATGACCGCCGAGGGTGTCTCCTTTGCCGCGCAGAACCGGTTCCTGTCCCGGCTTGCCCCGATGCGGGGCGATGTCGTCGAACGCTGATCCGTCGCTGCATTGCCTTGCCGCGCACCGCTGGGCTAGAGAGCGGCGGCGCAGAGACGATCGCATGATCCCATCCGCGATCGGTTGAAGGATAAGGACAGGCCCATGAGTGACGACGGACCCGAGGGTCCGATGCCCACGCTGTTCGCCGCCATCGTGCGGCGGCAATGCGTGACCGCGACATATAACAAGGGCGAGGTGCTGCTGGCGCCGCATATCCTGTATACCAAGCATGGTGTCCCCTATCTGGATGCAGTCACCGTGCTGCGCGACGGCAATATTCCGCGCGAGGAAAAGCTGGGCGCGTTCAAGGTGGACGGGCTGGGCGATATCCGCCTGTCCGACCGCGCGTTCGACATGAGCCGGCTGTATGATGCGCATTCCGACAAATACGCCGGGGTGACGTTGCTGTCCGTCGAGGGATGAGCCGGGCGCGCGCCCCGATGCGCGTGCTTTTGGCCCTGCTTTACCTGATTGCGGGCGTGCTGCACCTGGCGGTGCCGCGGCCGTTCCTGTCGATCATGCCCGATTTCGTGCCCATGCCGGCGGTGGTCGTCGCGCTGACCGGGGTGGCTGAGATTGCGGGGGCCGTCGGATTGATGATCCCGCGCCTGCGCCGGGCGGCGGGATGGAGTCTGGCCGCTTATGCGCTATGCGTATGGCCGGCCAATGTGCAGCACGCGATCAACGATCTGACCGCCGGAACCGGCCTGCCGATCCTGTACCATGCGCCGCGCCTTGCCCTGCAACCGCTGATCATCGCCTGGGCTTTGTGGGCCGGGGGGATCATCGGTCGGCGATAGGATCAGGCGGCGAGCGAAATCCTGTTCCGGCCCGTACGTTTTGACCGGTACATGGCCGCATCGGCCAGCCGCAACGCCAGGGCCGCGCCGTCGCCGGCCGTGACCGGAGCGAGGCCCATGCTGATCGTCGGTCGGACGATATCGTCATCCGCGATGATTTCGATCGCCGCGATCCGCGTCCGGATCCGTTCGGCAAGCGCCTGCGCATCCTCCGCCGAAATGCCCATGGTCAGCACGGCGAATTCCTCTCCGCCCAGCCGCCCGCACAGGTCGCCCGTCCGTACCGACACCGACAGGACATCGGCCACCGCCTGAATCACCGCGTCTCCGACATGATGGCCGTACCGGTCGTTGATCGATTTGAACCGGTCGATATCCATCACCAGCATCCATCCCGCCGTCGCCGGCCGATCGTCCGACCGGGAAAGGAATGCCGTCCGGTTCAACAGTCCGGTCATGCCATCATGCTGTGCCAGATCCGCCAGTCGTGCCATCGCTTCGGCAAGTTGACCGGCCAGCCGCCGGTTCGCCTCCCCCTGACGCACCAGAATGACGCATACGGGAAGCGAGACAAGGGCAGGGCAGGCCAGTCCGAATATCCACCACAAGGGGGGAATGAACCCGTCTTCGGGTCCGGCAAGATAGGACAGGCCGGCCATGCCGATCGCCGTGCAAAGCACGGAAAAGCCGACCCCGGCCGCGATCTTGCCCACCCCGTTCATGGCGGAGATATAACCCGCCGCTGGTAAAGATTCGTTTGACCCGTTCCGCTTGACGATGTCGCCATGTCCCGCCATTTGTATGAGTAATAATCATGGAGGGATGCGGGATGTCGAAAATCCGGATGACGAGCATTGCACTCGCGCTGGCAAGCGCCATGCTGGGGATGAGCGCACCGGCATGGGCACAGAACGACCGGATGACCCCGATTGCGATCCCGGCCCAGCCGACCGCGATCAAGCTGAATACCGGCCCCTTGCCCGACGCGACCAATGCCGAGAGCTGGCACAGCCAATATGGCAGCGTGTTCGCCCGTAATGTGACCGAGGCGACGCTGACTCCGTTCCTGCCCGATCCGGCCAAGGCGACCGGTGCGGCGGTCGTCGTTGCGCCGGGCGGCGGGTTCCGCACCCTGTCGATGGAGAATGAGGGGTGGGATGTGGCCAGGGCGCTGGCGGCGCGCGGCATCGCTGCCTTTGTCCTGAAATACCGGTTGAACCAGACCCCGGCGACGATGCCCGCGTTCGAGGAATCGATGCGGCAGATGTTCGCACCAGGCGCCAGGCCGCCGCGCGCCGCACCCGGCACGGAATCTGCCGTGCAACTGGCCCCGCAGCTTGCCGATGCGCGCGCCGCCTTTGCCCTGATCCGCGCGCGGGCGGGGGAATGGAAGGTCGATCGCGACCGCATCGGCATGGTCGGGTTTTCGGCGGGTGCGATGCTGACCATGACGACCGCGCTGGCCGGTGAGGATGCAAAGCCCGCATTCATCGGCAACATCTATGGCCCCTTGTCGGCCGTGACCGTGCCGGCCGATGCGCCGCCGCTGTTCGTGGCGCTGGCCGCCGATGACGGCCTGTTCACCAATGCCGGGTTCGGCGTCATTGAAAGCTGGACCAGGGCGAAGCGGCCCGTCGAGTTCCATTTCTATGAACAGGGCGGCCACGGGTTCGGCATGTATCAGAAGACGACGACCAGCACCGGCTGGTTCGACGCCTTTGCCGCGTGGCTGAAGATGCATAGATACATGGACAGAAAGGGCGCGGGCGCGAGAGCGGCGAGCGCCAACTGAACGAGGCAGGGGCGGGGAGAGTGCCGATCCCCGCCCCGCAACCTGACAACATTACGCGGAACGCGCTTCATTCTGTCATCTTTGGCAATTTGGTGGGTGTGGCAGGCGGGCGGACGGGATCGGAAAGAACCGCCATCGCCATGCGCAGATCGGGACGGGTGATCGTGCCGACCGGTCGCCCGCGATAATAGCGGGCCGTGGTGACGCCGTTGAGCGCCCGATCCATCGCCATTTCGAAGATGCGGTCATAGCCGATCGAAAGGGCGTTATCCCATGCGCGCACGAAGCTGGCCGCATCGGGCCGGGAACGCAGGGCATAGGCCGACTGGCGGCTGAGCCCGACCGCCCGTGCGGCGCGGCCCACCGTGCCCATTGCGGCAAGGGCGCGGATGAAGTCGTGTTGTCGCCGCGGCGTCCAGCCGGTGGCGCGGGGCGCCATGGCGACAGGGGTGAAGGCGAGAATGGCTTCATCCTCGACGGTGAGCGCGTTCGGATCCTGGGTCATTCGCCAGTCTGTGCAATGACGAACGCGCTGTAGGACAGCGAAATTTGCGGCCCCGTCCGGCGTTGCGGCAAAGAGCCGACACTCCATATATAGCGGATGCCCGATCCCCATGTCATTGCCGCCATCGCCTGGGCCGTCATTCTGGGGGTGGGCGGCGGCGTTTTGACCACCATCGGGCCATGGTACCGCAACCTGAAGAAGCCGAGTTTTCAGCCGCCGGACTGGCTGTTCGGTCCGGCATGGACGGTGATCCTGGGCCTGGCGGCATGGGCGGCGGTACTGGCATGGGACGGTGCGGGCGGCGATCCGGCGGGCCAGCGGGCGATCATCATCCTGTATGCCGTCAACTTTGTCGGCCATTTTCTGTGGTCGCCGCTGTTCTTTACCGTGAAGCGGCCCGACTGGGCGCTGATCGAGGTGGTGTTCCTGTGGGCATCGGTGCTGGCGTTGTGCATCGGCCTGCGCCCCTATTCCGAACTCGCAAGCTGGCTGATCGTGCCGTACCTGATCTGGGTCAGTTTTGCCGCGATCCTGAACGGCGCGATCGTCCGGCTGAACGGGCCGTTCGGGCGACCGGCATAGGGATTGGTGCAGCACCGTCACGGCCAGGTTGCATTCGTGCGAGCATCAAGGAAAGGCCCGGCCCCGTCGGTCACACTGTCGCCAGCGTTGTCCGTTGTCGGGATGCTCGACCAGTGAGCCGGATGACCGCCATTAGGTGGGAAACTGACGTTGATGATCAGTCCAAGCCCGGAGTGAATATCGGTTGGAATTCGATCGTGACTGGACCTCCCGCACTCGATGGTGAGACCCACAAACCAAAGCCGCTTTTTTCAGGACAAACTCGCTGCTGAGACTGATGTGAAGAGGTGACTATTTTGATTTGTGAACATCCGCTCAAGCTAAGGGATGTCTCCTTGGAGAGCCCCGTCGAACTGTCGTCGACGTCTAAACGCTCAGCGAATAGCAATTCATCGTTGACATAGACCTGAACGGGTTCGCCATAAAAGTTGAAGAACACCGCTGTGCCTTCCAACGCCGGTTCAGGATTTGCCGCTTGGCCGCACCCTACAGCCAATGCCAATGCCGTTGTTGCAACAATAGCCCTCATGACTGGATTGTTATCAGAACCACCAATGTCCGCAACGGGGTCGTTTGCTGACCGGCGGCTGGTTGATCTTCGGCGGTGAATAGCGGTCGCGACGTGGCAAGCGGGATGCGGGGATTAACCCGATGGCTAGGGTTTTGGGTCACTACCTTGCCTGACATTCTCCCTTGCGGCAGGCTGGCATGGACGGGCTGAAGGTTTCCGGCGACACATCCGCGTTCGAGGTGGCGGCGGTCCTGGATGGTGCCGGGCGGCTGACCGGGGCGTGTGCGCGGGCGGCGCTGGCCAGCATGGAAACGCATGGGCTGGTGATCCTGACCGGGCTGCTGTCCGACGCCGAGGCCGACCTTGCGGCCGGGCTGATCCGCGAGACGATCGACGATTCAGCGCGCAATCGCTGTGCGTTCGCCAGCCAGACGGACAACCGGTATCGGCGGCGCGATTTCTGTTCGTTGCCCGCGACGCCCGCCGTCATGGGCCTTGCCGCGACGCTGGCCCGGCGGCTGGAGGAGGTGATCGCGCACTACTGCGCGCCGGACCATCCGCTGCTCGAGGTGACGACGCTGACCAGCTATGCCGGATCATCGCACCAATATGTCCATCGCGATCCCAGTGGGGTCATCAGCCTGTTCGCGGCGGTGGAGGACGTGTCGGCGGCGCAGGGCGGCACGGTGTTCGTGCCGGGGACGCAGGTGTTTCCGGGTGCGGCGAAAAAGCATGGCGCGGCGGCCGAGGCGCAGATGGAACTGATCCGCGCGCGGTGGAATGTCCGCATCCTTGCCCATAACCTGAAAAAGCTGTGGGCGATGCGGAACAGCCGGGAGACGCCGCTGGCGCCGGGCGAGTTTCGCGACCGGGTGTTTTCGACGCACTGGGACGAGCATCAGCCCAATCTGCTCCGCTTTCTGATCGGCAAGAACCCGGTGTTCAGCGTGCGCACGCTGACGCCCGGCACGGTGTGGCGGCTGATCCGGGAGGGGCGGGCGCTGGATGCGCGGTTTCCGGTGGTGAGCACCGCGCCGCGCAAGGGGACGGTGATCCTGTATCAAAGCGACATGCTGCACGCCGGGCCGGACAATCGCTCACCCGTGCCCCGGCGATTGTTCAGCATGAGCATCGCGCGCGAGGCAATGGACGAAAAGCGGTGGCACGCGGGCTATTCGCCGCACCCCGGCCTGATCGAACGGCCGATGTCGTTCGGGGACCTGCTGAAGCTTGGGCAAGCGGCTGAGGGCGCGATGGCGGATTGATTGGGGGTGAAGGCGCCGGTCGAAGAAAAGACCCTTACCCTTCACCCTCTCCAGGCTGCGCCAGGCGCGTCGCGCCAAGCTTCGCTATCCTCCCCCGTCGAGGGGGAGGAGGCTTTTTGGTCAGCTGCCGTAGAGCGCGTCCAGCCGCTCGCCATAGGTTTGTTTCAGGACGTGGCGGCGGATTTTCAGGCTGGGGGTCAGCTGCTGGTTTTCGATGGCAAAGGGTTCGTCGGCGACGATGAAGCGGCGGACGCGCTCGATCACCGACAGGTCCCGGTTCACCCGTTCCACCGCCGCGCCCATCGCCTTCATGAACTCATGATGCTGGGCCAGCGCCTTGAAATTGCACGCGGTGGCGCTGCGTGCGCACCATTGCTGAACCCATTCGGGATCGGGCACCAGCACCGCGACCATATAGGGCTTTCGGTCGCCATAGATCATCGCCTGCAGGATTTCGGGTTGCAGGGTCAGCATCCCCTCGACCTTTTGCGGGGCGACATTATCGCCCTTGTCGTTGACGATGATATCCTTTTTCCGGTCGGTGATCTTGATGCGGCCGCGGTCGTCGATTTCGCCGATATCGCCGGTGTGGAGCCAGCCGTCCCTTAAGACGCGGGCCGTTTCCTCCTCATTCCGCCAATAGCCGTGCATGACCAGTTCGCCGCGCACCAGGATCTCGCCATCCTCGGCGATGCGCACCTCGGTATTCTTGAGCGGCGGGCCGACCGTGTCGTGTTTCAGCCCCACCGAGGGGCGGTTGCACGAGATGACGGGCGCGGCCTCGGTCTGGCCATAGCCCTGCAGAAAGGTGAGGCCGAGCGCGTCGAAGAAGATGCCGATTTCCGGGTTGAGCGGCGCGCCGCCCGACACCATCGCCTTTAGCCGGCCGCCGAACCGCTGCGCGATTTTGGGCTTGAGCGTGCGGGAAAGGATGAGGTTCATCGGTTGATCGATGATCGGCACGCGGCCCGTGTTCGCGCGTTTTCCGCCGATCGCGACGGCGCGGTCGAGAAGGTAGGTGGACAGCTTGCCCTGTTTCTCGATCGCCTTGCTGATCCGCGTGCGCAGCACTTCGAACAGGCGGGGCACGACGACCATGATCGTGGGCCGCGTTTCCTCGATATTGCTGGCCAGCTTGTCCAGCCCCTCGGAATAATAGATCTGCGCGCCGAGGCCGATCGGGAAATGCTGTCCGCCGGAATGTTCATAGGCGTGGGATAGCGGGAGGAAGGAGAGGAACACCTCTTCGTCCCAGCCGAAATCCTCGCTGATCACCGTCACGCACCCCTCCACATTGTGAAGGATCGCGCCGTGATGCTGGCACACGCCGCGCGGCGCGCCGCCGGTGCCGCTGGTGTAGATGATGCAGGCCAGATCCTCGCGCTTGAGGTGCGCGGCAGCGGCGGCGGCATCGGCCGGCGTGGTCGGGTGAGCGTCGATCAGCCCCTGCCAGTGATGCTGTTCGAACGGGCCGGCCTGGCCGCCGCGCAGATCCTCCATGGCAATGAGGTGTCGACAGGCATTGGAGCGCAGCAGCGCGGGGATCAGCACCTTGGCCAGCTTGCCGGTCGAGACGATGGCGGCGGCCGCCCCGCTGTTTTCCACGATATGCTGATGATCGCGTTCGGTGTTGGTGACATAGGTCGGCACGGTGATGCAGCCCGCCGCCATGATCGCCAGATCGCTGATGCACCATTCCGGTCGGTTTTCGCTGACCAGCATCACGCGGTCGCCCGGTTTCAGGCCCAGCGACTTCAGCCCGGCCGCGAGCGAGGCGACCTTGTCCGCCGCCTCTGCCCAGCTGGTCGGATGCCATTTGCCGCCATGCTTGGCCCAGAGAAACGGCTTGTCCCCCTGTTCACGGGCACGGGTGAAGAACAGGGTGACGAGATTGGGAAAATGTTCGAGCTGGCGCGCTGCTGCCACGGACGATCCTCTCAGAATGACCGGAGGGTTGTAGGCAGGCATTTGGCGGGCGGCAACGGGCGATGCTGGTTGCGCCGCAGCATGGCGCGGTTAAGGTATCGGCATGACGCCGATCCGCACCCTGTTCGCCCGGACCCTTGCCGCCATCGCCGCGATCGGCATGGCCAGTTCCTGCGCCCCGGTAGCGGACCAGCGACCTGCCCGGGCAGGGATGCCGGCGGCGCGGACCGACGCCTTTGTCATCGCGGCCAATCCGATCGCGGCCGAGGCGGGCATGGCGGTGCTGAAGCGCGGGGGCAGCGCGGTCGATGCGGCCATTGCGGTGCAGGCGATGCTGAGCCTGGTCGAGCCGCAAAGCTCGGGCGTCGGCGGCGGGGCGTTCATGACCTATTTCAACGCAGGCACCGGCGGGGTCGAGATTTTCGACGGCCGCGAGGTGGCGCCCGCGGGTGCCGATCCGGCGATGTTCATGGGCGCCGATGGCAAGCCGCTTGGCTATCGCGACGCGGTGGTCAGCGGGCGGGCGACTGGCGTACCGGGCGCGGTGGCGATGCTGGCCATGGCGCATGGCGAGCATGGGCGGCTGCCCTGGGGCACGCTGTTCGGCGATGCCGAGCGGGTGGCGACCGACGGGTTCACGGTGACGCCGCGCCTGGGCCGGTTTCTGGGCGGCAGTTTCCCGCAGCTGCAGGTGGCGGATGCCCGCGCCTATTTCGGGGAAAGCGACGGCACGCTGGCCGATGTCGGCGATACGATCCGCAACCCCGCCTATGCCGCGTTCCTGAAGCGGCTGGCCGCGGAGGGGCCAAAGGCGCTGTATGCCGGCCCGACGGCGGAGCGGATCGTGGCGCGGACCACGGCGGGGCCGCTGGCCGGTACGATGACGATGGCGGACCTTTCCGCCTATCGCCCCGTCAAGCGGCAGGCGCTGTGCCGCCCCTATCGCGTCTGGAAAATCTGCGTGCCGCCGCCGCCGTCGAGCGGGGTGGGGCTGCTGCAGCTGTTCGCCATGCTGGAGCGGACGGATATTGCCAAGCGCGGGCCGCAGGATGCGCAGGCATGGTTCCTGTTCGCTGAGGCAAGCCGCCTGATGTACGCCGACCGGGACCGGTATGTCGGCGATGTGCCGGACGTGCCGGTCGCGGGGTTGCTTGATCCCGCCTATGTCGCCTCTCGCGCGGCGCTGATCGGGGAGCGGGCGGGGCCTGCACCAGCGGCGGGAACGCCGCCGGGCGCGCCCAGGCTGGCGATGGACCGGACGCTGGAGCCGGCGGGAACATCGCATTTCATCGTCGGGGATGCGGCGGGCAATGTCGTGTCGATGACGACGACGGTGGAAAGCATCTTTGGCACCGGCCGGATGGTCGACGGGTTTTTCCTGAATAACCAGATGACCGATTTCAGCTTTTCGCCGACCGAGCCGGACGGACGACCGGCGGCCAATGCGGTCGGCGCGGGCAAGCGGCCGCGATCGTCGATGACGCCGCTGATCCTGCTGGACGCGGACGGCCGGTTTGCCGGCGCGCTGGGATCGGCGGGGGGCAATGCCATCCTGGCCTATGTCGGCAAGTCGCTGGTGGCGGCGGCGGACTGGGGGATGCCGATGCAGGATGCGCTGGCGCTGCCCAATCTGGTGGCGCGCGGACCCAGCTTTAACGGCGAAGTGACGAAGTTCAGCCCCGATCTGCTGGCCGCGCTGAAGGCGAGGGGCGTCGACCTGAAGCCCGGACAGGGCGAGGATTCAGGGCTGCACGGCGTGATGATCCGCAAGGGGCGCGTCGATGGCGGGTTCGATCCCCGGCGCGAGGGCGTGGTACTGGTGCTGCCAGCGGGGCAGGCGCGATAGGGTCAGGCGCGATAGGTATCGTCATGCTGATGGGCGAACGCCTTCAGCATCGAGAAATTGCTCCAGTCCTTTGCCCAGGCCTTTTCATGGAAGAAATAGGCGATGGCGTTGCAGCACGGTTCGATCAGCGCGATGCCGCCCGCAATGGCGAACGAGCCGGTGAAGGCATAGGCCACCGAAAAGCCGATCGCGAGGTGGATGACCAGATAGGTCAGGGTCTTCATCAGATCGCGTGACACGTCGCTCACTCCCGGTACTGCGACTGGCCAACGGGTGGCGCACCGCTTTGATCCAGTGATTTGGGCGATGAGCGTTAATCGTTCAAACCGATTGATCCGGAGATACTGATCGAAACGGGCAATCAGCCAAGGCCGCGGGCGATGCGCGCGGCAAGCCCCGGCCCGTGGAACAGCAGCGCGGAATAGAGCTGAACCAGCGTCGCGCCGGCATCCAGCCGCGCCTGCGCCTCTTCCGCCGAATCGATGCCGCCGACCGAGATCAGCGGCAATTGACCGCCGGTTGCCGAACGCGCCTCCGCCAGCTTGGCGCGGGCCAGATCGCGCAGCGGCGCGCCGGACAGGCCGCCCGCTTCGCCCGCCGCGCCCGATTGCAGCGTGTCCGGCCGGGTGATGGTGGTGTTGGATACGATCAACGCATCGACATGATGGTCGATGGCCGCGCGGACGATCCGGTCGATCAGGTCGCGGGGGCAATCCGGCGCGATTTTCAGAAATAGCGGGCGGCGCGTGCCATCGGCCAAGTGACGGGCAGCGTCGCAGCGGGTGAGCAGATCGCCCAGCATCGGCTGTTCCTGAAGATCGCGCAGGCCCGGCGTGTTGGGCGAACTGATGTTGATGGTGACATAATCGCCATGGGCAGCAGCCGCAGCCACGCCGTATGCGTAATCCGCGATGCGATCGTCCGAATCCTTGTTCGCGCCGACATTGATGCCGACGATCCCCTGGCGCCGGGCGACCGACAGGCGCAGCAGCGCGGCGTCTAGACCGGCATTGTTGAAGCCCATGCGATTGATCACCGCCTGATCCTCGACCAGCCGGAACAGGCGGGGGCGGGGATTGCCCGCCTGGGGCCGCGGGGTCAGCGTTCCGACCTCCACAAAGCCGAAGCCGAGCGCGAGAAACCCGTCCACCGCCTCTGCATCCTTGTCCACCCCGGCGGCGAGGCCAATGGGGTTGGGAAAGGTGAGGCCAGCGAGCGTCACCGGATGCGCGGGCAGGGCCGGGGCCAGCGGCGCACCGACGCCGCCCCACAGGGCCAGCGCGCGGATCGTCAGGCGGTGCGCACGCTCCGGTTCGATGCGGAACAGCGCGGACTGGACAAGCGGGTAAAGCATGGCCGGTCGATGGCACTGCGCCGGGCCAGCGTCAAATCGCATTGACGCCCCGGCTTGTCGCTTTTGTCCAATACGTATTCCCCCTTAGCCGCTAGGTGATCCCTGCGACCCGAGGCGGCCCCTTGCGGGGGCGCCTGAACTTCGTCGGCTCGGCTCATTCGTGAGCCGGGCCGTTTTTTTGTCCGTTCCGGATGCTGTCATCGAACAAATCTCATTGAATATCCGGTACATGCTGGTCAAAGTCATTGGGGTTACGTGATGATGCGATAGCGCGAGGAAGCGGGGGCGCCTGGGGTCGATGCAACTGAATTTTGCGCTGCCGTCTGCCGAGGTCGCGCCGTTCGTCTCTGTCTTCTACCTGTTTCGGGATGATTCGCCGCAGTTCGAGGGGATCGAACGGGCCGATGTCGGTCAGATCCGGTTCATGCTGAAGGGGGAGGGCGTGATCGCCTTTCCCGGCGGGCATGAAGAACCATCGACGCCGATCATGATCAACGGTCCCGGCACCGGGGCATCCCCCTATCGCGTCAACGGCCCGTTCCATTGTTTCGGCGCGTCGCTGCGCGCGGTCGGCTGGGGCAGCCTGGTCGGCATGTCGGCGGCCGACCGCGCCGATCATGTGACCGACGGCGCGCTGTTGTTCGGCGAGGAGGGGCTGGCGCTGCTCGAACGGTTGCGGGGGATCGAGACGCTGGCCGACATGGTGGCGGTGGCCGAACCGTTCATCCTCAATCATGTGCGGCGCAATCCCGTGCCCGACGATCATCGCCATCTGTGCGAGGTGGTGCGCCAGTGGCTGACCCAGCCGGGGCCGATCCGGGTTGCCGACCTGTTTGCCGTGCTGCCCATGTCGGAACGGCAGGTGACGCGGCTGGTGAACCGATATTATGGCGGGCCGCCCAAGTTCCTGGAGCGCAAGTTCCGCACCCTGCGCGCCGCGACAGAGATCGCCACCGGGCGGCCGCCGTCCGAGGTGGCCGTCCATTTTTATGACCAGTCGCACATGATCAACGAAATCCGTCACTTTACCGGCCATACGCCGGGGTCGCTGGGCGCGCAGATGGACCCGGTGCTGGCGATCACGTTGCGCGAAGAGCGGTTCGGCGAACTGGCGCCGCTGGTCTTTCCCAACGGCAGCGAATGAGCGGCCATTTCCCGGCGGCGGGCGGTTGACGAAGCGGGGCAAAGCGCCCATCTGCCTAATCGGAACGAATTGATCCGATTTGAGAACCACTCGCAAAATGCGCCTGTCCGCCCAGTCCGATTACGCTGTCGTGATGCTTGCCGCCGCCGCCCGCCATTGCGGCGTTTCCGGCCGGTTGAACGCCACGATCCTGAGCGAGGAAACCGGCCTGCCGCTGCCGACCGTGCAAAAGCTGGTCAGCCGCCTGTCCGCGGCCGGGCTGATCGAAAGTACCCGCGGGACGGGCGGCGGGTTTCGCCTGTCGCGCCCGCCCGCCGCCATCACGCTGGCCGATATCATCGAGGCGATCGAAGGGCCGATCGCGATGACCGCATGTGTCGAACATGGCCGCAATGACTGCGCAGTCGAGGCCGAGTGCCGGGTCAGGCCGCACTGGCCAAGCGTCAACGGCGCCGTTCGCGGCGCACTGGCCGGGATCAGCCTGGCCACCCTTTCTTCCACGCCCGCATTGCAAGCGAACGGAATCTGAGCATGGCCACCAAGAATGCCGAGGCGATCGCCGCCGCGAACAAGAAGTATGAATGGGGCTTTGCCACCGATGTCGAACAGGAGTTCGCGCCCAAGGGGCTGAGCGAGGATACCGTCCGCTATATCAGCGCCAAGAAGGACGAGCCGGAATGGATGCTCGACTGGCGGCTGAAGGCGTTCCGGTTGTGGCAGACGATGGAGGCACCCGACTGGGCCAAGCTGAACGTGCCGCCGATCGATTATCAGGACGCATATTACTACGCCGAGCCGAAGCAGAAAAAGACGATCGCGTCGCTGGACGAGCTCGATCCGGAAATCCGGCGCACCTATGAAAAGCTGGGCATCCCGCTGGAGGAGCAGAAGGTGCTGGCCGGCGTCGAGGGCGCGCGCAAGATCGCGGTGGATGCCGTGTTCGACAGCGTGTCGGTGGCGACCACGTTCCGCAAGGAGCTGGAAGAAGCGGGCGTCATCTTTCGGTCGATCAGCGAGGCGATCCGGGAATATCCCGAGCTGGTCCGCAAATGGCTGGGCAAGGTGGTGCCGCAGCATGACAATTATTTCGCGGCATTGAACTGCGCGGTCTTTTCGGACGGGACGTTCGTCTATGTGCCGGAGGGCGTGCGCTGCCCGATGGAGCTGAGCACCTATTTCCGGATCAATGCCGAAAATACCGGCCAGTTCGAACGCACGCTGATCGTCGCCGACAAGGGCGCGTATGTCTCCTATCTGGAAGGCTGCACCGCGCCGATGCGCGACGAGAACCAGCTGCATGCCGCCGTGGTCGAGCTGGTCGCGCTGGACGATGCCGAGATCAAATATTCGACGGTGCAGAACTGGTATCCCGGCGACGAGAATGGCGTCGGCGGCATCTATAACTTCGTGACCAAGCGGGCGCTGTGTCAGGGCCGCAATTCCAAGGTCAGCTGGACGCAGGTCGAAACCGGCAGCGCGATCACCTGGAAATACCCCAGCTGCGTGCTGAACGGCGAGAACAGCGTCGGCGAGTTTTATTCCGTCGCGGTGACCAACGGCCGGCAACAGGCCGACACCGGCACCAAGATGATCCACAACGGCAAGGGCACGCGGTCGACCATCGTGTCCAAGGGGATCAGCGCGGGTCGCAGCGACAATACCTATCGCGGGCTGGTGCGCGTGGCGCCGGGTGCAGAGGGGGTGCGCAATTTCACCCAGTGCGATTCGCTGCTGCTGGGCGATCAGTGCGGCGCGCACACCGTCCCCTATATCGAGGTGCGCAACCCCAGCGCGCAGATCGAGCATGAGGCGACGACCAGCAAGATCAGCGAGGATCAGCTGTTCTATGCCATGCAGCGCGGGCTGGATCAGGAGGCCGCCGTGGCGCTGATCGTCAACGGTTTTGCGCGGGAGGTGCTGCAGCAATTGCCGATGGAGTTCGCGGTCGAGGCGCAGAAGCTGCTTGGCATCTCGCTGGAAGGATCGGTGGGGTGATGCTGTTGCCGCTGATCCTGCTGGCATCGGTTCAGGATGGTGCGCCGCCCGTCGATGACGGTGCGGACATCGTCGTCGTGGCCGAGCGGATGAAGCGGATCAAGCTGAGCCTCAGCCGCAAGGGCGATGTGCTGCGCAAATGCCGCGTGCGGGAATCGAGCGGTGATCCGGCGATCGACGGCTTTGCGTGTCAGGCCGTGGCCGAATGCCTGAGTGAAGGCAATCGCAAGTCGGA
The DNA here is from genome assembly GCF_025153455.1 of Sphingomonas sp. BGYR3. Taxonomy (NCBI): domain Bacteria; kingdom Pseudomonadati; phylum Pseudomonadota; class Alphaproteobacteria; order Sphingomonadales; family Sphingomonadaceae; genus Sphingomonas; species Sphingomonas sp. BGYR3. The sequence continues at coordinate 1,530,372 of NZ_JANZNT010000001.1, read as the reverse complement.
TCCGCTGGAAGCGTGTGCAACCAAGCGCACGCTTGCCTTTTATCGCGCGCGCCGTGCCGGGATGGCGCCGGTGGAGACGGCGCAATGATCGCCGCGATGATCGCAGTATCGCTTGGCGGTGGTGCCATGCTGCAGGATGCTGCACCCGTGGCGCAGGAAGCGCCCCCGCCCGTCGACACCGGCGAGGACATCGTCGTCAGTGCGACGGTGGGCAAGATCGCGCTGGTGTTCGACAAGGGCGTCGATGGTCGGCTGCACAATTGCCGGGTGTTCGTATCGTCGGGCGTCCGGCGGCTGGATGCAAAGGCGTGCGGCAGCCTGCCCGATTGCGTGACGATCGAGGGCGGCGAGACATTCTGCGGCGACAAGATCGAGGGCCGGGTTGCCGCGGCGCCGAAGCCGGAGGTGATTGCCGCGCCCAACCTGGCCATCGGCGCGATCCTGAAGCCGGAAGCCAGGCCCCTGCCCGCGACCGGCCCGGCGCTGCGCGAGGGCGAGGGCCAGTCGGCGGACCGGCTGGGCAAACTGCCCCCGCCGCCGCGCCCCGCAACCGGCGCACCCGGCATCCAGATCGGACCGGTGACGAATACGCAAGAACGGCCGGACGACCGGCTCAATCCTTTTGGACGAAGTGAGATCCCCAGTGCTGACGATCGATAACCTGCACGCCGAAATCGATGGCAAGGCCATTTTGAAGAGCCTGTCCCTGACCGTGAACGCGGGCGAGGTCCATGCGATCATGGGCCCGAACGGCGCGGGCAAATCCACGCTCGGCTATGTGCTGGGCGGCCGGCCGGGCTATGATGTGACCGAGGGATCGGTGACCTTTGCCGGGGCCGACCTGCTGGAACTGGAGCCGCATGAGCGGGCCGCCGCCGGGCTGTTCCTGGGGTTCCAGTATCCGGTCGAGGTGCCCGGCGTATCCAACCTGCAATTCGTGCGCGAGGCGCTGAACGCGCAGCGCAAGGGGCGGGACAAGGCACCATTGTCGGGCGCGGAGTTCATCAAGCTGGCCCGCGCGCAGGCGCAGGCGATCGGGATGGACCCCGAAATGCTGAAGCGCCCGGTGAATGTCGGCTTTTCCGGCGGCGAGAAGAAGCGCAACGAGATGGTGCAGATGGGGATCATCGACCCCCGGCTGGCCATCCTTGATGAAACCGACAGCGGCCTGGACATCGACGCGCTGAAGGCGGTGGGCGAGGGGATCAACCGCATCATGCGCCGGCCCGACAAGGCGGTGATCCTGATCACCCATTATCAGCGGCTGCTGGATTATGTTCAGCCCGATTTCGTGCATGTGCTGGCCGATGGCCGGATCGTCCGTTCGGGCGGGCCGGAACTGGCGCTGGAGCTGGAGCGCGAAGGTTATGCCGGGGTGGCGGCGTGACCGACGCGCTGACCCTGCCCACGCGCCGGGACGAAAGCTGGCGCTATGCCGATCTGGATGCGCTGGCCCGCGTCTGGCCGCTGGCCGATGCGCCGGAGCACATCGTGGTTCCGGCGGGCGAGGCACAGACGCTGCTGATCCCCGCGCTGGAGCCGGTGGACGGCGTGGCCGTGCGCGCCATTCAGGCAGAGCTGGGCGCGGGCGCGCGCCTGAACGTTCAGGCACTGGTTTCCGGATGCGATTATGGCCGCCTGTCGATCAGCGTGCGGCTGTCGCGGGGCAGCCATTTCGAACTGGGCGGCGCGATCCTGGGTTCGGGCGAACAGACGCTGGAAATCGTGACGGACGTCTATCACGTCGAGCCTGAGGCGACGAGCAATCAGACGGTGCGCAACGTCCTGTCCGGCCGGGCGACCGGCAGCTATATCGGCGCGGTGCGCGTGGCGCGCCATGCGCAGAAGACGGATGGCAGCCAGTCGGTGAAGTCGATGCTGCTCGACCGGACGGCAACGGCCAATGCGGTGCCGCAGCTGGAGATTTTCGCCGACGACGTGAAATGCGCGCATGGCGCGACGGTGGGCGAACTGGACAAGTCCGGCCTGTTCTACATGGCCGCGCGCGGTATCCCGCCTGAGGTTGCCAAGCGGCTGATGCTGCAGGCGTTCCTGGCCGAGGCATTTGCAGCGGCCGGTGATGCGGGCGAGGCGCTGGACGCGGCGGCGCAGGCGCAGCTGGAGGCGATGCTGTGACCACGATGACCGCGCCGCAGACGCTGGCCCTGCGCGGGGATTTCCCCGGGGTCGGCGACTGGCATTATCTGGATACCGCCGCGACGGCGCAAAAGCCGGGGCAGGTGATCGATGCGATCGCGCGCGCCTATGGCCCCGATTATGCCACGGTGCACCGCGGCGTCTATCGCCGGTCGGCGGACATGACGATTGCCTATGAAGCGGCGCGGGCGCGGGTGGCGCGGTTCATCGGTGCCGCCAGCCCGGACGAGTGCGTGTTCGTGCGCGGCGCGACCGAGGGGATCAACCTGGTCGCCCATGGCTGGGCAGCCAATGTGTTGAAGTCCGGCGACCGCATCCTGATTTCCGCGCTGGAGCATCACAGCAACATCGTGCCGTGGCAGATGGTGGCCGAGCGGACGGGCGCTGCGATCGATGTGGTGCCGCTGACCCCCGATCATGCCATCGATCTGGACGCGATGGCGGCAATGATCCGGCCGGAACATCGCATCGTCGCGCTGGCCCATGTGTCCAATGTGACCGGCGCCGTGCTGGACGCGGCGCGTGCGGCGGAGATTGCCCATTCGGTCGGCGCAAAGCTGCTGCTGGACGGGTGCCAGGCCGCGCCGCGGCTGGCGCTGGACGTGCGGGCGCTGGATTGCGATTTCTATGTCCTGTCCGGGCACAAGCTGTACGGCCCGACCGGCATCGGCGTGCTGTGGGGCAGGGCCGAACTGCTGGATGCGATGCAGCCCATGCAGGGCGGCGGCGCGATGATCGACAAGGTGACGTTCCAGCGCACCACCTATGCCCCGCCGCCGGGCCGGTTCGAGGCGGGGACGCCGCATATCGTCGGCGTGGTCGGCCTGCACGCCGCGATCGATTATGTGGACGATGTGGGGCTGGACCGCATCCACGCGCATGAGGCGGCGCTGGTGACGGCGACGCGGGAGGCGCTGGGGCAGATCAATTCGGTGCGGCTGTTCGGCCCCGCCGATGCGGCAGGCATCGTCAGTTTCGAGGTTCAGGGCGTGCATCCGCACGATGTCGGCACGATCCTGGACGAAGAAGGCGTGGCGATCCGCGCCGGGCACCATTGTGCCCAGCCGCTGATGGACCTGCTGAATGTGCCGGCGACGGCGCGGGCCAGCTTTGGCCTGTACAACGACGCGGACGATGTGGCGGCGCTGGTGCGCGGCATCGAGCGCGTGACCAGGATTTTTGGATAGGATTCGCGGGATGAACGAGGAACGGCCAATCGCAATCGAGGAAGTCGACGCCGTCGCAACGCCGCCCAAGGCGCGCGTGGACGATGCCGCCGTGGAAAGCCCGCGCGACACATTCGAGCGCAAGCGCGACTATCTGGACGGATTTCTGAACCAGAAGCCGGTGGCGGCAAGCGGCAATGAGCCGGGCGGCGCATTGTACGAAGCGGTGATCGACGCGCTGAAGGAAATCTATGACCCCGAAATCCCGGTCAACATCTATGACCTGGGCCTGATCTATAATGTCGAGATTGCCGAGGGCGGCCATGTCGTGGTGACGATGACGCTGACCACGCCGCATTGCCCGGTTGCGGAATCCATGCCGGGCGAGGTTGAACTGCGCGTCTGTGCGGTGCCGGGCGTGTCGATGGCGGACGTCAATCTGGTGTGGGACCCGGCATGGGATCCGGGCAAGATGAGCGACGAGGCGCGGCTCGAACTGGGGATGCTGTGATGACCATAACCACCACCCGTCAGCGGCCCGCCGCCGTCATCCTGACCCAGCGGGCAGAGGCGCGGATCGCCGACCTGATGGGCCGCGCGCCGGAAGGGGCGATCGGGGTCAAGCTGTCCACGCCGCGTCGCGGCTGTTCGGGCCTGGCCTATTCGGTCGATTACGTGACTGTTGCCAACCCGATGGACGAACGGATCGAAACGCCCGGCGGCACCTTTTTCGTCGATGGCGGGTCCGTCCTGTACCTGATCGGATCGACGATGGACTGGGTGGAGGACGATTTCACCGCCGGGTTCGTGTTCAACAATCCGAACGCCAAGGGCGCGTGCGGGTGCGGCGAGAGCTTTACCGTCTGACGGTGCCGCCTTCGACCAGCGTTTTCAGCCGGTCCAGCCCGGCGATCCAGTCTGCCTCTCGCGCATCGCGGGTCGCCTGATCGGCAAAGGGGCGTTCGGTCAGCGTCAGTTCGACCTCGTCGCCCAGCGGCCAGAATTGCAGCGTCAGCGTGCGGGCGGGCGTGCCGTCCAGTTCCAGGATCAGGGCATCGCGGGCCAGCACGTCGCGAAACCGGCCGCGATCCGCCTTTTCCCCCTCGCGCGCGCTATAGGTGACGACGACGAACGGCCCGCCGGGGCGCGCGACGATTTCGGCAATCATCACCCGCTGTTCCGGCGTCGACCACCAATGGGCCAGCATCGGCGCATCGGTCCATGCCGTCATCAACCGGTCGATATCGGTGCGGAACCGGCGCAGCAGCGTGATGCGGATCGCCGGCGGCACCCCCTATCGTCCGCCAGCGCGGCTGGCCGGGCAGCGATCGATGGGGGGAATGGGCAGTGCCGACGTCATGCCGCACTATCCCTTCGCAGCCGCACAAAATCAAGGGTGCGGCGCAGCATGATCGAGCGGGCGTTCAGGAGGTTCCGCCTGGTGCGGGCAGGGGCGGGAGAATCGCGGAAACTTCGTGCAATTACAAGACTTGTTCTGCGACTCGCGGTGATTCACAGTCCGGGTCGCACCAGGCAGGTGCATCTAGGCTTCAACTAGCGAAAGGAGGTGATCCGATGTCTCATGGTTCAGCAATGGGGTCGGTTCAGTTCGTTCGGGAGACGCGCCGCTAAGCACCGGACCACGGACGGAAGCCCTCCGTCCGCGGGGCAGCCGGGGGGTATCCTCCCCCAATCAACGGTTGCCGGTCCGATCAAGCGGTCCGCATGGTCTCCCGGGCTGGAGCTCTCCGGCCGCTGACCATGTCGGAGGTCGCCGGATGCCTTGTCGCAAGGCTCCGGCGGCCTCTTTCATTTTGGGGACATGGCGGTCCCCTTTGACTACAGCAGATACACCACGACATAGCGCGCGATCAGCAGCAGCATGATGATGCGCGCCGCATAAGGGCCGCGGACCATCATCGCCGCCCCGATCAGCAGCGCCAGCACGATCGTCAGCACAACAGACAGGGGCCGGTACAGCGCCGGGGCCAGCGCGGGCGTGACCAGATAGAACAGGAGCTGCGCCGCCAGCAGCAGCAGCATGCCCCCCAGCACGATGCGGCGGACGCGAAAGAAATGCTGATCGAGGTCAGGCGTGCCGTCGGCATCGCCGGGAAAGACCAGATGCGCGGCAAGATAATAAACGCCGGCAAACAGCGTCACGAACATCAGCGTTTCGCCGGTCACCGCGATCGACCCGCGCACGAACCACGCCGCCGACCAGAAGGACAAGAGGTCGAGCAGGACGAAGATGGCGAGCAGCGGCGTCAGCCAGCCGATGCGGAACGTCCCGCCGGGCCGCAGCCGCCGTTCGATCGTCCGGGCAAGCCCGCCCAACAGTTCGGCCAGTGACAGGCCGAGCAACAGGCCAAACAGCGAAAAGACGAATTCGAAATCGCTCACCCGGCCGCCCCCGTTTGCCGAACCATTTCTGTCCTGTACCAATCCCGGTGGACGCGGAACAGCCTTGCCCCGGTTCGCATGGCAACCCATCAAGGATGCCATGTCCCGACCCGCCATCCCCGCCGCGACCCTGATCCTGTTCCGCGAAGCTGCGGGCGGGCCGCCGGAACTGTTGTTTGTCGAGCGATCGCGCATGATGCGCTTTGCCGGCGGGGCGATCGTGTTTCCGGGCGGGCGCGTCGATGCGGCCGATCATGCGCTGTCCGAAACCGGCGGCGGCCCCGATGACTGGGAAGAGGCGGCGCGGATTGCGGCAATCCGTGAATGCGTCGAGGAGGCGGGGGTGGCGGCCGGGATCGAGCCGGCGGGCGCGGAAACGGTCGCTGCGATCCGCCATGCGCTGAACCATGGCAGCGCGATGGGTGAGGCACTGGCGGCGGCCGATGCGGTGCTGCGGCTGGATGCCCTCGTCCCCTATGCCCGCTGGCGGCCGGATTTCGACCATGCGCGCAGTTTCGACACGCGCTTCTATCTGGCGAAGCTGCCAGCCGATGCGCCGGAAGCGGTCGTGGATGCGACCGAGAATGTCCGGACATTCTGGGCGACGGCGGCGGAGGTGCTGGCGATGGCGGCGCGGGGGGAGGCGCGGCTGATCTTTCCCACGCGCTGCACGCTGGAGCGGCTGGCGACGCATGACGGGTTCGATGCGGCGGCGGCGGCTGCGCGGGCGTTTCCGGTGCGAACCATCACGCCGTGGATCGAGCAGCGGGACGGGGCGGACTGGATCACCATTCCCGGCGATCTGGGCTATCCCGTGACGGCATTGCCGCTGGCGGCGGCGGCGCGGCAATGAGGGCGGTGCGTCGCACGTTGGGCGCGGTCACGCTGATCGCCATCCTGCTGGCGGGCGCGCTGCTGCTGTATGCCGCCGCGCGAAAGCGGCCGCAGGACATGCCGTGGACAAAGCTGGACCTGAGCCAGCCGGTCGGCCTGTTCACCGGGCGCAAGCTGACCGCGCTGACCAGCGATTTTCCGGCGTGCCGCGGCCTGCTGGACCGGGCGGGCGTCCGGTTCGAATCCCTGCCGCCGGTCAGCGATGGCCAGTGCGGCTATGCCGATGCGGTGCGGCTGGCCGATGGCGGGGCGCGGAGCATCGACCTGATCCCCCAGCGGGTCGGCATGGCCTGTCCGGTGGCGGCGGCGCTGATGCTGTGGGAATGGCAGGTGCTGCAACCGGCGGCGCGGCGGCATTTCGGGCCAGGCGTGCGGGTGTCGCGCATCGACCATTTCGGCAGTTACAGCTGTCGCCGGATGTATGGCCGCAGCGAAGGCGCGTTCAGCGAACATTCGACGGCGGATGCGCTGGATGTGGCCGGGTTCGTCCTGTCCGACGGGACGAGCATCCGGCTGGTCAACGATTGGCAGGACGATGGCGCAAAGGGCGCATTCCTGCGCGAGGTGCGGGACGGGGCGTGCGATCTGTTCGCGACGGTGCTGTCGCCCGATTACAATGCGGCCCATGCCGACCACTTCCACCTGGATCAGGCAGAGCGCGGTGCGATGGGATGGCGGGCCTGTCGCTGACCGACAGGCCGCGCCAACGGGTCAGTTGGGCAGGGCGTTGTGATCGACCTTTTCCACCCAGGCGGGGAAAAAGGCCGGTTGACGCGTCGACCAGCCGCTGGCCGTCGCCGCCGCTTCGCTGATCGATTGCAGCAGCTTGCGCCGCAGATCGGGGTGAAGCTGGGGCAATGCGGCCGCCGAACAGAAGGCAGCGGGCAGCCATGGCCGGGATTCGGCGCCGATCAACCGTTCATACAGAAAGCGATAGGCCGAAAAGCTGGAAAGCCGCCCCTGTCCCAGGTCAAAGGCCGACATGGAGATCAGCGGGGCCATGAACGGTTCGACGGCATCGAGGCCGCTGTCATCCGGAACGATGGCGCGCAGATCGGGCAGCCGGTCGTAAATGCGGGCCTGGGCACGGATGCTGGCCGCTTCCACCACATCGCGCGACCAGCGCGACAGGGCGTCGTCACGGTCCAGCCCGATGTCGAGCGACCGCCGGATATACCGCTGCGTCGCTGCGGCGAATCCCGCAAATTCCTTCATTTCCGCCAGCGTCATTGCACCTTGTGCCGGCTTTGACCTGCTTGCCATCTCCCAGCTCCTACCCACCCCGGGTTCAACACCCTTCGGATCATGCGCCCGGATGGTTAACGGATTGCTTAACCACCCGGTCTGCCGTCGTTCATGCAGTCGATCACAATTGATTCCGCAATGCAACAAAGGTTGCGACGAATTGTGACGGGACGATGCAATCGGCCGGTTGCGGCACGCTTGCATAAGCGGGTGGTGCCGGTAAGCCGGGGGGATTGCGTATCCGGTACGGCGCGGTCGGCGTCGTGCCCCGATTGTCCGGAGTGTCCCGATGCTGCGTTTCCTGTTGCTGTCGCTGATGGCTGGCCTGGCTGCCTGTTCCGCCGGAACCGAAACGGCGGGTGGGCCGGAAACGGGGGACCGGATGGTGGCGACGGTGCTGACGACGCCAGAGGCGCGGGACGTGCACAGCTATGCCCGGCCGGCCGAGGCGCGGGTGACTCATGTGGCGCTGGACCTGAATGCCGATTTCGACAAGCGCGTGCTGTCCGGCACTGCGCGGCTGGATATTCAGGCGGCAGACGGCGCCAAGCAGATCGTGCTGGATACCCGCGACCTGGCCATCGAAGCGGTGACCGACAGCGCGGGCAAGGCGTTGAACTGGAAATTGGGTGCGGCGGATGCCGTGCATGGCGCGCCGCTGACCGTCGATATCGGCGATGCGCGCCAGGTGACGATCCGTTATGCCACCAGCCCCAATGCCGCCGCGCTGCAATGGCTGACCCCTGCGCAGACGGCGGGCAAGCAGCACCCGTTCCTGTTCAGCCAGGGGCAGGCGATCCTCAACCGCAGCTGGATTCCGACGCAGGACAGCCCCGGCATCCGCCAGACATGGGAAGCGCGGGTGACGGTGCCCGAACCGCTGGTCGCGTTGATGAGCGCGGACGGCAATGTCGCCGCCGATGCCATGGCCAAGGGCGAAGGCGCGGGCGAGGGACGGCGCGCGTTCAGTTTCGTGATGGACAAGCCCGTCGCCCCCTATCTGATCGCGATTGCGGTGGGCGATATCGGGTTTCAGTCGACCGGCCCGCGCACCGGCGTGTTCGCCGAACCGGCAACGCTGAAGGCATCGGCGGCCGAGTTTGCCGATCTGGAAAAATTCGTGGATGCCGCCGAATCGCTGTACGGTCCCTATCGCTGGGGCCGGTATGACGTGATCGTCCTGCCGCCCAGCTTTCCGTTTGGCGGCATGGAAAACCCGCTGCTGACCTTTGCCACGCCGACGGTGATCGCGGGCGACAAGTCGCTGGTCAGCCTGATCGCGCACGAACTGGCGCATAGCTGGTCGGGCAATCTGGTCACCAATGCGACCTGGGACGATTTCTGGTTGAACGAGGGGTTCACCAGCTATTTCGAAAACCGGATCATGGAGGCGCTGTACGGCAAGCGGCGCGCGGACATGGAGGCGGATCTGGCGTGGACCGCGATGCAGGACGCGCTGAAGGCAGCGGGCGGCAATGGCCCCGACACGCAGCTGCACCTCAACCTGACCGCCGACCGCGATCCGGACGAGGGGATGACGCAGGTCGCCTATGACAAGGGCGCGACGTTCCTGCGCACGCTGGAGCAGGCGGTCGGGCGGGAAAAATGGGACGCGTATCTGCGCGGCTATTTCGACCGGCACGCCTTTCAGCCGCAGACGAGCAAGGGGTTCCTGGCGGACCTGCGCGAGCATCTGATCAAGGGGGACAAGGCGCTGGAGGACAAGCTGCAGCTCGATCGCTGGGTCTATCAGCCGGGCCTGCCCGACAATGCGGTGCGCGTTGCGTCCGACGCCTTTCCGGCGGTGGACAAGGCCGCGCTCGCCTTTGCCAACGGACTGCCGGTGGACGGGGCGGTGGCACAGGCGACGACGTGGGAAAAGGTGCGCTTCCTCGATTCGCTGCCGCGCACGTTGTCGCGCGAACGGCTGGATACGCTGGACCGCGCGCTCGGCCTGTCGGCCAGCGGCAACAGCGAGGTTCGCTTTGCCTGGCTGAAGCTGGCCATCGCCAACCGCTATGATCCCGCCGTGCCGTCGATCGAACAGTTCCTGACCAGCCAGGGGCGGCGCAAGTTCGTCCTGCCGCTGTTCACCGCGCTGATGGCGCAGGGCGAATGGGGGCAACCGGTGGCGCGGCGCATCTATGCCAAGGCGCGGCCCGGCTATCATTCGGTGACCAGCGGCAGCGTGGACGGGGTGGTAAAGGGCTGATTCGCCGGATCGGACGCCGCCCGGGCGGCGGCGTTCATTCACGGTTCAACCGGTCATCGCCGCCGAAACACCGTTCGTCGGAAATGGTTCCGCATTGCGGATTGCCCCTATTCCCTTTGCCGGCGGGGGATGCTTCCTAGGCTTCACAAACCGGGGGTTCGCAAGGGGTCTTCCATGAAACTGGGTGCTGCAACAGCGCGTTTTGCGCTGCTAGTAAGCTGTTTCCTGATGATGGCGACGCCCGCGCAGGCGCGGTTCTGGCAATGCGTCACCTTTGCCCGCGAAGTTTCCTCGGTCCAGCTGTTCGGCAATGCGCATACCTGGTGGGCTCAGGCCGCCGGTACGTACGAGCGCGACCATCGTCCGGCGGTCGGCGCGGTGATGTCGTTCAAGTCGCATGGCAAGATGCGGCTGGGCCATGTCGCCATGGTGTCCCGCGTGGTGAGCGATCGCGAAGTCCTGTTGACCCATGCCAACTGGTCGCGGCGTGGCGGCGTCGAGCGTGACGTGCGTGCGATCGATGTGTCGGCGGCGGGCGACTGGAGCGAGGTGAAGGTGTGGTTCGGCCCGATCGGCGGCTTGGGTACCAGCAGCTATCCGGTCAACGGCTTCATCTATCCCAAGGGGATGAGCGAGGCGGACGCCATCGCGCCGGTGACGGTCGCCGGCAATGGCGGCCGCGACACCATCGTCGCCGTCAACGACTGAACGCTTCGGTCAGGCAGCCTTTCCGGGCGCAAAGGTCAGCGACAGGCCGTTGATGCAGTGCCGTTTGCCCGTAGGTTTCGGGCCGTCGTCAAAAATATGGCCCAGATGCCCGCCACAGCGGCGGCAATGCGCCTCTGTCCGGACCATGCCAAAGCTGACATCGCGTTCGGTGCCGACCGCGTTGGGCAGCGCCTGCCAGAAGCTGGGCCAGCCGGTGCCGCTGTCGAATTTCGTGCGGGACGAATAAAGCGGCAGTTTGCACCCGGCGCAGGCAAAAGTGCCGGTGCGCTTTTCATTGTTCAGCGGGCTGGTGAAGGGACGTTCCGTCCCCTGTTCGCGCAGGATGCGGAACCGGTCGGGGCCGAGCCGTTTTTTCCATTCGGCATCGCTTAACTGAACCTCGAACTTGCCGCGGGCGGCGGCGCTTTCGCCGGTCGAACACCCGATGGTCATCGCAACGCCGCCGATGGCGGCACTGGTCAGAAACTGGCGGCGGCTGGTCATGCGGGCGATCCTTGCTGCGATGGGGTGCATATAGGTTCGGTCCGGCCGGTCAAAAGGTTGCGCGTGCCGTGCGATCAGTAGCGGGTGAGTTCGACGGGCAGCGAGCGATAGCCATGGACGAAACACGCCGCGACGCGCACCGGATCGCCGGTCACGTTCACGCGCAGGCGGCGGCGCGCCATTTCCTCCATCAGCACGCTGATCTGAAGTTCCGCCAGCCGCGCCCCGACGCAGCGATGAATCCCCCAGCCGAACGACAGGTGCCGCCGGGCATTGGCACGATCGACGCGGATCGCATCGGCGTCCGGGCCGAACACGGATTGGTCGCGATTTGCCGAGATATACCAGAGCGCCAGCTTGTCGCCCGCGCGGATCGCCTGGCCCATCAGTTCGGTATCCTGCGTCGCGGTGCGGCGCATATGGGCGAGCGGCGTCTGCCACCGGATGATTTCCTGGGTCGCATTGGGGATCAGCGCGGGATCGCGTTCCAGCTTTTCCCGTTCGGCCGGAAACTGGCTGAGGCCAAGGGCATAGGCGGACATGGAATTGCGCGTGGTGTCGTTGCCGCCGACGATCAGCAGCATCAGATTGCCCAGAAATTCGTACTGATCCATGTGGCTCATCGCGTCGGAATGGATCATCATGCTGATAAGATCGGGCGTCGGTTCCTTGCCCAGCTTCGACTGCCAGAGCTGCTGAAAATAGGCGCCACATTCGAACATGTGGGCCAGCCGCTGCTGCTTCAGTTCCGCATTCTTGACCAGTTCGATATCGCCCGCCCAGTCGGACCAGAAGGTCAGTTTGCGCCGGTCCTCCCACGGGAAATCGAACAGGATGGCCAGCATCTGTGTCGACAATTCGATCGACACCCGGTCCACCCAGTCGAACCCGGTGCCGATGGGCAGGCTGTCGAGCAGTTCGGCGGTGCGGCGGCGAACATCGACGCCCATTCGGGTCATTTCGGACGGGGTAAAGGCGGGCGCGACGGTGCGCCGCTGATCGGTGTGCCTGGGCCGGTCCATCGCAATGAACATCGGCAGGCGAATGTCGGTTTCGGGATCGAGATCGGCGACCACGATCCCTTCTGCCGAGGAATAGAGGTCGGGCAGCGATTCGACCTCGACAATCCCCTGATAGCTGCTGACCGACCAATAGGCGCCAAAGTCTGACCGCTCGCAGCGATAGACCGGCGCGTCGGCCCGCAGCCGGGCAAAGGGTGCCTGCCATATGTCGTCGCGATACAGTTCCGCCCGGCTGACATCCAGCGGATCGGGGTCCGCCATGCCAGGCATGTCCGCCAAGGTCGCCATCCTGCCTCTCCCTCTTTCCCAAGGAGGAGACTGCTAATTGACACGAATGTCAATTAGGCGGCGGCAGTCCCCTTGCCGAACAGGCGCAGCTTCGGGCCGGATGACTGCAGCACGCCGCGCCGGAACAGACGCGCGCCAAGCCCGATGCAGATGCTGACCCACAAGAGCTGCCAGGCGATGGCGGCAAGATGCGGCCAGATCGCGGCGTCATTTGCTGCCCGCGCGATCATGGCGAAGGGCGAGCTGAACGGAAACACTTCCGCAATCTTGGCCACCATGCTGTCGGGCGCGCCTGCGGCACTGGCGGACAGGCCGAACATCCCCACCTGAACCACCGTGATGGGCAGCGACAGCATCTGCAATTCGCGCTGCGTGCTGGCGAGCGCGCCAACGCCCAGAAACACCGAACCGAGGAGCAGATAGGCATGCAGGAAATAGACCAGGAACAGCAGCGCATAAAGCGGCAGGCCGACCGCCGGGCGGATGTCGCCAAGCGCGCTGGCGGCCTCTGGCGGCAGCGCGCCCGTCGGGATCAGCAGGCCAAAGCCGCCCGCAATCGTGCCCCAGAACCCGATGAACAGGACAGCGACGCCCAACATGCCGATCAGCTTGCCAAGGAACACGCTTTCCAGCGGGACGGCGGCGGCCAGCACCTCGATCACCTTGTTCGACCGTTCCTCCGCCATGGTGCCCACCGCCTGGCCGGCCAGCATCAGCGAGAGCAGGAAAAGGCCGAATACGCCCAGGAACGCGGCGGCGTTGCGGCCGCCGATCGATCCGGATTTGGGGGCGATGCGTTCGAACCGCGGCTTGCTGACCGGTCCTTCGATCCCGGCGCGCCTGTCCCTGAGAGTACGTTCAGCAAGATAGCCGAGATACCGCGACGTGGACGAGGTGGCGTTGCGGTGAATGATCTGAGGCGCGGCAAGCGAGCCATAGAGGACGGCGGGCACATCCCGATCGGATTGCAGCAGCAGGCCGCGGGCCTGGGCTGCGGCATCCGCCTCTGGTCTGACCAGGATCAGCAACGGCACCTGATCCTTGCGCTGGAACAGGACGCGAGCGTCCTTGTCCGCCTGTTCAAGCGCGGCGGAATCGGCGTCGTTCAGGATGGCATAGATGCGCTGCTTTTCCTCTGCGCCCTTGCCCACCGTGGCCGCGCCCATGCCGCCGATCGCGCCAAAGCCGAGCATGAACAATGGCGCGAGCAGAAACAGGAGAAAGGTCGGTGTCGCCACGGTTGCCACGAAATCGCGGCGGGCAACGGTCAGCGCATCGCGCATCAGGCGGGAAAGGCCGTTCATGCCCCCTGCTCCTCGGTTACGGGTTCTTCGGGCGCGGTTTCGGCTATGCCCTCCATCGCCTGCGCACCGACGATCCGCACGAACGCCTCGTGCAGGGTTGGCCGCTCGATCGCCAAGCCGGAAATGCCGTGCCCTTCGGCCAGCAGGCGGGTGAGGATTGGTTCGATCCCGTCATCGGGCAGGGTGAAACGCCAGCCGCCATCGGCGCGCGCGGCGTCGGGCGGCAACAGCGCGGCGATGCCTGCAATTTCGGTGCGCGGTTCGTAAAAGGCGCGATAGGGCAGGGTGGCGCGCGCATCGGCAACCGTCCCCTCGAACTTGCGCTCGCCGCCCGCGATGATCGCCAGCCGGTCGCACAGCCGTTCGGCATGGGCCATGACGTGCGTGGAAAACAGGACGGTCGCTCCGCGATCCCGCTCCGCCAGGATCAGCCGTTCCAGCCGTTCCTGATTCACCGGGTCCAGGCCGGAAAAGGGTTCGTCCAGCACGATGAAGTCGGGCCGGTGGACGACGGAGCCGAGCAGCTGGACAAGCTGAGCCATCCCCTTGGACAGCTTGCGGATCTTTTGCCCCACGGCATGGCCAAGCCCCGCGCCCTCCATCATTTCGGCCGCGCGTGCCCGGCCCGTTTTCCAGTCCAGCCCGCGCAATGCGCCCATAAAGGCAATCGCCTCCCGCGCCGTCATGCTGGGATAGAGGCCGCGTTCTTCGGGCAGATAGCCAACCAGATCGCTGGCCTGTCGCGGGGCGTCATGGCCGAGCAGCGTACGGTGCCCCTCATCCGGTTCGATGATGCCGAGGAGCATCCGCAGCGTCGTCGTCTTGCCCGCGCCATTGGGGCCAAGCACGCCATAGATGCTGCCGGTCGGCACGGCGAGGTCGATGCCCTTTACCACCCGGCGGTTGCCGAAATATTTGACCAGGCCGTGAGCCTCAAGAGCGTAGGTGCTGGGGGTCACAATCTCTCCGTCCGGCGGGGGTGCTCGCAATTTTCTGCCCCTGTGCTAGCGCGCAGTGATGCAGCCGCACAAGGCACTTGAAGACCGTATCCGGGAAAAGGCCGCCGAGCTTGGCTTTGCGGCGTGCGGAATCGCGCGTGCGGATGCCGCGCCGCATGCGGGCGAGCGGCTGCGCCAGTGGCTGGCCGAGGGGCGGCACGGCACCATGATCTGGATGGAGGAGCGCGCGGCGCAGCGGGCCAGCCCGCGCGGATTGTGGCCCGAAGTGCGGTCGGTGATCGCGCTGGGCATGAGTTATGCCCCCGATGTCGACCCGCTGGCGATGGCGGACCGCGCCGATATGGGGCGGATCAGCGTCTATGCGCAGGGCAAGGATTATCACGATGTGGTCAAGCGCGCGCTGAAGGCGCTGGGCCGGTGGCTGGCGGCGGAGGCAGGCTGCGACCTCAAAGTCTTTGTCGACACCGCGCCGGTGATGGAAAAGCCGCTGGCCGAGGCGGCGGGCCTTGGCTGGCAGGGCAAGCACAGCAACCTGGTCAGCCGCACGCATGGCAGCTGGCTGTTCCTGGGCGCGATTTATACCACGCTGGACCTTGCCCCCGATGCGCCGGGGCGCGACCGGTGCGGATCGTGCGATGCGTGCCAGCGCGCCTGCCCCACTGATGCGTTTCCCGCGCCCTATACCGTCGATGCGCGGCGCTGCGTCAGTTACCTGACCATCGAGCATAAGGGCCCGATTCCGGAGGATCTGCGCGCGGGGATGGGCAACCGCATCTATGGCTGTGACGATTGCCTGGCGGTGTGTCCGTGGAACAAGTTTGCCGATGCCGCGCGCGCCAACATCGCCTTTGCCGCGCGCGAGGGGATGGCAGCGCCGGGTCTGGCCGAGCTGCTGGCGCTGGACGATGCGGGATTTCGCGCGCGCTTTGCCGGCAGCCCGATCAAGCGGATCGGGCGGAACCGGATGGTGCGCAACTGCCTGATCGCGGCGGGCAATGGCGGCGATGCGGCGTTGCGGCCACAAGTGGCGGCACTGACCGGCGACCCCGATCCGGTGGTGGCAGAGGCCGCCCGCTGGGCCCTGGCGCGGCTGGGCTGAGCGGTTACTTCCCCCCGCTGCGCCGGGTAAGGGCGGCGACGCAGCTGGCCTGATCGATCGGCGCGCCGGTGCGCTGGCGCGTGTCGACATGGGTGACGACCGGGGCGGCGCCATCGCGCGGGGCGTAAAGATAGGCGTCGAGCACGCAGATCGGGCTGGCGAATTGCAGCTTGCGCCCCGCACCCTCCGTCATTTCGGCATCCGGCCGGCCCAGCACGGCGAGCAGCGCGCGCTCCTCTGCCCCGATCACCTGCGTCATGCCGGGCGCAACGACGCGCGGCGGCACGGGGCGCATGGGTGCGGTGCTGACGGTTGCCGGGCGGGGGCCGGTCGCCCCGCCACAGGCGGCAAGGGCGAGCGCCGCCGGCAAGATGGGGACGAGACGCGAAACAGGGGTCATTGGCTTTCCCTCATGTGAAACAGGTGCGTCGCCATCGCCGCGCCCAGGATCGGGCCGAACAGTCCGGCGACCGGCACGATCAGGATGGCGGTGCCGATCGCGCCCAGCACCATGCGCGATCCGCGGGTACGCCGCCGCCAGTCGCGCATCGCGGCATCGTCCATGTGGCGGGCAGCAACCATGTCGCCCAGGTCGCGGCCAAGCAGCCAGGCATTGGCAATGAAGAACAGCGCCGCCGTGCCGACGCCGGTGACGAGCAGGAACAGATAGGGCGGCACCAGCAACAGGTTGACCGCCACCGCCCGCCCGGCCGATCCAAGCGCCATGCGCAGTGACCTGGCCAGCGGCACTGGCACCGCGCGGTCGCGCCGGGCCGGGTAATGCCGCGCCTCCACCGCCTCTACCACCCCGTCCGCGAACAGGCCGATGACCGCAATGGCAACCGCGCGGAACAACAGCCATGCGCCAAGGATCGAGAGCAGGGCGGCGGCAACCGCGCCCAGCGTGCCCCAGCGTTCGTCAAGCGCCAGCCCGTCGACCAGCACCGCCTGCGTGCCCCAGACAAGGCCAGCCCCGATCAGGGCGAGCAGGACCAGCGTGACCGCCAGCGACCCCAGAAACAGCTTCAGGATCGGCCGGTCGCCAAGCTGGGCCAGGGACAGGGCAAGGGCGCGCAACATGGAACAGGGGATTGGCCCCGCGCACGCACGCCGTCAACGCGGTTGCGCCGGACGGGCGGCAAGGATAGGCGCGCGGACAACGCCTTTTTCCTGATTACGGAGCCCAACTTGAGCGAACCCCGTTTCCATATCGTCGCCATCGGCAACGCCATCGTCGACATCCTGGCCCAGGCCGATGATGCGTTCATCGTCGAACAGGGCATGACCAAGGGGTCGATGCAGCTGATCTTTTCCCCCGAAGAGGCCGATGCGCTGTACGACAAGATGGGCCCGGGGCGCGAGGTTTCCGGCGGATCGGCGGCCAACACCATCGCGGCGATGGCGGCACTGGGCGATTCGTGCGCGTTCATCGGCCAGGTGGCGGACGACCAGCTGGGCAAGGTGTTTGCCCATGACATCCGGTCGGTCGGCATCCATTACGACACGCCCGTGCGCCCCGGCGAGCCGAGCACGGCGCGCTGCCTGATCTTTGTGACGCCGGACGGCCAGCGCACGATGAACACGTTCCTTGGCGCGTCGCAGTTCCTGCCCGAGGCGGCGCTGGACCGCGCGGTCATCGCCGATTCCGCGATCCTGTATCTCGAAGGCTATCTGTGGGATCCCGAAGAGCCGCGCGCGGCGATGCGCGCCGCCATCGATGTCGCGAAGGGGGCGGGGCGAAAGGTCGCGTTCACCCTGTCCGACGTGTTCTGCATCAGCCGCCATGGCGACGATTTCCGCACCTTGTTGAGCGAGGGGATGGTCGACATCCTGTTCGCCAACGAAAACGAGCTGCTGGCGCTGGCCCAGACCGAGGATTTCGATGCGGCGGTGGCCAAGGTTTCGGCCGAGGTCGAAACGCTGGTCGTCACGCGCAGCGAAAAGGGCGCGATCGCGGTGTCGGGCGGGGCCAAGGTGGCCGTGCCGGCAGAGCCGATCGAGCGGGTGGTGGACACGACGGGCGCGGGCGATCTGTTCGCCGCGGGCTTCCTGCATGGTCAGGCACAGGGCCTGGGCCTGGATGCCTCGCTGCGCCTTGGCGCAATCTGCGCGGCGGAGATCATCAGCCATTATGGCGCGCGGCCCGAGGCGGACCTGAAGGCGCTGGTGGCACAGAAGCTGGGCTGAACCGCCGCTTCGCCGGACAAGGAAAAAGGGGCCGGAGGATCGTTCCTCCGGCCCCTTTTTTTGGTCGGTTACGCCTGCTTGCCGCCGGGCGTCGGTGCCCCCGGCAATGGCGGCACCGGCTGCGGCGGGACGTCCGTGTCGTCCTCGGGCACGTCGACGACACCCTGTCCGACATGGCTGCGCGAGCGGCTGTAGCCGAAATAGACCAGCAGGCCGATCGCCGCCCAGCCCAGGAACAGATAGATGCTCTTCTGATCCAGGCTGATGAACAGATAGATGCATCCAAGGACCGCGATCGGGGCAGTCACGAAGACGGCCGGCGTACGGAACGGACGGTGGCGGGTCGGGTCCTTGCGGCGGATGACCATGACGGCGATCGCCACGGCGGCGAAAGCGAACAGGGTGCCGGAGTTGGAGATGTTGGCCAGCTGACCCACCGGGAAGAAGGCGGCGAACAGCGCGACGAACACACCCGTGATCACCGTGATGACGTGCGGCGTGTTGTAGGTCGGGTGAATCTTTGAGAACGCCTTGGGCAACAGGCCGTCGCGGCTCATCACGAAGAAGATGCGCGTCTGGCCGAACATCATCATCAGGATGACCGAGGGCAGGGCGAGGCCAGCGGCGAGGCCAAGCAGATTGCCGATCTGCGGCCAGCCGATTTCACGCAGCGTGAAGGCCAGTGCTTCCTTGGAACAGACGACGTCCTTGAACCCTTCAGCAGCGCGAGCGGCGCATTGCGCGGCCAGTTCGCGGCTGCCGGGTTCGAGCACACCACCTGCGGCGTCGACCACGGGCTGGCTCGACAGGCCCGGGGCACCGATCACGCCGGCGGCGACGAGCATGTAGAAGACGGTGCAGATCAGCAGCGAACCGATCAGGCCGATCGGCATGTTCCGCTGCGGGTTCTTGGTTTCCTCTGCTGCGGTCGAAACCGCGTCAAATCCGACATAGGCGAAGAAGATCGACGCAGCCGCCGCAGAGATGCCGACGAATCCGGTCGGTGCGAACGGGCTGAACTGGTCCATGTTCATCACCGGAACGGCGAGGACGATGAACAGCGTCAGCGCCGACACCTTGATCGCAACCAGGATCGCGTTGACGGTGGCGCTTTCCTTGGTGCCCACGACCAGCAGCCAAGTCACCAGGCCTGCGATCGCCATTGCGGGCAGATTGATCAGGCCGCCGTCGAACGGCCCAAGGACAAGCGCATCGGGGATGTCCATGCCGAAACTCGCCTCGATCAGGCCGATGACATATCCCGACCAGCCGACGGACACCGCGCCTGCGGCAACCGCATATTCAAGGATCAGCGCCCAGCCGACCATCCATGCGATCAGTTCGCCCATGACCGCATAGCTGTAGGTGTAGGCAGAGCCGGAAACCGGCACCATCGATGCCATTTCTGCGTAACACAGGGCTGCAAAGGCGCAGACCAGACCAGCGATCACGAAGCTCCACATCATCGCCGGCCCGGCCTTTTGAGCCGCTTCGGCGGTGAGCACGAAGATGCCGGTGCCAATGACCGCGCCGATACCCAGCATGGTCAGCTGAAAAGCACCGAGCGAACGAGTGAGCGATTTCTTTTCTGCGGTCGCCAGGATGGCGTCGAGTGGCTTGATACGCCCAAAAATCATGAACGGTTTTTCCCCTTTGCCGGGTGGTCGCAACCCCCGGAACTTCCGATTGCGGCGGAGCCTAGTCGCTAATCGCCCGCGTGCAATCCCCAATCGCGCGGTTCAGCGCAGCAGCATCGGGCCCAGCGGCGTGCCGCCGAACAGGTGGACGTGAAGATGGGGCACTTCCTGTCCGCCATGGCCGCCGACATTGGCCAGCAGGCGATAGCCCGGCTCGACCAGGCCCAGTTGCCGGGCGACCGTGCCGACGGCGCGGATGAAGCCCGCAATCTCTGCCTCGCTGCCCCGCGCGCTGAAATCGTCCCAGCTGACATAGGCGCCGCGCGGGATGACCAGGACGTGGACCGGCGCCTGCGGCGCGATGTCGTGGAATGCGACGGCCCAGTCATCCTCATACACCCGGTTCGACGGGATTTCGCCGCGCAGGATGCGGGCAAAGATGTTGGTGTCGTCATAGGGCAGGGTGGCATCGATCGGCATGGCGCTACTCCGTCCGGGCGGCTTTTTCGGCAAGGCCCGACACGCCTTCGCGCCGGGCGAGTTCGGCGCGGACATCGGCCAGGGAGACGCCGCTTTCGGCCAGAAGGACGATGAGGTGGAACATCAGGTCCGCTGCCTCTGCGGTCAGTGCCGCGCGGTCGCCGTCCAGCGCGGCGATGACGGTTTCCACCGCCTCTTCGCCCAGTTTCTGCGCGATCTTTGCCCGCCCCTTGCTGTGCAGGCGCGCGACATAGGAGGTGTCGGGATCAGCACCCAGCCGGGCGCGGATGGTGAGTTCCAGGGCGTCGAGCGGATCAGCGGTCATGGCCCCCGGCATTGTCGGCAAGGGCCTGTGTGTCAATCCTTTCGCCGCGCGAACCGGCTGCGCAGCGCCCGCCGCGCGATCAGGATGCCGACGGCCACGACTCCGAACATCACGGCATCGGCCAGTTCGAACCCGTCGCGCACCACCTCGCCCGAATGGGCGCGGGCGGCGATCAGCAGCGGGAACAGGGGCAGGATCGGCCAGCGGATCATGGGCAGGGACGGTAACGCGGTGCCCGCAACAAAGCGTTAATTGCCGCCCCGCCGGCGGGCAAGGCGGCGTCCGGCGGCAAGGCCGACCACGCCAAGCGCGAACAGGACAAGCAGCTCCGGTTCCGGAATGGCAATGGCTGGCCGCCCCCCGCCAGTGGCCGGGCGCGCCGGATCAGCGGCGATGCCGGTGCCCGCAAGCCCGATCAGCAGGGCGGCGGCGGCAAGGGGAGCGAGCAATCGGACGGACATGGCCCCGTTTCGACATGGTGAAACCGTTGGTCCGACCATCCAAGCAAGGCGCGCGCCGCGATCGCGATTCAGCGGGAACGCGGGCCGATGATGCTTAACCCGCGCGCGGCGCGCATGGTTAATGTCAAATCAACCGACTCCGATCGGCGTGCGGGCCGGGATGCCGGCATTGCGCAGGGCGGCATGGGCGTCGGCGATCGTCGCTTCGCCAAAATGAAAGATGCTGGCGGCCAGCACGGCGCTGGCATGGCCGTCCCGGATGCCGGCGACCAGATCATCGAGCCCGCCCACGCCGCCCGATGCAACCACCGGAACGGTGACGGCATCGGCGATGGCGCGGATCAGGGGCAGGTCATAGCCGCTGCGCGTCCCGTCCCGGTCCATCGAGGTGACGAGCAGTTCGCCCGCGCCCAGCCGGACGAGGTTCAGCGCATGGTCCATCGCGTCGATGCCGGTGGCCCGCCGCCCGCCATGGGTAAAGATTTCCCAGCGGTCGCCGGATCGGCGCGCGTCGATGCTGGCAACGATGCACTGGCTGCCGAATCGGTCGGCGATATCGGCGACGATTTCGGGCCGCGCGACGGCGGCGCTGTTGACCGCCACCTTGTCCGCCCCGGCCAGCAGCAGCGCGCGCGCATCGTCCGCCGACCGGACGCCGCCACCGACGGTGACGGGCATGAAGCACACCTCTGCCGTCCGGCGCACGACGTCGATGATGGTGCCGCGCGCCTCGTGACTGGCGGTGATATCGAGAAAGCACAGTTCGTCCGCGCCGCCCGCATCATAGACGCGCGCTTGCTCCACCGGATCGCCCGCATCGCGCAGGTCGACGAAATTGACGCCCTTGACCACCCGGCCATTGGCAACGTCGAGACAGGGGATGACGCGGGCGCGGACGGTCATCCGCGCGCGACCCGGATTGCCTCGGCCAGGTCCAGGCGGCCATCATACAGCGCGCGGCCGGTGATCACGCCCTCGATCCCCTCGGCGACATGGGGTTTCAGGGCGTGGATGTCCTCGATCCCCGCAACCCCGCCCGATGCGATGACCGGGATGCTGACCGCGCGGGCCAGCGCCGCCGTCGCATGGACATTACACCCCTTGAGCAATCCGTCGCGGCCGACATCGGTGAACAGCAGGGCAGCGACGCCCGCATCCTCGAACCGGCGGGCAAGATCGGTGACGGAAACGTCCGACACATCGGCCCAGCCATGGGTGGCGACCATGCCGTCGCGGGCATCGACGCCCACGACCACCCGGCCGGGATGGGCGCGGGCAGCGGTGCGGACCAGGTCGGGATTGGTCAGCGCCGCGGTGCCGATGACGATGCGCTGGACGCCGAGGCCGATCCAGCGTTCGACCGATTCCACGGTGCGGATGCCGCCGCCCAGCTGAACCTTGCCCGGAAAGGCGGCGATGACCGCGGCGACCGCATCGCCATTGACCGACCGTCCGGCAAAGGCGCCGTCCAGATCGACCATGTGCAGCCAGTCGGCGCCAGCATCGGCGAAGATCAGCGCCTGCGCGGCGGGATCGTCGCCATAGACGGTGGCACGGGCCATGTCGCCTTCAGCCAGGCGCACCACCTGTCCACCCTTGAGGTCAATGGCGGGAAAGACGGTCAGGGACGCCATTCAAGGAACCTTTCAATGAGGGCGATGCCGTAACGCTGGCTTTTTTCCGGGTGGAACTGGACGCCGATCAGGTTGTCGCGCCCGATCGCGGCAGTCACCGGCCCGCCATGGTCGGTGGTGGCCAGCACATCGTGGCCGGAAAAGGCGAAACTGTGCAGGAAATACGCCTCGCCCGGCTGAATCAGCGGATGGGGACGGGTGGGGACGACATCGTTCCACCCCATGTGCGGCACGCGCACCGCATCGCTGGCGGGCAGCGGCGCTACCTCGCCCGCGATCCAGCCAAGGCCCGGATGGGTGCCGAATTCCAGTCCCCGCGTCGCCATCAACTGCATGCCCACGCACACGCCCAGAAACGGCGCGCCGCCGCGCAGCACCCGCGTCTCCAGCGCCTCGATCATGCCGGGCAGGGCGGCCAGCCCGTCCCAGCAGGCGCGAAACGCCCCCACGCCGGGCAGCACGATCCGGTCGGCGCCCAGCACCGCATCGGCATCGGCAGTGACGATCACGTCGTCCGCGCCAGCGGCCCGGAGCGCGTTATGAACCGAATGAAGATTGCCCGCGCCATAATCGATGAGCGCGACGCTCACGATTGCAGCGCCTCCAGCCCCGGGGCGACCAGGCTGGTCGTCATCTCGACAAATTGCGGGTCGGCAATGCCGCGGACCACATAGGGATCGTTCATCGCCCATGCCTGAACCTCGGCAAGCGTGCCGCGCGCGATCAGCACGCCGCCCGTGGGCGGGTTCTGACGCCCGGCGGCGAGCAGGCGGCCATCGGCCAGCGCCTGTTTCAGGAAATCGACATGATCGGGGCGGACGGCATCCACCTGATCCAGCGGCACCTTGTAGCTGAGCAGGACAAGGATCATCACAGCACCCCCTTGGTCGACGGGATCGCATCGGCCTTGCGCGGATCAATCTCGATCGCGCCGCGCAGGGCGCGGGCCAGCCCCTTGAACACGCTTTCGGCGATATGATGGTTGTTCTGACCGTACAGCGTTTCGATGTGCAGCGTGACACCCGCCGTCTGGGCAAAGCTGTGGAAGAAATGTTCGAACATTTCGGTGTCCATTTCGCCCAGCCGCTTTTGCGTGAACTCGGTCTTGAACACCAGCCAGGGACGGCCGGAAATGTCGATGGCCACGCGGCTCAGCGTTTCGTCCATCGGCGACAAGGCATCGGCGTACCGGCGGATACCGCGCTTGTCGCCCAGCGCCTCTGCCACCGCCTGACCGATGGCAAGCGCGGTGTCCTCGACCGTGTGATGCTGGTCGATATGCAGGTCGCCGACGGTGGTCACATCAAGGTCGATCAGCGAATGGCGCGACAATTGTTCGAGCATATGATCGAAAAAGCCAATGCCGGTGCTGATGCGATAGGCACCGGTGCCGTCCAGGTTGACGGTCACGTCGATGCTGGTCTCGCTCGTCTTGCGCTGAATGGTGGCGGTCCGCATGATGCGCCCCACATAGCGTGCTTCGCTGGTCATGCAATCTTGACCCCGCCGCCTGAGCCTTTAGCAACGGGCGCATGAGTGACAGCGTGGCCGACAGCCTGATTCCCTATGACGACATCGTGCAGGAGGCGCTGCGCGCAGTCGTCGGCCGGGTGCTGGGGCAAGTAGCCGATATGGGCGGCCTGCCGGGCGCGCACCATTTCTACATCACGTTCAAGACGCAGGCGCCGGGCGTGGACATTCCCGCGCGGCTGATCGAGCGGTTTCCCGACGAAATGACGATCGTGCTGCAGAACCGGTTTTGGGACCTGCGCGCCGATGACGAGCGGTTTTCGGTCGGGCTGAGCTTCAACCAGATCCCGTCGACGCTGACCATTCCGTTCAGCGCGATCACCGGGTTCCACGATCCTGCGGTCAATTTCGAGCTGCGGTTCCATGTCGCGGACGGACCGGAAGGGCCGGACCCGCATGACGCGGCGGAAAATGACGGCGAATCGGCCCAGCCGGTCGAGGACGGGTCCAACGTCGTCGCGGTGGATTTCAGCCGCAAGAAATGATCCCCGGTTGAAATCGCGGCAACCTGAACCCGGTTCAGCGGCCATGCTGCGTGCTGGCAATGTCGGGTCGGGCGCGCGATGGATGCCGACACACGTTCAGCATGACGGCAGGTGAAGCCATGACCCAGACCCGGACCGAAACCGACAGCATCGGCGCAATCGAGGTGCCCGCCAGCGCCTATTGGGGTGCGCAGACGCAGCGGAGCATCGACAATTTCCCGTTTGGCGCGCGCGAGCGGATGCCGATCGAGATCGTCCATGCCCTTGCCATCGTCAAACAGGCGGCGGCGCGGGTGAACCGGGCGCACGGCCTGTCCGCCGAAATTGCCGACGCGATCGAGGCGGCGGCGGCAGAGGTGTCGTCCGGCGCGCTGGACGATCAGTTTCCGCTGGTCATCTGGCAGACGGGCAGCGGCACCCAGACCAACATGAACGTGAACGAGGTGATCGCCGGCCGGGCGAACGAGATGCTGGCCGGCACCCGCGGCGGCAAGACGCCGGTGCACCCCAACGATCACGTCAACATGAGCCAGTCGTCGAACGACAGCTTTCCGACGGCGCTGCACATCGCCGCCACGTTGATGGCGGAGCGCCGACTGATGCCCGCTGCCGACCGGCTGTTCGCCGCGCTGGATGCCAAGGCGCGGGCATGGGCCGGCATCGTCAAGATCGGACGCACGCATCTGCAGGATGCGACGCCGGTGACGCTGGGCCAGGAATTTTCCGGTTACGCCAATCAGGTGTATCGCGCGCGCCGCCGGATCGAACCGGCGATCCAGCACGGGACCGGGCGGCTGGCGCAGGGCGGGACCGCGGTCGGCACCGGGATCAACGCGCCGCCGGGCTTTGCGACCGAGGTCTGCCGGGCGATTGCCGATATCACCGGCTATCCCTTTACCACTGCCGAAAATGCGTTCGAGGCGCTGGCGTCCAACGATCCGCTGGTCCACCTGTCCGGCACGCTGAACACGCTGGCGACGGCGCTGACCAAGATCGCCAACGACATCCGCCTGCTTGGCAGCGGCCCGCGATCGGGGCTGGGCGAGCTGGACCTGCCGGCCAATGAGCCGGGCAGCTCGATCATGCCGGGCAAGGTCAACCCGACCCAGTGCGAGATGCTGACCATGGTGGCCGCGCAGGTGATGGGCAATCATGTCGCGATCACCGTCGGCGGGATGCAAGGGCATCTGGAATTGAACGTGTTCAAGCCGATGATCGGCGCAGCGGTGCTGCGGTCCATCGACCTGCTGGCGACCGGCATGGACAGTTTTGCCGAGCGGTGTGTGGAGGGATTGCAGGCGAATGAGGCGCGGATCGCCGAATTGCGGGACCGCTCGCTGATGCTGGTGACGGCGCTGGCCCCGGAAATCGGGTACGACCATGCGGCCAAGATCGCCAAGCACGCGCACGAACAGGGCCTGACGCTGAAAGAGGCCGGGCTGGCGCTGGGGCTGGTGGACGAAGCAACGTTTGACCGGGTGGTGCGCCCGGAAACCATGGTTTGATTAACGGATCCGGCCGACGGGAACCTGTGCCGCGATCGTCGGTTTCTTCCCCGAACCATTTCGAGGGGAGTTTTCCATGAGCCTCACCACCATCTTGGGCGCCGCGATCGGCGGCGCCATTGACGGATCCGAAGGCGAAGACAGCGCCGTCGACGGCATGATCATCGGCGTTGTCGTTGCCCACACGCTGCGCATCGTCGTTCCGGTCGCGATTGTCGGCACGGTCGGCTGGCTGGCGTGGCGCAAGGCAAAATCGGCCTATGCTGACTTCAGCACCCGCCGGTCTGCCCCGGCGGCGGAGGTGACGGCGTGATCGGGCGGGTCATCGGCGCGCTGGTCGGCCGTGAAATCGATCGCCGTGATGGCACCGGCGGGGCAAAGGGCGCCGCAATCGGATGGGTTGCGGCCACGGCGCTGCGCCGCATGGGACCCGCCGGCTTGGTGCTGGGCGGCGGATATGTCGCCAAGAAGATGTATGACCGGCACAAGGCGCGCCGTCGCTGAACGCCGTTTTCCCGACCCTGTCGGGCCACTAGCCGCTTGACCATCGCCCCATGCCCGCGCCAGTAGCGGGCATGGCAGAGCGAAACGAACCCGATCCCCATGGCTTTCAACGGCGCGGGGTCCTTTTCGTGCTCTCCTCGCCTTCGGGCGCGGGGAAATCGACCATTGCCCGGCGGCTGCTGGCCGAGGAGGGCGAAAACCTGCGCATGTCGGTGTCCGCGACCACGCGCCCGATCCGCAAGGGCGAGGTGGATGGCCGGGACTATCATTTCATCGATACCGACACGTTCAAGGCGATGGTCGCGCGGCACGAGTTCCTGGAATGGGCGCATGTGTTCGACCATCGATACGGCACGCCGCGCGCGCTGATCGATCAGATGCTGGATGCGGGCAAGGATGTATTGTTCGACATCGACTGGCAGGGCGCGCAGCAGCTGTTTCAGCTGAAGGGCGGCGACGTCGTGCGCGTGTTCATCCTGCCCCCGTCGATGAAGGAGCTGCGCCGCCGGCTGGAGTCGCGCGGCACGGACACGCAGGAGGTGATCGACCGGCGCATGGACCGGGCGGACCGCGAGGCGAGCCATTGGGACAGCTATGACTATGTGCTGGTCAATGACGATGTCGATGCTTGTTTCCAGCAGGTGCGCACGATCCTGCACGCCGAACGGCTGAAACGGTCGCGCCAGCCGGGCCTGATCGGATTTATCCGCGAGCTGGGTCGCGGCTGACCGGCGCTATTCGGAACGGATGAGCTGAAGGAAGCGAACGCCGGCGTCGAAATCGGCGCGGCGGGCGGCGCGCGCCTGTTGGGCCTGCTCATCCTTGCCCCAGCGTTCCTCCTGCCAATCCTCGTCCACCATGGCGGCGGACCACACGGTGTCGGGGTCGGCCCCGCCTTCGGCCAGCCATAGCGCCAGGACGAGCGAACCCGTCGTCGTGACCAGCGGCGACAGCGCGGCCAGGTGAAACGCATCCATCGCCACGACCGCAGCGCCCAGGCGGATGACCGTCACCGGCGGCTGATCGACGTGCATCACGCCCTGTGTCACCTGAAACCGCACGTCGTATTGCGCCTGTGCCCAGGCCAGCGGGGGATCCCATGCCTCTTCCTGCCGGTCGATCAGCGCGGCGGGATCGGTTGCGCGGTAACAGACAAGGTCGCTGGCGGCATAGGCGGCAAGGCCGGCGGCAAACTGTTCCGCATTGGGCGCAATCCGGTCGATGGCGGCATTGGCAAGGCCGGTCAGCGGCATGGCGCGCGGATCGATGGTGTCGCCCACGCCGTTCCATTCCTCCGCCACTGCATGGGCAAGCGCCTGTCCGGGCAGTTTCAGCGGTGCGCGGCCGGGCGTGTTCACTGGCCTGCGATCCAGCGTCACGCCCCAGCCGCCGGGGCCGCGAACGGCATCGGCACGCGTCCAGAACCGCTTCATTCGGCCCGGCTCCGCCAGCGGCGGGCCAGCGCCTTTGGTACCACGGCCATGCAGTACAGCCCGGTCAGCAGGATCGCGGCGCCCAGGATGCGGGGCAGGGTGTCCACCGACCGCCCGATCAGCAACAGGCCAAACACCGCACCAGCGACGCAGGCCATGTTGGCCAGCACGATCAGGAAATAGCGGTTGCGCGCGGTGCGTTCCGCATCGTCGATGCCGTTCATGCCAGCGCCGCCTTCAGCGCGCGAAGCTGATGCGCGTCATCGGCCACCCATGCCGCGCCCGCCGCGATCAGTTCGTCCGGCGCGTGATAGCCCCAGGAAACGCCGACCGCGTGCGTGCCGGCGGCCCTGGCCATCGCCATGTCGTAATGGGTGTCGCCGATCATCACCGTCGTTTCCGGCGATGCGCCCGATTCCGCCATCGCCTGTTCCACCATCGACGGATGCGGTTTGGACGGATGCCGGTCCGCCGTCTGCAGGGTCGTGAAATGATGGTCGATGCGGTGATGGGCAAGGATCAGGCCCAGGCCGCGATCGGACTTGCCAGTGGCAACCCCCATCACCCAGCCTGTGTCCGCAAGCGAAACCAGCAGATCGGCAATCCCGTCATACAGCGGTTCGGCCAGCATGGTGCCGCTGGACCGCAGGCGGAAAAAGGCCGCCTTGTACGCATCGGCCAGCGCCATGTGAAAACCGTCATCGGCATCCGGCAACAGCGCGGCCATCGCCTGGGGCAGGCTGAGCCCCACGATCCGGCGGATTTGCGTGCGCGGCGGCGGGGCCAGCCCGGCGCCGTCGAACGCGGCCTCCATCGCCAGGCAGATGTTCGCCTGGCTGTCGACCAGCGTGCCATCGCAATCGAACAAAGCGAGGCGGTTCATCCCCGGCTGCCCCGGCTGCGCCGTTCGCCGCGGCGCTCCTTGCGGACCTGCTTGGCATGGGCCTTTGCCTGCTGCTTCAGCACGGCGCGGCTGGGCGGGGGCGGGCCATCGTCGATCATCGTGCGCTCGCCAAGGCTGAGGTCAAAGGCGAGCAGCTTCATGCTTTCGGCGATATGCACGGGCAGTTCGGCCGTCACGTCCAGCGCGCCGCCATCGGGATGATCGATGCGCAGCCGCCGTGCGTGCAGGTGCATCTTGCGGCTGATCCCGCCGGACAGGAACGCCTCCGGTCCCCCATATTTGCCGTCGCCGACAATGGGATGGCCGATCGCGGCCATGTGCACGCGCAGCTGATGCGTTCGCCCGGTCATGGGTTGCAATTCGACCCAGGCGGCGCGGTTGCCCGCCCGTTCGATCATGCGATAGCGGGTGCGGGCAGGCTGGCCGTTTTCCTCGTCAACATGCATTTTTTCGCCGCCCGTGCCCGGCTGTTTGCCGATCGGCAGGTCGATGAACCCGTCCTCGATGCTGGGCACGCCGACGACCAGCGCCCAATAGACCTTGCGCGCGGTGCGGCTGGAAAAGCTTTTGGCGAAATAGCCCGCCGCCCGCGCCGAACGGGCGATCAGCAGTGCGCCCGACGTGTCCTTGTCCAGCCGGTGGACCAGTTTCGGCCGCCCTTCCTGTTCGAACTGCAGCGCGTCGAGCAGGCCGTCGACATGGTCGAACGTCTTGGTCCCGCCCTGGGTCGCAAGGCCGGGGGGCTTGTTCAGCACCAGCGCGGCGGCATCGCGGTGGATGACCAGCGACTGGGCAAATTCCACCTGTTCCGGCGACAGCGGCGGGCGCTGACGCACGGGCCGTGCGGGCTTTTCCGGTTTTACGGGTTCGGCCGGGGGCACCCGGATCACCTGTCCGGCGGCGATGCGGTCGCCCGGTGTGGCGCGCGCGCCGTCGAGGCGAAGCTGGCCGGTCCGCGCCCAGCGCGACACGATGTTGAAACTGGCATCGGGCAGATGCCGTTTGAACCAGCGATCGAGGCGGATGCCGTCGTCATCCGCCGCCACGGTGAACTGCCGGACCTGATGTTCGTCCGTCATGCCAGCCCCCTGACCAGCCCGAGGCCAAGGCCGAGCGCTGCAACCGATCCGATCACCGAAACAACGGCATAGCCGACCGCCAGCGACCAGTCGCCGCGCTGAAGCATCGTCATGACCTCAAGCGAAAAGGCGGAAAAGGTGGTGAAGCCGCCCAGCACGCCGACGCCAAGGAACACCCGCCACGTCTCGCCCGCCTCGATGCGCAGCACGGCGGCGGCGAGCATCCCCATCAACAGGCCGCCCGACAGGTTCACGAACAGGGTGCCCCAGGGCAGGCCGGTGCCGAACAGCGCGGTGGCAGCCCGTCCGGTCAGGTACCGCAGCCCTGCCCCGATCGCGCCGCCCGCCATGGCGAGAAACAGATGGATCATCGCTGCTGCCTAGCGGGAATGGCCGCCGCCCGCTAGCGTCCCGTCCACATCATTGCGGAGCAGGGTCATGCGCGTTCTCGTCCTTTACGGTTCCTATCGCCGCGATCGTCAGGGCATCCGGCTGGCCGAATGGCTGGTCCGGGCGATGAGCGACCGGTCGCACTCGGTCGAACTGGTCGATGCACAGGCCGTCGGGCTGCCGATGCTGGACCGGATGTACAAGGAATATCCGGCCGGCACGGCGCCGGAGGCGTTGGAGACGCTGGCCGGAATGCTGAAATCGGCGGACGGGTTCCTGTTCGTCACGGGCGAATATAACTGGGGGGTACAGCCGGGCCTGAAGAACCTGACCGACCATTTTCTGGAAGAATGGTTCTGGCGGCCGGCCGCTATCGCCAGCTATTCCGCCGGGCGGCTGGGCGGGGCGCGGGCCAATTCGGCCTGGCATCCGACGCTGAGCGAGATGGGCATGGCGGTGGTGCCATCCACGCTGACCGTGGGTCAGATCGGGCAGGCGCTGGATGAGGACGCACAGCCGCAGGGCGATGGCGGCCATGCGCTGGAACGCGCCTTTCCCCGGTTTGCGGCCGATTTCGAATGGTGGATGGAAGCGGCCAAGGCCCAGCGCGAGCGTGCGGATCCGCCCTATTGATGGGCCGGGCAATGCGGCATAGCGGCGCGGCATGACCGAATCCGATTTCATCGACGCGCTGCGCCGCCTGCCGCTGCACCCTGGCGCGCGCGGCCTGCGCGACGATGCGGCGCTGCTGGAACTGGGCGGTGAGACGCTGATCCTGACGCATGATGCCATGGCGGCGGGCGTGCATTTCCTGGCCGATGCGGACCCTGCCGACATCGCCTGGAAGCTGGTGGCGACCAACCTGTCCGACCTGGCGGCCAAGGGTGCGGAGCCGCTGGGCGTGCTGATCGGCGCGACGCTGGGGCCGGGGGCGGAGCGGTTTGTCGAGGGGCTGGGCGAGGCGCTGCGCGCCTTTTCCGTGCCGCTGATGGGCGGGGATACGATTTCGGTGCCAGGGCGCTCGGCCGCGGTCCATGGCCTGACGGCGATCGGGCGGGCGACGCATCGCCCGGTGCCGGACCGGGCGGGCGCGCGGGCGGGCGATCCGCTGTACATCACCGGCACGATCGGCGCGGCGATGCTGGGCCACGCCCTGTTGAGCGGGGGGCGGCCATGCCCCGACGATCTGGCCCAGGCCTATCTGCGCCCGGTGCCTTTATTGGCCGAGGGGCGGATGCTGGCCCCGTGCGTCAGCGCGATGATGGACATTTCCGACGGGGTGCTGATCGACGCGGCGCGGATGGCCGATGCCAGCGGCGTGACCGCATGGATCGACAGTGCCGCCATTCCCTATGCCGACGCGCTGCGCGATGCCGACCCGCTGCTGCAGGGTGAGGCGCTGCGCTGGGGCGATGATTATGCGCTGCTGTTCGCCGCTGCCGAGGGGGCGGTGCCGCCCGGCCTGACGGCGCACCGCATCGGATGGCTGGCAGAGCGCGGTGCGGCGGCGGTGATGCTGGATGGCGTGCCGCAGACGGGGCGGCTGGGCTATGAGCATGGCGGCTAGCCCGGCGGGCTAGTTCTTCGCCGCAGGTTTCCGGAGGCGGCAGGGCACGATGTCGCGGGGCTCCGGGCGCGGCCCGGCGACGCGGAAGGTTGCGAAATAGCCGCCTGCGCGGGGCATCGGTTCGATTTCGACCAGCGAATAGCCGACCGCCGCGAATTCGCAGCGTAGCAGGTTAGGCGGCGTGCCGTGCTGTTCGGTCGGCCGGTTGGCATCGACCACCACGACCAGCCCGTCGGGTTTCAGCGAGGGCCGCATCCGCCACAGAAAGGCATAGGGCTGCTCGATCTCATGATACATATGGACCATGAAAATGCGGTCGAAGCTGTTTTCCGGCAGCTTGGGATCGGATGCCTCGCCCAGCCGGACCGAGACATTGGACAGCCGTTCGCGCGTCACCCGCTCGGCCAGCGCGGAATGGATGGACGGGATGATGTCTTCGGCCAGCACGCGGCCGCGCGCACCGACCCGGTCGGCAAGGCGCGTGGTGTAATAGCCCTCGCCCGCGCCGATATCGGCCACGGTCATGCCGGGCGTGATTTCCGCCTTGTCCATCACCGTGTCCGCCTCACGCAACCGGTCGCGCGATTCCTCGGTGGACCAGCGACTGGACACGATGGCCGCGACGGGACGGTCCGCGGCCGGAAAATCCTCGGTATCGTCGTCCGTCCGGTTGCCGGGGCTGCCCGGGGCAGTGCCGCAACCGGCAAGCATCAGCGACAGGGCCAGCGCGCCGCACGCGGCGGACAAAAGCCGGAAGGCAGCGCGCGGCGCGGTCATGGTCAGTCGACGTCCTCCACCTGAACCGCCTCGCCCGTCACGCGCTGGGCGAGCGCGGCGGCCATGAACGCATCGAGATCGCCGTCGAGCACGTCGGACGGCGAGGTCGAGGTGACGCCGGTGCGCAGGTCCTTCACCAGCTGATAGGGTTGCAGCACATAGGACCGAATCTGGTGGCCCCAGCCGATATCGGTCTTGGTCGCGTTCTGCGCATTCGCCGCCGCCTCGCGCTCGGCCAGTTCGCGTTCGTACAGGCGGGCGCGCAGCTGGTTATACGCCTCTGCCTTGTTCTTGTGCTGGCTGCGCTGGTTCTGGCACTGCACCACGATCCCGGTGGGCAGGTGCGTGATGCGGACCGCGGAATCGGTGGTGTTGATGTGCTGTCCGCCGGCACCCGACGCGCGATAGGTGTCGATGCGCAGCTCGCTTTCGTTGATCTCCACCTCGATATTGTCGTCGATCACCGGATAGACCCAGATCGAGGAGAAGCTGGTGTGGCGGCGCGCCGAGCTGTCATACGGGCTGATGCGGACAAGGCGGTGGACGCCGCTTTCGGTCTTGGCATAGCCATAGGCATTCTCGCCCTTGACCAGCAGGGTCGCCGATTTGATCCCCGCCTGTTCGCCGGCGTGATAATCGATCAGCTCGACCTTGTAGCCATGCTTTTCCGCCCAGCGGGTGTACATCCGCTGCAGCATTTCGGCCCAGTCGTTCGATTCCGTGCCGCCCGCGCCGGAATTGATTTCGATATAGGTGTCGTTGGCGTCCGCCTCACCCGACAACAGCGCCTTGACCTTGTCCGTCTCTGCCCGGCCGGCCAGTTCGGCCAGGGCGGCAACGCCCTCATCCGCCATGGCGGTGTCGCCTTCGGCTTCGGCCATTTCGATGAGTTCGGCGGTGTCGGCCAGTTCCGATTCGATCGCGCGGGTCGCGCTGATCGCCTCGTCCAGCCGGCGGCGTTCGCGCATCACGTCCTGCGCCAGCTTGGGATTGTTCCACAACGCCTGATCCTCGACCCGGGCGTTCAGCTCGTCGAGGCGGCGCAGCGCGCGATCCCAGTCCAGCGAGCGGCGCAGCAGCGCGAGCGCATCGTTGATCTGGTCGATATGGGCTTGCGCTTCGGCGCGCATGGAAACTCTCCAGTCCTTGAAATCAGGGTCAGGGGCGCAGCGGCGCCCGGTGATCGACGAGCCAGCGCGCTAGTAGATTCCCCCCTCCCTTTGCAAGAAGTCGCTGTCGGACTGGGTGGCGCGCCGGGGTGCGGCACCCTGTTTCGCAGGGTCGCTGACCGCGGCGCGTTCGCCCTCTGCACGGGCGCGCGCGGCGCGGCGCGGCTCCATCTCCGGCTTGAAGGCTTCCCAGATTACGGCGGCCTTGGGCTCGTCGGTCGGCCAGGTGCCAAAGACGGGGCGGCCGCTCATCCGGTCGATGCGGACCATGCGGATGCCCGCCGGCGCGGCAAAGGGCAGCACCGGCACATCCTTGTACGCGGCCTGAGCAAAGGTCTTGTAGATCGGTGCGGCCAGCGTGCCGCCCTGTGCGTATCCGCCCAGGCTGCGCGGGCTGTCATAACCGATGTACAGGCCCGCAATCATCTGGGGCGTGCCGCCGACGAACCACACGTCGTTGGGGCCGGTGGACGTTCCCGTCTTGCCCATGATCGGGCGTTTCAGATCGCGCAGCGTCGTGGCGGTGCCCCGCTGAATCACCCCTTCGGTAATGTGCACCATCTGATAGGCGCTGAGCGGATCGACGATCTGGCGCGAGCGGATATTGGGGCGCGGCATCGGCTTTCCGTCCCAGTCGGGCGCGTTGCAGCGATCACAGGGCCGCCATGCCTCCGGCCAGATCACCTGACCGCGGCGGTCCTGAACATAGTCGATCAGCGACGGGGTGAGCGCGCGGCCGTGATTGACCAGGATGGAATAGGCATTGACCATCCGCAGCACGGTCGTTTCGCCCGCGCCCAGCGCATAGGACAGATAGGGCGGGAAGCGGCCTTCGCTGACGCCCACGTCCTGAATCAGCTTCACCACCTTGTCCATGCCGGTCTGGGTGGCGGTGCGCACCGTCATCAGGTTGCGCGACTGTTCGATGCCCCAGCGCATGGTGCGCGGCCCCGCCGATCCGCCGCCGAAATTGCGGAAGCATTTCTGGCCCAGGCGCGGGCCCTGATTCACGCAGAGCGGGCCATCGACGATGATGCTGGCCGGGCTCATCCCCGCTTCGAGCGCGGCGGTGTACACGATCGGCTTGATCGTCGATCCGGGCTGGCGATTGGCCTGGGTTGCGCGGTTGAATGCCTGAACCCGCGAATCGAACCCGCCCTGCATCGCCAGCACGCGGCCGGTGCGCGGTTCTTCGACCACCATGCCGCCCGACACGCGCGGGATGGATTTCAGCGCATAGGCCGCGCCCTGCGGTGCAACCGCGATGATGTCGCCGGGCTTCAGCGCGGCAAAAGCGATGCCGCCCGTGCCCCGCACCGGCATCAGCGCGCCCGACCGGGGCAGCGTGGCGGTGCGCCCGTCGGTCAGCCCGATCTGTGCGCTGTCGCCGTCGCGGGAAATGACGATCGCGGCGCGCCAGTCGGCGTAATCGAGTTCGACATTGGTGCGGATCAGCGCGCCGAACCAGTTGCCGTCGCGGATTTCCTCGTTGCGGATCGGGCCGGACCAGCCGCGACCGGATTCATACCGGATCAGCCCTTCGCGCAGCGCCTTTGCAGCATAATCCTGAATCTTGGGATCGAACGAGGTGCGGACCCACAGGCCGCCGGCATAGACGCTGTACGGCCCGTCTTCCTGATACTCGCCGAACTTGTCGAGCAGCTGGCGGCGCACCTCTTCGACGAAATAGCCGCCCCCGCGCTCGAACCGGGGCGTGCGGCGCGGTGCGGCGCCTAGCGGGGCGGCAACCGCCGCCGAATGCTGCGCCGCGGTGATGAAGCCGTTGCGCAGCATTTCGCCCAGCACCCAGTTGCGCCGTTCGATCGCGCGGTCGGCATGGCGATCGGGATCGTAATTGGCCGGCCCCTTGGGCAGCACGGCAAGATAGGCCATTTCCGGCAGGGTCAGCTGCGCCAGCGGCTTGTCGAAATAGGCATTGGCCGCCGCCTCGACCCCGAACGCGTTCCGGCCGAGCGCGATCTGGTTCAGATACAGCTCAAGGATCTTCTGCTTGGACAGCGTATCCTCGATCCGCCAGGCGAGCAGCGCCTCGCGCGCCTTGCGGACATAGCTGACTTCGTTGTTCAGCAGCAGGTTCTTGGCAACCTGTTGCGTGATGGTGGACGTGCCGCGCGGCGTTTCCCCGCGCACCACGCCCTGAAATGCCGCGCGCACCAGGCCAGGATAATCAAGGCCGCCATGTTCGAAAAAGGTGCGATCCTCCGCCGCCAGAAAGGCGCTGACCAGGAGCGGCGGATATTCTGAATAATCGAGCTGGATGCGCCGTTCGCGGGCATAGATGTGCACCGGCGCGCCGTCATTGGACCGGACATAGCTGGGCAGCGGCGGTT
The DNA here is from genome assembly GCF_025153455.1 of Sphingomonas sp. BGYR3. Lineage (NCBI taxonomy): Bacteria > Pseudomonadati > Pseudomonadota > Alphaproteobacteria > Sphingomonadales > Sphingomonadaceae > Sphingomonas > Sphingomonas sp. BGYR3. The sequence continues at coordinate 1,493,993 of NZ_JANZNT010000001.1, read as the reverse complement.
CATAGGTCTTGAGCGCCTCGACCGAGGGCAGGTCGCGGGCGACCATCCCCCACAGCACCGCCGTTCCGACCCCGGCCAGCAGCGCGATCCACGCGATCAGGCGGAACCACCAGCGCCGGCGGATCCCGGACAGCCGGGTCCGCAGCCCGGCGGCATTGCGCTGGATGCGAACCGTGACGGGCGGCGTTTCGGATTGATCCATATCGCCGGGGGTTTAGCAAAACCGGGCCGCTTTGCCAGTGCCGAGCGGGCCGCGTTCGTCGCAATCGGTTGCCTGCCCTAGCTGGCGGGCGCTGCTTCGCGGGAGGCGAGGCGGCGGGCGAAATGCACCTCCACCGCGCGGGCGACCGTTTCGGCCATCCGCTTGCGCCCATCGGCAGACGCAAGGAACCGGGCATCCGCCTCGTTCGTCAGATACCCTGCCTCGAACAGGATCGACGGCATGTCGGGCGCCTTCAGCACCACCAGCGAGGCCATGCGATGAAAGTTCGGTTTGACCGGGATCAGGCCCTCTGCCTCGCGGCCCAGCAGCCGGGCAAAGGCGGCGGACAGGTTCATCGTTTCGCGCTGGGTCAGGTCGATCAGGATCGAGCGGACATCCGATTCGGCCCCGCCCAGGTCGATGCCGGCGATGATATCCGCCTTGTTCTCGCGCGCGGCGAGCCGGGCGGCTTCCTTGTCCGACGCGATTTCGGACAGGGTATAGGCGGTTGCGCCCGACGCGCCGGCATGGGGCGCGCTGTCGCAATGGACCGAGATGAACAGGTCGGCGCCCAGCCGCCGGGCGATGCCGAAACGGTCCTGCAGCAACAGATACCGGTCATCGTCGCGGGTCAGGGCGACGCGCACCTTGCCCGTGGCGAGCAGCCGGTCGCGCATGGCCCGCGCCAGGGCCAGCGTCATCGCCTTTTCCGCGGTCCCGTCAAAGGGCGAGATGGTGCCGGGATCGCGCCCGCCATGGCCGGCATCGATCACCACCAGCGGGCGGCTGGGATCATCGCCCAGGATGCGGGGCAGGGGCGGGGCGGGCCGCGCGGCAGGCACGGCGGCGGCGGCAACGCCCGTCGCCGGACCGGCGATCAGGGTGCGCCCGCGCGCAGCGGCAGCGGCAAAGCGGCGGTCGTCCACCGCCTCGAACGTCAGGGTCAGCGACTGGCCGGCGGGATCCAGCCGGCCGCCGGTGATGACGGCGGGACGATCAAGGTCGAACACGATGCGGGCGGTATCGCCGTCCGGCCGGCCCTGCCGGATCCGGGCGACCGGCCCGGATGCGGCGACCGTGCCGCCGGGGCTGGCCCCCGCAATGTCCACGGCGATGCGGCGGGGATCGTTGACGACGAAGCTGCTGGCCGATGCGACGCGGGAATCCAGCCGGATGACGATCCGGCCCGGGTCCACGCGCACGGACTGAACCGTCCCGGCCCAGGCGGCCGGGCCGCCGAACCAGGCCGCGAAAAAGGCGATGATGAACCCCACCCGTGCGATATTGGGCACAAGGGCCGGGCCGGTCCAGCCCAAACGCATGCTCGTCTGCCTTCCCCCAGATCGGTCGATGCGGATGGTTTACGCCCCGTCACCCAAGACGCGGTGAATCGGTACGGTTAACGCCTCGCTAGGCATTTTCCGCGATAGCAGTGGCATGTTCCCATGGTGTTGCCGCGCCGGGCGCGCGGTGCTAGGGAATTATACGGAACCACTCTGGTTCGCATTTTTACTGCGTGGGCGACGCGTTTTGCGCGATCCCGCCGACGCAGGTCTTCAGGTTGACGTTCGCCATGCTGCACTATCCTTGCCCATTGCCCGAAATCGCCCTGGCGGCGACGGGCGGTGCGGCGAATGGGGCGCCGGTCCACCGGACCGGCCGTGCGGCCGGCAGCGAAATACACAGCGTAATTTCCAATCCCGGGGCGGCCAGTGCTGCCCCGGCCTTTTCTGACATCAGCGCGCCATGCCCCCCACGCGGCGGGCGCGCCCGGAGAATCATAAATGACCATGCGTATGTTGATCGACGCACGGCACCGGGAGGAAACCCGCGTCGCCGTCGTCAAGGGAAACCGAATCGAGGAGTTTGATTTCGAATCGGCCGAGCGCAAGCAGCTCAAGGGCAACATCTATCTGGCCAAGGTGACGCGGGTCGAACCGTCGCTGCAGGCCGCGTTCGTCGAATATGGCGGCAATCGCCACGGGTTCCTGGCGTTCAGCGAAATCCACCCGGATTATTATCAGATCCCCAAGGAGGACCGCGAGGCATTGCTGCGCGAGGAAGCGGAGCATGCGGCCGAGGAAGCGGCGCTGCGCGACGACGGGGATGACGACGATCACGACCATGACGACGGCGCCGACCATGACGGCGATGTCGAGGTGCTGGAACGTCCCGCCGACGAGGAAGAGGGCGCCGAGCCGTCCGAAACCGGCGGCAGCGACGACAGCCGCCCGCGCCGCAAGGGCCGCGGCAATGGCGACGATGCGGTCGAGGCGCTGCGCCAGCGCCGCATGAACCTGCGCCGCCGCTACAAGATCCAGGACGTGATCAAGCGGCGTCAGGTGATGCTGGTGCAGGTCGTCAAGGAAGAGCGCGGCAACAAGGGCGCGGCGCTGACCACCTATCTGTCGCTGGCCGGCCGTTATTGCGTGCTGATGCCCAATACCGCGCATGGCGGCGGCATTTCGCGCAAGATTTCGTCCGCTGCCGACCGCAAGCGGCTGAAGCAGATCATGGCCGACCTGGCCCTGCCGCCCAGCATGGGCTGCATCGTGCGCACCGCCGGGCTTCAGCGGACCAAGGTCGAGATCAAGCGCGATTTCGACTATCTGGCCCGGTTGTGGGACGGCATCCGCGAAACGACGCTGAAATCCACCGCGCCTGCCCTGGTCTATGGCGACAGCGACCTGATCAAGCGGGCGATCCGCGACATCTATAATCGCGACATCGACGAGGTGATCGTCGAGGGCGAGGACGGATATCGCCAGGCCAAGGATTTCATGAAGCTGCTGATGCCCAGCCACGCCCGGCGCGTGCGGCATTATGCGGACAGCGTGCCGTTGTTCCAGCGGTTCGGCGTCGAGGATCAGCTGGCGGCGATGTACCATCCGGTCGTCCAGCTGAAATCGGGCGGCTATCTGGTCATCAATCCGACCGAGGCGCTGGTGTCGATCGACATCAATTCCGGCCGGTCGACGCGCGAACACAATATCGAACAGACGGCGACGGCCACCAATCTGGAGGCGGCTCAGGAAATCGCCCGCCAGCTGCGCCTGCGCGACATGGCCGGTCTGGTCGTCATCGATTTCATCGACATGGATCATTCGTCCAACGTCCGTAAGGTCGAAAAGGCGATGAAGGAGGCGCTGAAGAACGATCGCGCCCGCATCCAGGTCGGGCGGATCAGCCCGTTCGGCCTGATGGAAATGAGCCGCCAGCGGCTGCGCACCGGGGTACTGGAAGCCTCCACCCGGCCGTGCCCGCATTGCGAGGGAACGGGCCTGGTCCGCACCGCATCGTCGGCGGGCCTGTCGGCGCTGCGCCTGATCGAGGACGAGGCCGGTCGCGGCCGCGGATCGAACCTGTTGCTGCGCGCCAGCCAGGAAGCGGCTTTGTACGTCCTGAACAAGAAGCGGGCTGAACTGGCGGAGATCGAGGAACGCTATGGCGTGACCATCGAGGTCGCGTCGGACGGCGAGCGCGAAGGCGCGCGGATGTCGGTCGAAGCGTCCGGCCCGCCGCCGGTATTCACGCCGCGCCCGCCGGTGCTGATCGAGGATGCCGACGACGACCTGCCGTTCGAGGACGAGGACGAGGCGTTCGAGGAAGAAGCGGCTGACGAGGAGGCCGATACCCCCCGTCGTACGCGTGGCGACGGTGAGGGCGAGGGAGAGGGCGGCCGCAAGCGCCGCCGTCGCCGTCGCGGCCGCCGTGGTCGCTCGTCGGACGAGGAAGGCGGCACGTTCGCAGAGGGTGAAGCCGGGGCCGAAGCCGAAGGTGACGGCGATACCGACGAAGCGGGCGAGGCAGGCGAGGCCAGCGAAGCCGATGCCGGCAACGACGCCGCCACGGGCGACGATGGCGCGCCGCGCAAGCGCCGCCGCCGGGGTCGCCGCAGCGGTCGCCGCAACCGTGAGGGCGGCGAGCAGCTGCCGGAAACGGGTGATGAAGCCGACGCTGAGGCCGAGGCCGAGCCTGTCGTTGCCGCGGAAGCGCCTGCAGCGACCGAGACAGTGGCTGAAGCCGAGCCGGAAAAGCCCAAGCGGACCCGTCGCCGGCCGAAGGCGGAGGCTGCCGTCGCCGCTGCTGCTGAACCGGTGGCCGAAGCAGTTGCCGAGCCGGTACCTGCCGAAGCTGCAGCCGAACCTGCCGCGGAAGAGCCTGCGCCCAAGCCGAAGCGCAGCCGGTCGCGCAAGACCAAGCTGAGCGACGACGCCGAGGCAGAGGTGGCCGTTCCGGCCGCTGAAGCCGAGCCGGTAGCGGCAGCGCCCGAACCGGCCGAGGTCGCCGAGGTGGCTGAGGCTGCGCCAGAAAAGCCCAAGCGGACGCGCCGGAAAAAGGCCGAAGCTGCGGCGGCCCCTGCCGAGGCGGCGGTGCTGGAAGCGCCGGTCGCGGCCGAACCGGTTGCCGATGCGGCGCCGGCCGAGCCGGTCGCTGCGACGGAAGCAGACGAGCCGGCAGAAGCATCGCCGCCGCGTCGCGGATGGTGGCAGCGCACCTTCGGCGCCTGATATCCCGGACCGGTGAGGGGCGGCATCGCGCCGCCCTTCACCGCCGGTTCAGCCCGGAAGGACAAGGAAACCGCCGCGCCCGACTTGCGGCGGGGGAGAGAAAGCGGTCCAATGACGGCGATGAAGCGCCTTGTCACCTTGTTCGCCATGGCCTGTCTGTTCCTGGCGCTTCCCGCCCGTGCGCAGTCGATCCTGCGCGATGCGGAAACCGAGGCGCTGCTCAATGACATGTCGCGCCCGCTGGTGGAAAAGGCCGGCCTGGACCCGCGCAATTTTCAGGTCGTGCTGATTAACGATCCGTCGATCAACGCCTTTGTCGCCGGTGGTCAGGCGGTCTATATCCACACCGGCCTGCTGGACAAGGCAGAGAGCGCCAATGAGGTGCAGGGCGTCATCGCCCACGAAATCGGCCATATCATCGGCGGTCACGTGCCGTTGCGCGATCGCGGGTCCGGTCCGGCGACCGGCATTTCCATCCTGAGCCTGGTACTGGGCATCGCTGCGATGGCGGCGGGGGCTGGCGAGGCCGGGGCGGGTATCCTGGCCGCCGGGCAACAGGCCGCGATGGGCAGCTATCTGGCGTTCAGCCGCACGCAGGAAAGTTCGGCCGACGCCGCCGGAGCGCGGCTGCTGCGCGATTCCAACATCACCGGAAAGGGCTTTCTATCCTTTTTCAAAAAGCTGCAGAATACCGAGTACCGGCTCGCGATCCCGCAGGAAAACAGCTATAACCGCACCCACCCGCTGTCGGGCGAGCGCATTGCCAACCTGACCGCGGATGTGGAGGCGTCGCCCGCCTTTTCCCGGCCGCTGAACGCTGATCTGGAACGCCGGTTCAAACTGGTTCAGGCCAAGCTGCGCGGATATGTGAACGATCCGCAGGACACGCTGCGCGCTTATCCGACCAGCAACACGTCGGAAATCGCGGATTATGCCCGCGCCTATGCCTGGCACAAATCGGGTTATCCCGATCAGGCGCGCGATGCGACCATGGCGCTGGTCAGGGCGGAGCCGAACAATCCTTATTTCCTGGAGCTGGAGGGGCAGATCCTGCTGGAATCCGGTAAGCCGAGGGATGCGATCGCCCCGCTGCGCCGCGCGGTCCAGCTGACCAACGGCCAGCCGCTGATCGCGACGACGCTGGGCCATGCGCTGATCGCGACCGAGGACAAGGAACAACTGGACGAGGCGGAACGGGTGCTGCGCGCCGCCGTCAACCGCGACCGGGAAAACCCGTTTGCCTGGTTTCAGCTTGGCACCGTTTACGAGCGCAAGGGCGACCGGGCGCGCACCGCGCTGGCCACTGCCGAGCGCGCGTTGATGATGGGTGAGCCGGGCCTTGCCATGGCCAGCGGCCAGACGGCACTGGGCCTGTTGCCGCAGGGTTCGGGCGAATGGCTGCGTGCACAGGATATCGTGATGGTGGCCCAGAACGCGTTGTCGGAACAGCGCGGTCGCAGGCGGAATTGAGGCAGGACATGGCAGGAGAACGGGGCGGCGCGCCGCTATGGGTGGTGGCGCTGGTCGCACTGGGTTCGGCGGCGATCGGCGGCGGTATCGTGGCGGGCGCGGACCGGCTGCGCGGCGGCGGGGCGGCGGGCGGCGATGCCGTTCGTGATTACCTGTACGAACATCCCGAAGTGCTGCCCGAGGCGATGGACCGGCTGCGCGCCCGCGAAACGGCCAAGATCGTGGACAGCAACGAGGCAAAGCTGCTGAAGCCCTTCGACAGCGCATGGGCCGGCAATCCGGACGGCGATGTCACGGTGGTTGCGTTCATGGATTATGCCTGCGGCTATTGCCGGGCCAGCCTGCCGTCCGTCGAGCGGCTGCTGGCCGAGGACAAGGGCGTGCGCATCGTCTATCGCGAGCTGCCCATCCTGTCCGAGGCGAGCCGCGATGCCGCCAACTGGGCGCTGGCGGCGGCGGAGCAGGGCAAGTTCAAGCCGTTCCACGACCGGCTCTATGCCGCAGGCCAGCTGTCCCCGGCGACGATCCAGGCGACCGTTGCTGCTGTCGGGCTGGACCGGGCGCGGGCCGAACGGGTGATCGCATCGCCGCGCGTGGAACAGGAAATTGCCGCCAACCTCAACATCGTGCGGGACCTGGGCGCCAGCGGAACGCCGACCTGGGTGATCGGGGATCAGGTGATCAACGGCGCCGTCCCCTATGAAGCGATGAAGGCGGCGGTGGACAAGGCACGTCAGAAAAGCTGACCCATCGCCATTGCGGGCATCCGGACGGTGCCCCATGTTGCTGGTCAGGGAACAAGGGGCATCATCGGTTCAATGGATTCCATCCTGTCATTGCGGGGCGTCGGCAAAACCTATGCCGGCGGCTTTACCGCGCTGAAATCGGTCGACCTGGATATCCGGCGGGGGGAAATCTTTGCCCTGCTCGGACCCAATGGCGCGGGCAAGACGACCCTGATTTCGATGATCTGCGGCATCGTGACGCCCAGCAGCGGGACGATCATGGTCGATGGCAAGGATGCGGTGCGCGATTGGCGCGGCGCGCGCGAGCGGATCGGCCTGGTGCCGCAGGAACTGTCGGTCGACATGTTCGAAAAGGTCGAGGCGACCGTCCGGTTCAGTCGCGGCCTGTTCGGCAAGCCGGCGGACGAGGCCTATATCGCCGGCATCCTCTCCGACCTGTCGCTGGCGGACAAGCGCAAGTCGAAGATCATGGAATTGTCCGGCGGGATGAAGCGCCGCGTGCTGATCGCCAAGGCACTGGCGCATGAACCCGACATCCTGTTTCTGGACGAACCCACGGCGGGCGTCGACGTGTCGCTGCGCAAGGATATGTGGCGCCTGATCGGGCGGCTGCGCGAACGCGGCACGACGATCATCCTGACCACGCATTACATCGAAGAGGCCGAGGAGATGGCCGACCGGGTCGGCGTCATCAACAAGGGCGAATTGCTGCTGGTCGAGGACAAGGCCGCGCTGATGCAGAAGCTGGGCAAGCGCGAGCTGACGGTGACGCTGGCCGAGCCGCTTGCCGCGATCCCGCCGGAACTGGCCGAATGGCAGCTGGAGCTGCACGAGGAGGGCAGCGTGCTGCGCTATCGTTTCGACGGGCAGGCGGAGCGGACCGGCGTGCCGTCGCTGCTGCGCCGGCTGGCGGACCTGGGCATCGGCTTTGCCGATCTGGAAACCAGCAAATCGTCGCTTGAGGATATCTTTGTCGATCTGGTCGAGCAGGGGAAACACTGACATGGCGATCGCCAATCCGCGCGGCGTGCTCGCCATTTACCGCTTCGAGATGAACCGCGCGCTGCGCACCCTGTGGCAAAGCCTGGTGACGCCGGTGCTGACCACATCGCTCTATTTCATCGTGTTCGGCGGGGCCATCGGCAGCCGGATGAACGGCGTGGGCGGCGTCGAATATGGCGCGTTCATCGTGCCCGGCCTGATCATGCTGACCCTGCTGACGCAGAGCATCCTCAATGCCTCGTTCGGCATCTATTTCCCGAAATTCACCGGCACGATCTATGAACTGCTGTCCGCGCCGGTTTCGGCGGTGGAACTGGTGATCGGCTATGTCGGTGCGGCGGCGACCAAATCAGTGGCGATCGGCCTGATCATCCTGATCACCTCGACCCTGTTCGTCGATCTGCGGATCGAACATCCGGCGGCGATGATCGCGTTCCTGCTGCTGACCGCCATCAGCTTTTCGATGTTCGGGTTCATCATCGGCATCTGGGCCAAAAACTTCGAACAGCTGAACTTCGTGCCCGCGCTGCTGGTCACGCCGCTGACCTTTCTGGGCGGCGCATTCTATTCGATCGACATGCTGCCCCAGCCCTGGCGGACGGTCAGCCTGTTCAATCCGGTCGTCTATCTGGTCAGCGGTTTTCGCTGGAGCTTTTTCGGGCAGGGCGATGTGCCGATCGCGGCAAGCCTCGGCTTTACCGCGGCCTTCCTGGCACTGTGCCTGGGCATCATCGCCTGGATGTTCCGCACGGGATACCGGCTGAAGAACTGATCCGCCCCGCCGCGTACACGGCAGGGGGACGGGTCAGGCGATGCGGTGTTCGCCCTTGACCCAGCGGACGGTGCCGCTGCTGGCGCGCATCACCACGCTTTCGGTGACCAGCTTGCCATTGAGGCGCTTGACCCCGTCGAGCAGCGAACCGTCGGTGACGCCGGTCGCGGCAAAGATGCAGTCGCCCTTGGCCAGTTCCTTGAGGTCATAGATCTTGTCCAGATCCTCGATCCCCCATTTGCGGGCGCGGGCGCGTTCATCGTCGTTGCGGAACACCAGCCGGCCCTTGAACTGACCGCCGACGCAGCGGAGCGCAGCCGCCGCCAGCACGCCCTCGGGCGCGCCGCCCTGACCCATATACAGGTCGATATTGGTTTCCGGATCCGCGACCGCGATCACGCCAGCAACATCGCCATCGGGGATCAGCATGATGCCGCAGCCACAGGCGCGCAGTTCCGCGATCAGCTTTTCGTGGCGCGGGCGATCCAGCACGCAGATGTTGAGATCGCTCGGCTGAACCCCGCGCGCGGCGGCGACCGCGTTGACATTTTCGGTGGGGCTCTTGCTCAGGTCGATGATGTCGTCCGGCAGGCCGGGACCGCAGGCGAGCTTGTCCATATAAACGTCGGGCGCGTTGAGCAGGCCGCCTTCCTCCGCGATGGCCAGCACGGCCAGCGCGTTCGGCCCCGCCTTTGCGGTGATCGTCGTTCCTTCCAGCGGGTCGAGCGCGATGTCGATGCGCGGCCCCTTGCCCGGCGCCGATCCGACCTTTTCGCCGATATAGAGCATCGGCGCTTCGTCGCGCTCGCCCTCTCCGATCACGACGGTGCCGTCCATGTACAGCTCGTTCAGCGCCTCGCGCATCGCCTCTACCGCAGCGGCGTCGGCGGCCTTTTCATCGCCCCGGCCGATCAGCTTGGCCGACGAGATGGCGGCGGCCTCCGTCACGCGGACCATTTCGAGGACGAGAACGCGGTCAAGGATCGAGCTGGCGGCTGTCATGATCGGCGTATCTCCCTGAATACCTATGCGAGCCGGGCGATAGGCGAGCGGCCTGAACTTGTCGAGCACGTTGCCGGGCCAAAAGGCCGAAAAAACCGGCCCGCTGTTCCGGAAATGGGCGCCGTTAACCCAGAATGTGCATCCACATCGGCTGGCCGATGATGCTGGGGCTGCCGCTCAGCTTGTCCAGCGCATGGGCAACCGCGCGTTCCGGCCCCTCATGCGTGACGATGACGACCAGAACGCTGCCGTCGCTGGCCGCCCCGCGCTGGATCAGGCTTTCGATGGAAACCCCGGCATCGCGCATCGCGGCGGCGATTTCGGCCAGCACGCCCACCTTGTCCGCCACGGTCAGGCGCAGATAGGCGCGGCCCCGGCGCTCGCCCGCCGCCTCCGGCTCTGCATCCGCCAGCGCATCGGCGGGCATGGCATAGGGCGGGCCATATTCGCCGCGCGCGATGTCGATGAGGTCGGCGACGACCGCGCTGGCCGTCGGGCCTTCGCCCGCGCCGCGGCCCTGAAACAGCAGCGGACCGACGAAATTGCCCTCTGCCATCACCGCGTTCAGCGATCCGGTGACATGGGCCAGCGGGTGATCCATCGGCACCAGATGCGGATGCACCCGCTGAAACAGCCCGTTCGAGCCCGCCTCGGCAATGCCGACCAGGCGGATGCGATAGCCCAGCGCCGCCGCCTCTGCGATATCGGCGGCGATGACGTGGCGGATACCGCTGATCGCGACGCTGCCGAATGCGGGCCGGGTGCCGAATGCCAGCGCGGCCAGGATCGACAGCTTGTGCGCGGCATCCACGCCGTCAATGTCGAAGCTGGGGTCCGCCTCTGCAAAGCCCAGCCGCTGCGCTTCGGCCAGCACATCGGCGAAATCGCGGCCCTCCGCCTCCATCTTGGACAGGATGAAGTTGCAGGTGCCGTTGAGGATCCCAGCCACGCGGGTCAGTTCGTTGGCGGCAGCGCCTTCGCGCAGCCCCTTGATGACGGGCACGCCGCCGGCCACCGCGGCCTCGAACTTCAGCGGGACGGCAGCGGCCTCCGCCGCCGAGGCGAGTTCCAGGCCGTGATGCGCGATCATCGCCTTGTTGGCGGTGACCAGCCCCTTGCCGCTGGCCAGCGTCGCGCGGGCAAGGGCAAGGGCGGGGCCGTCCGACCCGCCGACCAGTTCGACCACTACATCTGCATTGCCATGGCGCGCCAGATCGACGGGATCATCGACCCAGTCGAACCGGCCCATGTCGATGCCGCGATCCTTGCTGCGGTCGCGGGCGGACACGGCCACCACCTCGATCGGGCGGCCGGCGCGCCGCGCGATCAGGCCGGCATTGGTATCGATCAGGCGGACAACCCCCGCGCCCACCGTGCCAAGTCCCGCAATTGCCACCCGCAAACTGTCGCCCATGTCGCCCTCTTGTTCCCGAACGACCGGCGACTAGCCGCGCTTGTCGGCGGCGTCCAGCATCGTTGCGCATTTTTTGCACAGAATGCTGGCGCTGCACGCAAGCTTATTTCTTGATCAACCCGATCTCGACCAGCCGCTCCAGCAGATAGTCATGGGCGGTGATCGGTTCGGGATAGCGGTTCGGCCGATCCGCGCTGATGCAGCCGGGCAGCGTCCTGATCATGAAATCCGGCGCCGGATGCAGGAAGAACGGCATGGAATAGCGGGAATAGCCGCGCCGTTCCGGGGCGGGGTTGACGACGCGGTGCGTGGTCGACGGCAGGACATGGTTGGTCAGCCGTTGCAGCATGTCGCCGACATTGACGACCATCGCGCCTTCCGGCGGCTTGACCGGCAGCCAGCGGCCATCGCGGTCGAGCAGTTCCAGCCCGGCTTCCTCTGCGCCGAGCAGCAGGGTGATCAGGTTGATATCCTCATGCGCGCCGGCCCGCACTTCGGGGGCATCGGCGGGCACGGGGGGATAATGGAGCAGGCGCAGCACCGAATTGCCGTCCTTTACCGCGGGGTCGAACCAGTCGGGCGCCAGGTCCAGATAGCGGGCGATCGCGGAAAGCAGGCGGTCGCCCGCCCGGTCCAGCGCCGAAAACAGCGTCAGGAACGTGTCCTTGAACCCGTCCGGCTGATCGGGCCAGACATTGGGGGACATGAACCGCTGATAGGGATGATCGGCGGGCAGTTCGCGGCCGATGTGCCAGAATTCCTTGAGGTCGACGTGCGATGCGCCCTTGGCGATCTCCGTCTTGAACGGGGTATAGCCGCGCGCGCCGCCGCCGCCGGGGATGTGGTAGCGCCGCTTTTCATCCTCCGGCAGGGCAAAGAACGCCTCCGTCGCGGCCCAGGCGCGGGCGACCAGCGCGGCATCGACGCCGTGATCGCTGACCATCGCAAAGCCGAACCGGGCGAACGATCCGCCAAGCGCCGCGGCAAATTCGTCGGGATCGGCGTCGGCGCTGGCCAGCGACAGCAGGGGGATTTCGGCAAGGGGGGTATCGAGCATCGTCATTCGTTCCGACCGGGTGATGGCTGTTGATGGGGCCAAGATAGGATGAACCATCCGCCCCGAACAGGGTTGAAACGCGGGCCCGGCGGGTGCAGAGGCATCGCGACCGGCGGTTGCACCATGCGACCGGTCCGTGTTCAGTTATCCGGCCGCGTTCGCGGTCTCCCGTCATGGAGCCAGCACAGTGGACAGCCCAGCGCGAGCATCGCTCGACCGGTCGCCCTTGCCCTTTGCCGAATTCGTCGCGCTGATCGCGGCGATCATGGCGCTGACGGCGCTGGGCATCGATTCGATGCTGCCCGCACTGCCTGCCATCGGCGAGGCGCTGGGCGTGACGGAGGATAATCGGCGGCAGTTCGTCATCACCGCCTTTCTGCTCGGCTTTTCGCTGGCGCAGCTGGTCCATGGCCCGCTGGCCGACCGGTTCGGGCGCAAGCCGGTGCTGGTCATCGCCATCGCGCTGTATGTCGTGACCAACATCGTCGCGGCCTTTTCCGCCAGTTTCACGCTGTTGCTGATCGCGCGGTTCGTGTCCGGCATGGCGGTGGCGGCGGGGCGGGTGGTGACCATCGCGCTGGTCCGCGACTGCTTTTCTGGACGGGCCATGGCGCGGGTAATGAGCATGGCGTTCATCGTGTTCATGGCCGCGCCGGTCATCGCGCCGGCATTTGGCCAGTTCGTGCTGCTGTTCGCGCCGTGGCGCTGGATTTTCGGCGGCATTGCGATCGTCGCATCGCTGGTCCTGACCTGGTTCGTGGTGCGGATGCCGGAGACGCTGGCACCGGCCGACCGGATCCCGCTGTCCATCGGCCGGCTGGCGGGCAGCGCGCGCATCGTCCTGTCGGATCGCTGTTCCGTCGGATACACGCTGACCGCGGCGTGCGTGTCGGGTGCGCTGTTCGGGTTTGTCGGATCGGTGCAGCAGATCGTGTTCGACACGTTCGGCCGGCCGGAATTGCTGGTGATCGTGTTCGCCAGCGTCGCCGGGCTGATGGCGGCTTCATCGTTTCTGAACAGCCGTATCGTCATGCGGTTCGGAATGCGCGTGATCAGCCATGGCGCGTTGCTGGCCATGATCGGCTTTGCCCTGATCCATCTGGGCATCGAGGCGATGGGATGGGAAACCCTGGGCAGCTTTATCGTGATGCAGGCGCTGACCATGGGCTGTTTCGGGCTGGCCAACACCAATTTCTCGGCCATGGCGATGGACCGTATGGGGCAGGTTGCGGGCGTGGCGTCCAGCATGCAGGGCTTTGTGTCCAGCCTGGGCGGCGCGGTGCTGGGCGCGGTGATCGGCCAGTCGTTCGACGGCACCACCGTGCCGCTGACGCTGGGCTTTGTCCTGTGCGGCGGGGTTGGCCTGGGCATCGTGCTGGTGACCGAGCGCGGACGATTGTTTCGTCCCCAACAGGCTTAATTTTCACCGCCCCGGAACGCGCCACACACGCCTTCGTTCGCAGTTCATGCAAGACCGCCACACCGACGGTCGGCATAAACGGAGGGTGATGCAATGATGTTCGACCTTGGACCGAATGACGACGGTTATGACGAGGACGGCTATGATGAAAGCCAGCGCGCCGAAATCCTGGAAGTGGAAGGCGGCGGCCCCGGCGACGGCGTGATCCAGAACGACATGAATCCCGATCTGGGTCAGGACCCGGACGCGGTTCAGGACGAGGAGGAGGATGACCTCACGATCCTTGGCGAGGACGAGGATGAGGACGAGGACGAAGACGAGGACGAGCTGGACGGGATCGTGCCGTTGGATGGCGAGCGCGATGATCTGGACCTGGACGACGAGGACGACGACCAGCTGTAAGCGTGTTCAGTCACGCGGGGCGGTCAGCCGCTCCGCGTGCCACGCCACATGATCGGCCATGAAGGTCGAGATGAAATAGTAGCTGTGGTCATAGCCCGGTTGCAGCCGTAGGGTCAGATCGATCCCGGCGCGTGAACAGGCCTGTTCCAGCAATTCGGGTTTCAGCTGTTCGGCCAGGAACGGATCGGCCGCCCCCTGATCCACCAGCAGATCGGGCAGAACCGCGCCGTCATCGATCAGTGCGCAGGCGTCATAGGCCCGCCAGGCGGCGCGATCCGCACCCAGATAGCCGGTCAGCGCCTTTTCCCCCCAGGGACAGGCAAGCGGCGAACTGATCGGGGCAAAGGCGGATACCGAACGGAACCGGTCCGCATGGCGCAGCGCGATGGTCAGCGCGCCATGCCCGCCCATCGAATGGCCGGTAATGCCCTGCCGCGTCAGATCGGCCATCGGAAATTCGCGCGCGATCAGCGCCGGCAACTCATCCTCGATATAACTGCGCATCCGGAAATGCGTGGCCCAGGGCGCTTCGGTCGCATCGACGTAAAAGCCCGCGCCCTTGCCAAAATCATAGGCATCGTCATCGGGCACTTCGTCGCCGCGCGGGCTGGTATCCGGCGCGACAAAGATGACGCCATGATCGGCGCAGGCGCGGCGATACTCGCCCTTTTCCGTGACATTGGCGTGGGTGCAGGTCAGGCCGGACAGATACCACAGTACGGGCATCCGGTCGCCGGACCGGTGCGGCGGCAGATAGACCGAAAAGGTCATCGGCGTGCCTGTCGCCGAGGACGCATGGCGATACACACCCTGCGTCCCCCCGAATGCCCGCGCGGTCGAAACCGTTTCCATGGTCAGGGCCGCCAGATCGCGCACAGCTTGTGGCCATCGGGATCGCGCACATAGGACAGGTGCATCGGCCCCAGGCTGCCGTCACGCAGGCCCGGCGGATCTTCGCACGACGTGCCCCCGGCCGCGACGGCGACATCGTGGAACGTCTTGACCTGTTCCGCCGAGTGGCACTTGAACGCGATCGTCCCGCCATTGGCGACCGTCGCCGGTTCGCTGTTGATTGGCTGTGTCACGATGAACATTGTGCCGTCGTGCATGTAGATGAGGCGGGTGTGCCCGCTTGGCGCAATATTGCTCAGCGGCTCGCCCGCACCCAGCACTGCCAGCACCTTGTCATAAAATGCCTTTGACCGGTCCAGGTCGCTTGATCCGACCATCACGTGATTCAACATTGCCGTTACTCCGTCACTCGGGGGGAGGGCGCGAATTGTGCGCCCAGTGCTGTCTTTCGCTTAATAGACCACGACGCTGCGGATGCTCTTGCCCGCGTGCATCAGGTCGAACGCGGTGTTGATCTCCTCAAGCCCCATGACATGGGTGATCATCGGATCGATCTCGATCTTGCCCTGCATGTACATGTCCACGATCTTGGGAACGTCGGTCCGCCCCTTTGCCCCGCCGAACGCGGTGCCGCGCCAGTTGCGGCCCGTCACCAGCTGGAACGGGCGGGTGGCGATTTCCTTGCCCGCCTCTGCCACGCCGATGATGATGCTGGTACCCCAGCCGCGATGGCACGCCTCAAGCGCGGTACGCATCACATCGGTGTTGCCGGTGGCGTCAAAGGTATAGTCCGCGCCGCCGTCCGTCATCTCGACGATCCGGGCCACCACGTCCTCGCGGCTCATCCCCTTGCTGTTCAGGAACGCGGTCATGCCGAAGCGGCGGCCCCATTCCTCGCGTTCCGGGTTGATGTCGACGCCGATGATCCGGTCCGCACCCGCCAGCCGGGCGCCCTGAATGACGTTGAGGCCAATGCCGCCCAGACCGAAGACGACGACATTGTCGCCCACCTGCACCTTGGCGGTGTTGATGACCGCGCCCACACCGGTCGTCACGCCGCAACCGATATAGCAGCTCGACTGGAACGGCGCGTCCTCGCGGATTTTCGCCACCGCGATTTCGGGCAGGACGGTGAAGTTCGAAAAGGTCGAACAGCCCATGTAATGAAAGACCGGCTGCCCCTTGTAGCTGAACCGGGTCGTCCCGTCGGGCATCAGTCCCTTGCCCTGGGTCGCGCGGATCGCGGTGCACAGGTTGGTCTTGCCGCTGAGGCACGACTTACACTGGCGACATTCGGGGGTATAGAGCGGGATGACGTGATCGCCGGGCTTTACCGAAGTGACGCCGGGGCCGACCTCGCGCACGATGCCCGCGCCTTCATGCCCCAGCACGCTGGGAAAAATCCCCTCGCTGTCGAACCCGTCCAGCGTATAGGCATCGGTGTGGCAGATGCCAGTCGCCATGATTTCGACCAGCACCTCGCCGGCCTTTGGCCCTTCCAGATCAAGCTCGACGATTTCGAGCGGCTGTTTCGCGGCAAAGGCGACGGCGGCACGGGTTTTCATTGGGGTGCTCCACGATGGTATTTCACGGTAGCGGTTAGCGGGCGAATAGCTATGCGCAAAGAGGCGATACCGATAACAATGCGTTGCGCAAAATGCGGTTGCGGTGCAGCATAATTGCATGGCCACGCTTCCCACCATCGCAAATCACCCCGATCTGAAACTGCTTGGCGGCATGCTGGGCGACGTCATCCGCGCCTATGGCGGAGAAGCGCTGTTCAACCGGATCGAGGCGATTCGCTCTGCATCGGTGCGGCGCCATATCGAAACGCCCGGCGGCGAGGCGAGCGATGCCGAATTGTCCGGCCTTGACCTGGACGAGGCACTGGAGTTTGCGCGCGGGTTCATGCTGTTTTCGATGCTGGCCAATCTGGCGGAGGACCGGCAGGGCGTCTCCGTCGATCCCGGCACCGGCGTCGACGATGCGCTGGCGAAGCTGAAGGAGCATGGCATCGATGCCGCCGCGGTCCGCGACCTGCTGGCCGACGGGCTGATCGCGCCGGTGCTGACCGCGCACCCCACGGAGGTGCGGCGCAAGAGCCTGATCGACCATCGCAATCGCATCGCCGAATTGATGGCGATGCGCGACCGGGGTGAGGGGACGACGCCCGATGGCGATGCGGTGGACGAGGCGCTGCTGCGCCAGATCGCGCTCCTTTGGCAGACGCGGGTGCTGCGCCCCGACAAGCTGAAGGTGGCGGACGAGGTGGAAACCGCCCTGTCCTATCTGCGTGAGGTGTTCCTGCCCGCGCTGCCGCTGCTCTATGCCCGCTGGGACCGGCTGCTGGGCGAACGGGTGCCCGCATTTCTGCGGCCGGGCAGCTGGATCGGCGGCGACCGCGACGGCAATCCGTTCGTCACCGCCGATGCGATGGCCCATGCGTTCCGCCGGGCGGCAGAGGCGGTCATCGGCCATTATCTGGATGCGATCCACAAGCTGGGCGCAGAGCTGTCCATTTCCACCCGCCATGTCGCTGTGACCGATGCCGTGCTGGCACTGGCCGAGGCGAGCGGCGATGGCGCGACCAGCCGGGCGGACGAGCCGTATCGCCGGGCGCTGTCGGGCATTTATGCCCGGCTGGCCGAAACCCATCGCCAGCTGGCGGGCAGCGAACCGCCCCGGCCGGGGTTCCTGAGCGGGGATGCCTATGCCGGGCCGGGCGAGTTTCGCCGCGACCTGGTGGCGATCGCGCACGGCCTTGCCTCCAGCGGGGGCGGCACGCTGGCCACGGGCGGCGCGCTGGGCCGGCTGATCCGGGCAGTCGAGGTGTTCGGATTTCACCTGGCCACGCTCGACATGCGCCAGAACAGTGCCGTGCATGAGCGGGTGGTGGCCGAACTGCTCAAGGTTGCGGGCGTCGAGGCGGACTATGCCGCGCTGGATGAGGAGGCGCGGATCGCGCTGCTGTCGCGCGAATTGGCCAGCCCGCGTCCGCTGTCGGTGCCGCATGGCGATTATTCCGAGGAAACGGCGGGCGAGCTGGCCATCCTGCGAACCGCAGCCAGCGTGCATGAACGGTTCGGTGCAGCCGCGATCCGGCAATATATCGTGTCGATGACCCAGTCGGTTTCCGACCTGATGGAGGTCAATCTGCTGTTGCGCGAGGTGGGCCTGTATCGCCCCGGCGAGCCGCCCGAGGCAGCGATCATGGCCGTGCCGCTGTTCGAGACGGTCGCCGATCTGGAGGCGGGCGCGGCGATCATGGAGCGGTTCCTGGCCCAGCCCGCAGTGGCCAGCATCGCCCGTGCGCGCGGGTACCAGGAGGTGATGATCGGATATTCGGACAGCAACAAGGATGGCGGCTATCTGACCTCCACCTGGCAACTGTCCAAGGGATCGACGGCGCTGAAACCGGTGTTCGATGCAGCGGGCGTGCGGTTGCAGCTGTTCCATGGCCGCGGCGGGGCGGTCGGCCGGGGCGGGGGTTCCGCCTTTGCCGCGATCCGCGCCCAGCCCGCCGGGACGGTGGGCGGCCGCATCCGCATTACCGAACAGGGCGAGGTGATCGCCGCCAAATATGGCTCGGTCGAACAGGCGGCGGCCAATCTGGAAACCATGGTGTCCGCCACCCTGCTGGCCAGCATGGAGCCGGCGCGGCTGCCCCATGCCGATCAGGCGCGGTTCGAGGCGGCGATGGACGCCCTGTCGGCGACCGCCTTTTCCACCTATCGCGGGCTGGTGTACGAAACGCCGGGGTTCCGGCAGTTTTTCCGGCAGATGACGCCGATCAACGAGATTGCCGGCCTGAAGATCGGATCGCGCCCGGCCAGCCGCAAGAAATCCGACGCGATCGAGGATCTGCGCGCGATCCCCTGGGTGTTCAGCTGGGCACAGGCGCGGGTGATGCTGCCCGGATGGTTCGGCGTGGGTCAGGCGATCGCCGCATTCCCCGACAAGGGGCTGCTGAGCGCGATGCATCAGCAATGGCCGCTGTTCGCCGCCACCCTGTCCAACATGGAAATGGTGCTGGCGAAATCGGACATGGGCCTGGCGGCGCGATATGCCGCGCTGGTCGAGGACCGGGACGCCGCCGATGCGATTTTCGGGCAGATCCGCGATGGCTGGTCGCTGACGTGCGAGGGGCTGCTGACGGTGACGGGTCAGTCGCGCCTGCTGGAACATCAGCCGGTGACCGAAACGTCCGTGCGCCTGCGACTGCCCTATATCGAGCCGCTGAACCTGTTGCAGGTCGAACTGCTGAAGCGGCACCGGGCGGGCGAGGCTGATCCGCGGATCGAGGAGGGCATCCTGCTGACGATCAACGCCATCGCCACGGCGCTGCGCAACAGCGGTTAGCGGCGGACCGGTCAGTCCTGGCCCGTGCCGTCGTCGACCAGAAACGGCGCTGCGATTTCCGGGGTCAGGCGGCTGATCCGGCCGGTGGCGATATCGACCAGCGCCCAGGTGGTCTTTGCCTCCACCTTCACCCGGCCATCGGGGCCGGTGAAGCGGACGAAGCGGTCGAACCGGGCGCCGCCATGATCGCCGACCCAGGTGTCGGCGCGCACCGTCTGACCGACGGTCACATTGCCGCGATAATCGATTTCGTGCCGGACCACGACCCAGACATAGGTTTCCTGATGCTCAGGCCGGGCGACGGCGTGCCAGTGCGCGGCGGCTACATCCTGAATCCAGCGCACCCAGACGGCATTGTTGACATGACCCAGCTGGTCGATGTCGTCCGGCATGGCGGTGATCGAGATGGAATGGCGGCTGCTCATGCCGCCATGCGCTAGCGCGTTTGCGGGAATGCGCCAACCACCGGATCAATCCGCGGGCTGCGCGTCCTGGTCCTGATCGGCCAGTGCCAGATGCACCTCGCCATGGCCGCGCGCGACCAGGCCGATTTCATTGGCGGCGGCGCGGGACAGGTCGATCACGCGGCCACGGGCAAAGGGGCCGCGATCGTTGATGCGGACGATGACCGATTTGCCGGTGTCGGGATTGGTCACCCGGACGCGGGTGCCGAAGGGCAGGGTGCGGTGCGCCGCGGTCAGGCTGCCCGGATCGCAGCGTTCGCCGCTGGCGGTACGACGACCGGCCATTTCAGCGGCGAAAAAGCTGGCCATGCCGGTCTGAAACACCACCGGAGCGGCGATGACATCCGCCTCGCCGCCATGGGATGCACAGGCTGGTGCTGCCACCGCCAGCAATGCCGCAAGATATCGAAGCCCCCTTCGCATGGGATTGCCATGCGGAGACTCCGCTCACCTGACCAGCAGGTTGCGGCGAACAGTGGGAGTCCGGCGACGGATGACCCCAATTCGATGGAACCGGCCGCCCGCCGCCGGTTGCCGCGCGGGCGACCGGCAGGAGCGACTCGGAATTGATCAGACGTCGAGATTGGCGACGTTCAGGGCGTTTTCCTGAATAAACTCGCGGCGCGGCTCGACGACATCGCCCATCAGCTTGGTGAACACCTCATCCGCCACGTCCGCCTGTTCGATGGTGACGCGCAGCATCGAACGGTGGGTGGGATCGAGCGTGGTTTCCCACAGCTGTTCGGCGTTCATTTCGCCCAGCCCCTTGTACCGCTGGATCGACAGCCCCTTGCGCCCGGCGGCAAGCACCGCGTCGAGCAGCTGGCTGGGCCGTGCGATCAGCGTTTCGCCCTTGGCCGCCATGGCCGGGGCGACGGCTTCCTCGGCGCCCTCTTCTGCCGGGGCGTCGTCGGTCGCCTGTGCCGCGCTGCGGGCGGAGGTCAGCCGCGACAGCCCGGCATAGGCTTCGGCCTGTTCGTTCGCCAGGCCGTGCAGCTTGCGCGCCTCGGCCGATCCAAGGAACGCGGCCTCGACAATGTGGTGATCGGTGACGCCGCGCCACGCGCGCTGGAAATGATAGCCGCCTTCGCCGGTGAGCGAGACGCTCCACCGCGCCTCGTCATCGGTGCGCTGCAGCCGGTCGGCCACCGCCGACAGCCGCGATTCGCGATCCTCGCGGCTGGCACCCGGATCAAGCGCCCCGCCCAGCGCCAGCGCCTCGATCAGCGAGGGGTCGTAGCGGCGCGGCACATAGCGCATCAGCACCCGCATCCGCCGGGCATGATCGACCAGCAGCGCCAGATCGGCCCCGGTCCGTGCGCCGCCCGGCCCCTCCAGCACCGCCTGTCCGACGCCATGTTCGATCAGATACTGATCTAGCGCGGCATCGTCCTTCAGATACACTTCGGACCGGTTGCGCGCTGCCTTGTACAGTGGCGGCTGAGCGATGAAGAGGTGCCCCTTTTCAATGATTTCGGGCATCTGGCGATAGAAGAAGGTGAGCAGCAGCGTGCGGATATGCGCGCCGTCGACATCGGCGTCGGTCATGATCACGATCTTGTGATAACGCAGCTTCTCGATGTTGAAATCGTCGCGGCCGATGCCGGTGCCCATCGCCTGGATCAGCGTGCCGATTTCGCGGCTGGACAGCATCCGGTCGAACCGGGCGCGTTCGACGTTCAGGATCTTTCCGCGCAGGGGCAGGATCGCCTGGAAATGCCGGTCGCGGCCCTGCTTGGCCGATCCGCCTGCCGAATCGCCCTCGACCAGGAACAGTTCGGACTTGGCTGGATCGCGTTCCTGACAATCGGCGAGTTTGCCGGGCAGGCTGGCGATATCCATCACACCCTTGCGCCGGGTCAGTTCGCGGGCGCGCTTGGCCGCCTCGCGCGCGGCGGCGGCGTCGATCACCTTCTGGATCACCTGCCGTGCGGACTGGGGATTTTCCTCCAACCATTCGGCCAGCTTGTCGGCCATCAGGCTTTCCAGCGGCTGGCGCACCTCGGATGAAACCAGCTTGTCCTTGGTCTGCGACGAAAATTTGGGATCGGGCAGCTTGACCGACACGATGGCGGTCAGCCCTTCGCGCATATCGTCGCCGGTCAGCGTCACCTTTTCCTTTTTCAGCATCCCCGACTTGTCGGCATAGCTGTTGATGGTGCGCGTCAGCGCGGCGCGGAACGCCGCCAGGTGGGTGCCGCCATCCCGTTGCGGGATGTTGTTGGTGAAACACAGCACATTTTCATAATAGCTGTCGTTCCATTCCAGCGCGACGTCGATGCCGACATCGTCGCGGTTGCCGACAATCGCGATCGGTTCGGGGATCAGCGCCTGCTTGTTGCGATCGAGCCATTTGACGAACGCGGCAATGCCGCCTTCGTAGAACAATTCCACTTCCTTCGGCTCTTCGTGCCGATGGTCGCGCAGCTTCAGCCGGACGCCGGAATTGAGGAAGGCCAGCTCGCGATAGCGATGTTCCAGCTTGTCGAAATCATATTCGGTGATCTTGAACGTCGCGGGGCTGGCCAGGAAGGTGACGCGCGTCCCCTTCTTGCCGTCGGACGGGCCGACCACCTTGAGCGGCGCTTCTGCATCGCCGTGGCGAAAGCGCATGTAATGTTCCTGGCCATCGCGCCAGATGTTGAGGTCGAGCCATTCGGACAGTGCGTTGACCACCGAAACGCCCACGCCGTGCAGGCCGCCGGACACCTTGTAGGCGTTGCCTTCCGACGTGTTCTCGAACTTTCCGCCGGCGTGCAGCTGGGTCATGATGACTTCGGCAGCCGACACGCCTTCTTCGGCATGGATGCCAGTGGGGATGCCGCGGCCGTTATCCTCGACGCTGACCGATCCGTCGGCGTTGAGCGTGATCAGGATGAGGTCGCAATGCCCGGCCAGCGCCTCGTCGATCGCATTGTCCGACACCTCGAACACCATGTGATGCAGGCCGGAACCGTCATCGGTGTCGCCGATATACATGCCGGGGCGTTTGCGGACGGCGTCCAGTCCCTTCAGGACCTTGATTGAATCGGCGCCATAGTCACTGGAATTGGGTGCGTTTTCGGGTGTCGTTGCCATGCCGAGCATATAGGCATGGCAGGCCCCAAGGGGAAGCAAAAACCGGGGGATGCAGCGGCGGGCCGGTGCAGGCTCGCTGCGGATCAGGCCGCGCGCTTCAGCTCCATCCGGCCCCAGATTTCGACCAGCGCCTCGGTCAGATCGCGCATCATCCCTTCGTCATGCGACGGGCCGGGCGTGAAGCGCAGCCGTTCGGTGCCGCGCGGCACGGTGGGATAATTGATCGGCTGAACATAGACGCCGTATTCGGCGAGCAGGATGTCGCTGATCCGCTTTGCCTTGACAGGATCGCCGACCATCAGCGGCACGATATGCGTCGTCGATGCCATCACCGGCAGGCCGGCATCGGCGAACATCGTCTTTAGCATCGCCGCTGCGGCCTGTTGCCCGTCGCGCTCGACGCTGGATGCCTTCAGGTGGCGAACGCTGGCCAGCGCGCCGGCGACCAGCACCGGGGACAGCGACGTGGTAAAGATGAACCCGGGCGCATAGCTGCGGATCACGTCGATGATGTTGCGGTCGGCCGCGATATAGCCGCCCATGACGCCGAACGCCTTGCCCAGCGTCCCTTCGATGATGGTCAGCCGCGATGCCGCATCGTCCCGTTCGGAAATCCCGCCGCCACGCGCGCCGTACATGCCGACGGCGTGCACTTCATCCAGATAGGTGAGGGCGTTGTACTTGTCGGCCAGGTCGCAAATGGCGTGGATGGGGGCAATGTCGCCGTCCATCGAATAGACGCTTTCGAACGCGATCAGCTTTGGCGCCGACGGGTCGTCTGCAGCCAGCAGTTCTTCCAGATGCGCCAGGTCATTGTGGCGGAACACGCGCTTTTCGCAGCCCGAATTGCGGATGCCCGCGATCATCGATGCGTGGTTCAGCTCGTCCGAATAGATGATGCAGCCGGGCAGGATCCGGGCCAGGGTGGAAAGCGTCGCTTCGTTCGACACATAGCCGGAGGTAAACAGCAGCGCCGCTTCCTTGTCGTGCAGGTCGGCCAGCTCGGCCTCCAGATCGACATGGTAATGCGTGTTGCCGCCGATGTTGCGCGTGCCGCCCGATCCCGCGCCGACATCGTGCAGCGCGGCTTCCATCGCCGCGATGACGTCCGGATGCTGGCCCATCGTCAGATAATCGTTGGAACACCAGACGGTGATCGGTTTCGGGCCGTTATGCCCCGCGAAGCAGCGGGCATTGGGAAACATCCCCTTGTTCCGCAGGATGTCGATAAAGACGCGATAGCGCCCTTCGGCATGAAGCCGATCAATTGCTGCCGAAAAGGCGCGGCCGTAATCGACCATGGGCGCATGCTGGGCGTCGATGCTCATCACGGGGCCATTAGCGGCAATCGAACAGCATTTCCAGCATCTTGGGGCGGGCATCCGCGGCCATCAACCCTGCCGTGTCCACCAAGAAACTGAAACAATTCAGCTTTTTACAACGCTTTGTCGCAATTCGCCCCCGTCCGGCGATCAATGTGATAGGGTTTATTCATTACGACCCCCTGAGTCGTATCTCCTGTGGCCACGCCTTGATTGCGGGCCGAAAGGGCAATCCGATGATCGCTGATGATCGGGCCTATTATCAACGGCGCGCCGCGCAGTGCCGCCAGCTTGCCGAACAGTCCAACGACACGTCCGTCCGCATGGCGCATCGGGCGATGGAGCGACGCTATCGATCGCTGATCGGCGGGGTGACCCCTGAACTGACGAACGGCTGACCGGAGCAGATCCGCCGGACGGGGCGTCAGAGCGGCCCGATTTCGGTGATGCCGAACCGGTTGAGCGCCGGGGCCAATCGGCGGGAATGATCGTCCATGCGGGTAAAGACCGCCTGCCCCGGCGGCGGGGTGTCCGGCCATGCCTGACCATCGGTCAGATGGGCGATGCGCCGTGCGATCCCGGGTCCGCCATCGACAAAGCGGACGGGATGCGCCGTGGCGGCGGCCAGCTGCGCCTCGACCAGCGGGAAATGCGTGCAGGCATTGACGATCACGTCGATGCGGTCGCCATCGGGCTGTGTGAACAGGCCGTCCAGAACAGCGCGATATTCCGCCGGTTCGGTCGGTTCGCCCGCCAGGTGCCGTTCGGCCAGGTCGACCAGCGCCGCCGATCCGTGCCGGATGACGGTACAGTCGGGGGCAAAGCGTGCCGCAAGATCGTCGACATAGGGCTGGCGCACCGTTGCCTCTGTGCCCAGCACGCCGATGACGCGTGTCCGGCTGAGTTCGGCGGCGGGCTTGATCGCGGGGACCGTCCCGACGATCGGCAGATCAAGCGCCGATCGCACCGCCGACAGCGCGATGGTGGATGCGGTGTTGCACGCAATCACGATCAGTCGGGGATCGAACCGTTCCGCCAGCCTGCCCAAAAGGGCGGGCACGCGCGCCGCAATTTCCGCCTCGCTTCGAGTGCCATAGGGATAGCCCGCCGAATCGGCGACATAGACCAGCGGCATCTGCGGCAGCACCGCACGGGACGGGCCAAGCACGGACAGGCCGCCGATCCCGGAATCAAAGAACAGGACGGGGCGCAGGTCGGCGGGCATCGCATCCATCCTGTGCGGCGGTTGCATGGCAAGAATCAACCCACTAACCGATTGGCGACAGCCGACTGATGGCCCGAACACCGGTGTCCCCACGGCGGAGACGAGGGCAATGGAAACGCAAATCCTGTGGCAGGCACCGGCGCTGGCGCTGCTGACCGGTTATCTGCTGGGGTCGATCCCGTTCGGTGTGCTGCTGACGCGTGCGGCGGGGGCGGGCGATCTGCGCAGCATCGGATCGGGCAATATCGGTGCCACCAATGTGCTGCGCACGGGACGCAAGGGGCTGGCGGCCGCCACGCTGCTGCTGGACATGGCAAAGGGACTGGTCGCGGTGGCGATTGCCGGGGCGCTGTTCCCCGGCGAACAGATCCTTGCCGGTGCCGCCGCGTTCATCGGCCATTGCTATCCGGTCTGGCTGCGGTTTCGCGGGGGCAAGGGGGTTGCGACGCTGATGGGCGTGGTGCTGGCATTCCACTGGCCGATCGGGCTGGTTTATGCGCTGGTCTGGCTGGGCCTGCTGGCGGTGCTGCGCATCTCGTCCGTGGCGGGGATGAGCGCGGCGGTGAGCGCGCCGGTGGCCGCAGTTGCGCTGGGCCGGGCCGATCTGTTGCCCGTCCTGCTGGCGCTGGCGCTGATCGTGCTGTGGAAGCATCGGGAGAATATCGCGCGGCTGATGCGGGGGCAGGAACCGCGCATCGGCGGATCGAAGCGCGCCGCCGGATGAGCGATCCCGTCCTTGACCGACTGCGGCTGATCCGCACGCCGGGCATCGGCCCGGTCACCTATGTTCAGTTGATCGCCCGGTTCGGAACCCCGGCGGCGGCATTGGCCGCGCTGCCCGATCTGGCGCTGCGGGGCGGGGGCCGGCCGCCGGTGATCGCCGATCTGCGCAGCGCCGAGCGCGAGCGTGCGGCGGTGGAGCGGCTGGGCGGGCAATACTGGTTCCGGGACGAGGGGGACTATCCCGCGCTGCTGGCCGAACTGGATAGTGCGCCTGCGGTCATGGTGACGCGCGGGGACCGGGGGCTGGTGTCGCGGCCGGTGGTGGCGATGGTGGGCGCGCGCAATGCCTCGGCCGCGGCATGCCGCTTTGCCCGCCAGCTCGCCCATGGGCTTGGCGAGGCCGGGGTGACGGTCGTGTCGGGCCTGGCGCGGGGCATTGATACCGCTGCGCATCACGGATCGATCGGCACCGGCACCATCGGTGTGATCGCCAGCGGCATCGACATCGCCTTTCCGCCGGAAAATCGCGAGCTTCAGGAGCAGGTGGCGAGCCAGGGGCTGCTGATCGCGGAACAGCCGCCGGGCACGGAGCCGCTGGCCCGGTTCTTTCCGGCGCGCAACCGGATCATCGCCGGGCTGGCGCTTGGCACCGTGGTCGTGGAGGCCGCGCCGCGTTCGGGATCGCTGATCACCGCGCGGCTGGCGGGCGAGGCTGGGCGAGAGGTGATGGCCGTGCCCGGCAGCCCGATCGATCCGCGAGCACAGGGCTGCAACCTCTTGATCCGCGAAGGCGCGACGCTGGTCCAGAATGCCGCCGATGTGCTGGAGATGATCCGGCCGATCGACGCGCGCAGCGTCCGTGCGCCGGCCAGCCGGTTCGATGCAGGGCCGGACGCCGACCCGGGCGAGGCGGAGCGCCGAGCGGTCACTGACCTGCTGGGCCCGGTTCCGGTCGCCGTGGACGAACTGATCCGTCAGTCCGGCGTCAGCCCGGCCATGGTGGCGATGGTGCTGCTGGAACTGGAACTGGCCGGTCGGCTGGAACGGCATGCCGGCGGACGGGTCAGCGCCAATGGATGATCGGGTGACCACCGTGCGGTTCGGCGCGCTGGTCAGCGCGGCGCTCGATCCGTTGCCCGCGATCCTGCCGACCTATGCCATGATCCTGGCCGGGCACTGGGCGGCCGGGATGGCGGCCGACGCGATGTTGAACGCCAATCCATCGGTGGCCGTCGGGATCAATCTGGTCGTTTCGGTCGTCACGATTGCCCTGGTCCAGTGGCAGATTCGGGCGGCGTTGACCGCTGCCGGATCGTCCATCGCGCCGGGCAATGGCCGGATTGTCGCACTGTATCTGCTCAACCTGGTGGCAACGCTGGGCATCGCGCTTGGAGTGCTGATGCTGGTCCTGCCGGGCATCTATGTCGCCAGCCGCTGGGCAGTTGCGGGCGCGATCCTGATTGCGGAGGGCAGGACGATCGGGGATGCTTTGGGCGAAAGCTGGCGCAGGACGCAGGCGTCGGTTACGCCGATTTCGGCGCTGCTCATCCTGGCCGTGGTGCCGCTGGGCGCGGCGCTGGCGGCCGAAATATGGGTTATGGACGTCGCGCTGGACGCCCTGCCGCTCTGGTTTTCCATCCTGACCAACGGACTGCTGGCCATCAGCATGATGGCGACGACCCAGGTGGGGGTCGCCGCCTATCGCGTGCTGGAACCGGAAGACCCGGAAACGGAGGCGGATATCTTTGCCTGACCGTTGCCGGGCCGTGGGTCAGGCGAGGGTGATGTTCACCGGGATGTTGCCCCGCGTCGCGTGCGAATAGGGGCAGACCGTGTGCGCGGTATCCAGCAGCGCCTTTGCCTCTGCGGCATCCAGGCCGGGGATGGTGGCGACCAGATCGACGGTCAGGCCAAAGCCGACATCTTCGCGCGGGCCGATGCCGACGGTTGCGGCGATGCTGGTTTCGGCAGGCAGCTTTGTGCCGGCCTGTGACGCGGAAAACTTCAGCGCGCTGAGGAAGCAGGCGGCATAGCCCGCCGCAAACAGCTGTTCCGGATTGTTCCCCTTGCCATTGCCGCCAAGTTCGACCGGCATGGCCAGCGCGACATCAAGCGCGCCGTCGGTGGTGGCCGCGCGCCCGTCGCGGCCGCCGGTTGCGGTTGCCGTGGTGCGATACAGAATCTTGGTCGCCATCATCAATCTCCATCGTTTGCGGTTAAATCGTGTACGATATATGTGTATCCTGCTTCTGACCGTCAAGGCTTGCGATTAAATCGCCTGCGATTAAATCTGTTGCATGACCGAGACGCCGCCCGCCAACCCGCTCGACCAGCTGTTCTGCTTTTCCGTCCATTCGACGGCGATGGCCGTGACGCGCGCGTACAAGCCGCTGCTCGACTCGCTGGGGGTGACGTACCCCCAATATCTCGCCCTGCTGTTACTGGGCGCGCGCGACGGACAGAGCGTGGGAGAGCTGGGGGATCAGCTGTTCCTTGAATCCAACACGCTGACGCCGATGATCAAGAGGATGGAAGCGAGCGGTCTGGTCGCGCGGCGGCGGGACGATCGGGACGAGCGCGTGGTGCGCGTGACGCTGACCGATGCCGGCCGCACCCTGCTGGCCGAGGCGCAGCGGATCGCGTCCGCCATGCTGGCGGCGTGCGGCGGGGACTTGTCCACGCTGCTTCGGTCGCGGGACGATCTGCTGGCGGTCAGGCGCCGGCTGATGGCGGGTCAGCCGGGCTGAACCCGTGGATCGTCAGGCCGCCTGGTCGCGCAGCGGCAGGTTCGCGGTACTGAGCGCCATCGGGTAGAGCAGTTCGTTTTCCTGGGCGATGCGGGCATCCAGCCGGGCGAGAATGGCCAGCGTCGCAGCATCGAACCCGGGCCGGTTCTGGCTGATCGCCGATGGCGTCCAGAATGCGACATGGGCGATCCAGTCCGACGCCAGCGTCTTGAACCGTTCGACCGCCACCCTTGCGGCATGAGCCGCCCCGGCGTCGCGGCTGATCATCAGCTGGGGATAGATTTCCGAATCCTCGGCATGAAGATGTGCGATCAGGGTATCGGACAGGGTCGTCATCGCGCCATGAGCGGCAGCCGTATCCGCGCCGATCGAAAGGGCATGGCGAAGCTGTCCGCCAAGCTGCGAAATCAAGCGATGTTCGCGAATCAGCCGCTCAAAAGACAGCATCGTCGATCTCCAATCTCCGGAAAATGCACCGCAAGGATTAACATCGCTCCAGACATTACCTGCGGAAATCACGATGGCGACGCTTGACGGGGCGGGGATGCGATCCCCACCCTCGCGCGTACACACGTAAGAGGCCGTCAAACCATCATGCAACTGGTCATTGTCGAATCGCCCGCAAAGGCAAAGACGATCGAGAAATATCTGGGCAAGGAGTATCGCGTGCTGGCCAGTTACGGCCATGTCCGCGATCTTCCCGCCCGCGATGGCTCCGTCGACCCGGATCAGGGCTTTGCGATGGAATGGGAAGCCTATGGCGACAAGGCCAAGCAGCTGAAGGCGATTACCGACGCCGCAAAGGGGGCCGACCGGCTGATCCTGGCGACCGACCCGGATCGGGAGGGCGAGGCGATCAGCTGGCACGTGCAGGAGGTGCTGGCCAAGAAAAAGGCGCTGCCCAGGGCGGTGGAGCGCGTGACGTTCAACGCGATCACCAAACCCGCCGTGCTGCACGCCATGGCGCATCCGCGCGAGCTGGATACCGACCTGATCGATGCCTATCGCGCGCGCCGGGCGCTGGATTACCTGGTCGGCTTTACCCTGTCGCCGGTGCTGTGGCGCAAGCTGCCCGGCGCGAAATCGGCGGGCCGCGTCCAGTCGGTGGCGCTGCGGCTGATCGTCGAGCGGGAGCGGGAGATCGAGGGGTTCGTGCCCCAGGAATATTGGTCGGTCATTGCCGATCTGGAACAGGATGCAACCCGGTTCCAGGCGCGGCTGGTGCGGTTCGACGGGCAGAAGATCGACCGGCTGACCATCGGGGACGGCGCGACGGCCGAGCGGGCGAGGGCCGCTGTGGAGGCAGGCCGGTTCAGCGTCGCCAGCGTCGAGACAAAGCCCGCGACGCGCAACCCGCCGCCGCCCTTCACCACATCGACCCTGCAACAGGAAGCGGCGCGCAAGCTCGGCTTTTCGGCCAGCCATACGATGCGCGTGGCGCAGGGCCTGTATGAAGACGGCGCGATCACCTACATGCGGACCGACGGGGTCCAGATGGATGGCAGCGCCATCGATGCCGCGCGCAAGGCGATCGTCGAGCGGTACGATGCGGGCTATGTCCCCGACAAGCCGCGCCAGTATCAGGCCAAGGCCAAGAACGCCCAGGAAGCGCATGAGGCGATCCGCCCCACCGATTTCGCCCGCGACCGGCTGGGGGCTGGCGATCATGCCCGCCTGTACGACCTGATCTGGAAGCGCGCGATGGCCAGCCAGATGGCGTCGGCGCGGATGGAACGCACCACCGTCGAGCTGGAGGAAGGCACCGGCCGCCATGCGCTGCGCGCAACCGGACAGGTGGTGCTCTTTCCCGGCTATCTGGCGCTGTACGAAGAGGGCAAGGACGATGAGGGCGACGAGGAATCCCGCCGCCTGCCGGTGCTGCGCCAGGGCGATACCCCGGCAAAGCTGGGCGTGAATGCCGAACAGCATTTCACCCAGCCGCCGCCGCGCTTTTCCGAAGCATCGTTGGTCAAGCGGCTGGAGGAACTGGGGATCGGCCGCCCGTCCACCTATGCCTCGATCATTCAGGTGCTGAAGGACCGGGCGTATGTCCGCGTCGAAAAGAACCGGTTCTTTGCCGAAGAGAGCGGCCGGTTGCTGACCGCGTTCCTCGAACGGTTCTTCGAAAAATATGTCAGCTATGATTTCACGGCGGGGCTTGAGGAGGAGCTGGACGACGTGTCCGGCGGGCGCGCCGAATGGCAGGCCGTGCTGGATGCGTTCTGGCGCGATTTCAAGCCGCGCACGACTCAGGTCATGGAGTTCAAGCCATCCGAGGTGACGGCGGAGCTGGACCAGTTCCTCGAACCCTATCTGTTTCCCGACAAGGGCGATGGCACCGACCCGCGCCTGTGCCCGAATTGCGGGGTGGGGCGGCTGGCCCTGCGTGGCGGCCGGTTCGGGGCGTTCGTTGCCTGCTCCAACTATCCCGACTGCAAATATACCCGCCGTTTCGCTCAGCCGGGCGGGGCGGATGCGGGCGCGGATACCGAGCCGGAGGCGATCGGCACCGATCCCGAAACCGGCTTGGCGATCGAACGCAAGGCGGGCCGGTTCGGCCCTTATATCCAGCTGGGCGAAGGAGCGGATGCCAAGCGCGCGTCGATCCCCAAGGATCTGCCGGGCGAGCTGGACCTCGACTGGGCGCTGAAGCTGCTGTCCCTGCCGCGCGTCATCGGCAATCACCCCGAAACGGGCGAGCCGATCGAGGCAGCGATCGGACGCTATGGCCCGTATCTGAAGCACGCCGGCAAATATGCGCGGCTGGCCAATACGGCAGAGGTGTTCGAGACGGGCATGAACGCGGCCGTCGTCAAGCTGGCCGAGGCGGCGGCGGGCGGCCGTCCCGCACGCGGCGCGGCGCGTGAGCCGCTGAAGATACTGGGCAAGCACCCGCGCACGGAAGCGGAAATCAAGCTGATGGAGGGCCGCTATGGCCCCTATCTGACCGATGGCGAAACCAACGCCACGCTGCCCAAGTCGGTCGACAAGGACCAGCTCACCCTGGAGGAGGCCGCTCAGCTGATCGATGCCAAGGCAGCGGCGGCACCGGTCAAGAAAAAGCCCGCGAAAAAAGCTGCGACCAAAAAGGCGCCTGCGAAGAAGGTCCCGGCCAAGAAAGCGGCGGCGAAAAAGACGACGGCCTGATCATCCCCCTGCCCGTCTCCGCCAGTATGCGGGACGGGCAGGGGGCGGAGGGCAGGTTACTTCGCCTCGCTGATCATCTGGGCCGCGGCCTCGCTCGACCAGTCCATCGGGCCAACATAGCGCCAGACTTCGCGTCCTTCGGAATCATACAGGATGGTGGTCGGCAGGCTGGCGTTCAGGCCGACGGAAAAGCGCAGGTCCGGATCGAGATAGGGAACCAGGTTCAGCAGCTTTGCCTTTTCCAGGTACGGCAGCACCTTTTTCGCCCCGTCCATGTCCTGACTGATGGCCAGCACGGCCAGCTTGCCCGTCTCCCGCTTGGCCAGTGCGTCCAGCGTCGGCATCTCCGCGACACAGGGCGCGCACCATGTGGCCCACAGGTTGACCAGCACCGGCTTGCCCTTGAACGTTGCCAGCGTCAGCGATTTGCCATCGGCATCGGTAAAGGCATAATCCGGGGCAGGCGTGCCCACCTGGGTACGGTCCTGCGTCCCCTTTGTCTCTGCCACCGCGTTGCTGATCGGTGGCGTGCTGTTGTCTGCGCCTTGCCCAGCGTCGCCGGATTGCCTATCGCAACCGCCGATTGCCGCCGCCACGAACAGAACAGGCAGGACGCCCAACCGAATGACCAACGCTCATACTCCTGTTTCCGGTGGCGCCAACACCATGTGGGGCGGGCGGTTTGCCGAGGGACCGTCGGCCGTGATGCGGGAGATAAATGCCTCCATCCCGTTCGACAAGCGGCTGTGGCAACAGGATGTCGCCGGATCGAAAGCCCATGTCGAAATGCTGGGCGCGACGGGCATCCTGTCGGCAGACGATGCCGCGACGATCGCCGCCGGTCTGGATGCCGTGGCCGCCGACTATGCTGCCAATGGCGTGGCAGAGGATCTGGCGCTGGAAGACATCCATATGCAGACCGAGGCGCGGCTGGCCGAGAAGATCGGGCCGGTCGCTGGCCGCCTGCACACCGCGCGCAGCCGCAATGATCAGGTGGCGACCGATTTCCGCCTGTGGGTGCGCGATGCCATCGATGCGGTGGATGCCGGGCTGAAGGCGCTGCAACTGGCGCTGCTGGCGCGGGCAGAGGACCATGCCGACAGCGTGATGCCCGGCTTTACCCATCTGCAGAGCGCGCAGCCGGTGACGCTGGGCCATCACCTGATGGCGTATGTCGAGATGGTAGCGCGCGACCGCAGCCGGTTTGCCGATGCGCGGATGCGGATGAACCGCTGTCCGCTGGGCAGCGCGGCGCTGGCCGGAACCGGATTTCCCATCGATCGCCACCGCACTGCCGCCGCGCTTGGCTTTGACGGGCCGACCGACAATTCGCTGGATGCGGTTTCCGACCGCGACTTTGCGCTGGATTACCTGATGAGCGCGGCGCAGGCGTCGCTGCACCTGTCGCGGCTGGCGGAAGAGTTCATCATCTGGGCCAGCCAGCCCTTCGGCTTTGTCCGCCTGTCCGACCAATGGTCGACCGGCAGCTCGATCATGCCGCAAAAGCGCAATCCCGATGCGGCCGAGCTGGTGCGCGGTCATTCGGGGCGGATCATCGGGTGCCTGACCAGCCTGATGATCACCATGAAGGGCCTGCCGCTCGCCTATTCAAAGGACATGCAGGACGACAAGCCGCCGGTGTTCGAGGCGCATGACCTCTTGGCGCTGTCGATCGCGGCGATGACCGGCATGGTGGAAAGCGCGACGTTCCGCACCGACCGGATGCGCGCACTGGCCGAAAGCGGCTTTGCCACCGCAACCGATCTTGCCGACTGGCTGGTGCGCGAGGCGGGCGTGCCGTTCCGCGAGGCGCATCACATCACCGGCCGCGCCGTTGCGGCGGCGGAGGGCGCGGGTTGCCGGCTGGACCAGTTGCCGCTGGAGGTGCTGACCGGTGTGGACCCGCGCATTGACGCGCGCGTTTACGACGTGTTGAGCGTTGACGCATCGGTGGCCAGCCGGACCAGCCATGGCGGCACCGCCCCGGTGCGCGTGCGCGAGGCGATCGCGGCTGCGCGGGCAAGGGTCGAGGAGAAGTGACGATGCGCCGTGTTGCCGTGATCCTGACAGGCGCGCTGGCGCTGTCGCTGGCCGCTTGCGGTGCCAAGCGGGACCTGCGCCCCGCCGATGGGCGGTCGCTGCCCGTCGCGCCCTATGGCGCGGTGGAAACGCCGGGGCCGACGGACTTGACCACGCCGCCCATCGATGCCCGGCCAAAACGCGGGGATCAGACGCTGACCCAGTCGGAGGATCGCCCCGCCGATCCATTTGACCTGCCCCCCACCCGCTGAACCGAGAACCATGGACCATTTCACCTATCGCGACGGCGAGCTGTTTGCCGAAGACATCCCCCTGTCCCGCATCGCGGCAGAGGTCGGTACGCCCTGTTACGTCTATTCGCAGGCGACGTTCGAACGCCATGCACAGGTGTTCCGCGACGGGCTGAACGCCGTGGAAGCGCCGGTCCACATCGCGTTTGCGATCAAGTCCAACCCCAATCTGGGCGTGCTGCGCGTCCTGGCCAATCAGGGGTTCGGCGCTGACGTGGTGTCGGCGGGCGAAATGCACCGCGCCATCGCGGCGGGCATCGCCCCGTCGGAAATCGTGTTTTCCGGCGTCGGCAAGTCCGAGCGTGAGCTGATCGCCGCGCTGGATGCCGGCATCGGCCAGTTCAACCTGGAGCTGGAGGAAGAGGGCGTCGTCCTGTCGCGCCTGGCCGCAGAGCGTGGCATCCGCGCCCCCTGTGTCATTCGCGTCAATCCCGATGTCGATGCCCGCACCCATGCCAAGATTTCGACCGGCAAGGCGGAGAACAAGTTCGGCCTGCCGATCAGCGATGCGCGCGCGATTTTCGACCGGCTGGCCCCGCTGCCCGGCCTGACCCTGCGCGGGGTGGCGTGCCATATCGGCAGCCAGCTGGGCACGCTGGAGCCGCTGCGCGCCGCCTATATCA
This sequence comes from Sphingomonas sp. BGYR3, assembly GCF_025153455.1. NCBI lineage: Bacteria > Pseudomonadati > Pseudomonadota > Alphaproteobacteria > Sphingomonadales > Sphingomonadaceae > Sphingomonas > Sphingomonas sp. BGYR3. Next base: position 1,459,125 of record NZ_JANZNT010000001.1, on the reverse strand, counting down.
AGATCGGCGAGCTGGTTCAGGAACTGCGCGCCGCAGGGCACATGGTCACCCATGTCGATCTGGGCGGCGGGCTGGGCGTGCCCTATCGCCCGGCGGACAGTTTCCCCAGCCCCGCCGACTATGGCGCGATGGTGGCAGAGGTGACCCGCGGCTGGAACGTCACGCTGATGTTCGAACCGGGGCGGGTGATCGCGGGCAATGCCGGCGTGCTGCTGACCGAAGTGCTGTGGGTGAAGCCGGGGGTCGCCAATCCCTATGTCATCGTCGATGCGGCGATGAACGACCTGATGCGGCCGGCGCTGTACGATGCCTATCACGATTTCGTGGCCGTGCGGCCGGATGGCGAGCGGATGACCGCGAACATCGCCGGGCCGGTCTGCGAAAGCGGCGACACCTTTGCCATGGGCCGGGACATCGACCGGGTGGCGCGCGGCGATCTGGCCGTGCTGCGTACCGCCGGTGCCTATGGCGCGACCATGGCCAGCACCTATAACAGCCGCGACCTGGTGCCCGAGGTGCTGGTCAATGGCGACCGCTATGCCGTGGTTGCCGATCGCATCCCCGCCGGCACGGTGATGGCCGCCGAGCGCGTGCCGGAGTGGCTGAAGGCATGACGCTGAACGGCCTGCCCATGCTGATGAAGCTGGCAGGTCGCCCGGTCATCCTGGCGGGCGATGGCGAGGCGGCGGACGCCAAGCGTCGCCTGCTGGAACGGGCGGGGGCGATTGTCGCGCCCATCGACCACCCCTGTGCGCGGCTGGCCATCGTCGCGATGGAGGATGAGGCCGCGGCAATGGCGGCGATTGCCACGCTGCGGGCGCGCGGCGTGCTGATCAACGCGGTCGACCGGCCGGACCAGTGCGATTTCACGCTGCCCGCCATTGTCGACCGTTCGCCCGTGCTGATCGCGATTTCGACGGGCGGTGCATCGGCGGGCCTTGCCGCTGCCCTGCGTCAGCGGCTGGAGGCGATGATCCCGGCCGATCTGGGCCGACTGGCCGAGGCGCTGAATGCCGCGCGTGCGGTGCTCAAATCGCGGCTGCCCGATGGCGGCGAGCGGCGGCGGGCGCTGGCGTCGGCGCTGGCGGCGGGCGGGGCGATCGATCCGCTGGCAACGGGCAGCGCCGATCGCGCACCGGACTGGGCAGCGGGCGGCGCGGCGCGACCGGCGGCAGAGCTGGTGCGGCTGTCGCTGGCATCGCCCGATCCCGATGCGCTGACGCTGCGCCAGGCACGGCTGCTGGCCAGTGCCGACCGGGTGACGCATCGCCCGGACGTGCCGGCCGCCATCCTTGACCGGGCACGAGCCGATGCCGTGCGGGTGGCGACTGCCGAACCGCCCGCCGACCGTCCCGACGGGCTGTGGATTGATGTGGAGATGCGGGCATGACCCACGCGCTGGTCGTCGATGCGGGCGGGGCGGTTCACGCGATGGACCGCGATGCCGCGCTGGCGGCAACGGGATCGCTGATCTGGGTGCATCTGGACCGAGATCATGCCGATACCCTGACCTGGCTTCAGGGCAGGGCGCACCTGCCCGACGCCGCGATCGATGCCCTGACCGCGACCGAAACCCGACCGCGCTGCGAGGCCGTAGGGGACGGCGCGCTGGTCAACCTGCGCGGCCTGTCGCCGGATACGGCATCGATGTCAGATCCCTTTGCCTCGGTCCGAATCTATGCTCGCGGATGCCGCGTGATTTCCGTCGCCCGGCTGCCGATGAACTCGATCGACGCCGTATGCGCCGAGGTTCAGGCGGGCGAGATCAAGGATGCGGGCGACCTGATTGCGGCCTTTGCCGATGCGATCACCGCAGAGCTGGATCCCGTGGTCGTCGATCTGGGCGACGAGCTGGATGATTGCGAGGAGGGGATCGACCAGCACCGGCTGTTCGCGTTGCGCCGCGCGGTGGGCCGGGCGCGCGCCCGTGCCATTGGCTATCGCCGGTTCCTGGCGCCGCAGCGCGATGCGCTTGAGCGGCTGGCGGCGTTGCCTGCGGACTGGCTGGCCGAGGATGACCGGCTGCATCTGGCGGCGGCGGCCGACCGTGCAGCGCGGATGGCGGAGGAGCTTGAGGCGATCCGTGAACGTGCTGCGCTGCTCCATGAAACGCTGACCGATCTTCGCGCCGAACAGATCGACCAGCGCGCGCTGATCATTTCCATCGTCGCCATGGTGTTCCTGCCGCTCACCTTTCTGACCGGCCTGCTTGGCATGAATGTCGAGGGGATCCCCTATGCCCGCGAACCCTGGGCATTTTGGGGCGTGGTCGGCATCTGCGTCATCCTTGCGGTGGCGATCGCGGCCTATTTCGCGCGGCGGCACTGGTTGCGCGACTGATCCGGTCAACGGTCGGCCGAATCAAAAGGGTCCGCCGGATCAAAAGGGGGCCGGCATCGCTGCCAGCCCCCCATGTCGCCTGATCCTGTCGTCCCACCCTTTCGGGCGGAACTGCCGGATACCGGGCGGCATCGCCTGTCCCGCCTGACCCCCAGGGGGGTCCGCATTGGACCGGCGTTTCGGTCATCGCTGTTCCGGCGCGGGATCGGACGAGCCCGCGTCGGTTTTACCGATGGCCAGCGGACCTTCCGGCTTTCGCCATTCCGTCCGCTTCTGGCTGAGAGTGGAGCCGCCAGTGCCCTCGTCCGCCTCTTGCGTTGCCGCATCTTCGGCCGAGCGAACCACCTGCCCTTCATCAACCCGCCCCATGCACCCTTTCGGCTGCCTGTGGCTGAACCTTTCTTTCCGTTCCCTGGGCATCGGCCTGGCTTGCACCCGGCGATTGCGCGTCTGGAACCGTCCGTCCGGTTCGACTTGGCACCATCATGCGGTTTGCTTGCGCCACCAGCATTGGATATCAAGCCGTCAACTCGTTGATTTCGCTTCGATTTCTCGATGCTCCATCGCCGCTCTGACCCTTGGATGGTCTCACTCGATGCGAGTCGCACCAAGGGTGATTCGCGCCCGCGTGACTGTGAGTCCTGTGGATAACGGGGATAACTATCCCGCTGGCTGCCATCCGGGCGGGGCCAGGTCGAAACCGGCAAAATCGAACCCCGGCACGACGATGCAGCTCACTAGCGCGCCGTGCGGCCCGGCCTCTGCCGATTGCCACCAGCCGGCGGGCACGATGTGCTGCGGCTGGTAGCCATGCGCGGGATCATTGCCAAGGACGATGCGCTGCACCGGACCGTTTTCGTCGGGCGCGACGGCCAGCCGCAGCGGCGATCCGCCGTGCCACAACCATAGCTCATCGGCGTCGACGCGGTGCCAATGCGATTTGCCGCCGCCATCCAGGGCATAGAGAATCGCGGTCGCGGCGGCCCGTTCGTTCGGTTCGCCGCTCTTTCGCCACGTCTCACGGTACCATCCGCCCTCCGGATGCGGCTGTAACGAATGCTGACGAACCCATTCATCGACCATAAAAGCGCACCCCGCCATTGTCCCTTTCAACGGTTCGGAAAGAAAAACGGCTGAATTCCGCCATTTCTTTCATTCCGTTCATGCAACCTTCGTCCAGATCGGGCGTTTGTTGCCCGTAACGAGATTTAGAAGGGAGTAGACCCATGCGTAACCTTATTCTTGCCGCTGTCGCCGCCGCCGTTGCCCTGCCGACCGCCGCTGTGATCCCGACCCCCGATGCCCATGCCGAGGCACGCGACGGTCGCTACAAGTATCGCGAATGGCGCGGTCGTGATGGTCGCCGCTATTGCCGCAAGCCCGATGGCACGACCGGTCTGGTCGTCGGTGGTGTGGCAGGCGCGCTGGTCGGTCGCACGATCGACACCCGCGGCGACCGTACGGTTGGTACGCTGCTCGGCGCCGCTGCCGGTGCAGTCGCCGGCCGCGAGATCGAACGTTCCGGTTCGCGTTGCCGCTAATGGGCCGATAACGGCCTGATGCACGGGCGGGGAGCCAAATGGCTTCCCGCCCGTTTTGCATCCATCACCAAGGAGACATCGACATGAACAAGGTGCTGGCCGCGGCAATCGCGGTATCGGCGGCGTCGCTTGGCGCCTGCAATCAATATGGCGACGGCTATGGTTATGGTCCCGGATATGCCGGTGACCGGGGCGACTGGGATGCCGCCCGCTATTATCGCGACGATCCGCGCTATTCCGAGCGGCGGCTGGGCCGCAACGACGCGATCTATCGCGGGCGCGACGGGCGCTATTATTGCCGCCGCGACGATGGCACCAGCGGCCTGATCATCGGCGGCGTGGCCGGCGGTGTGCTGGGCAATATCATTGCACCGGGCGGGTCAAAGACGATCGGCACGATCCTGGGCGGGGCGGCGGGTGCCGTGCTGGGCCAGCAGGTCGACCGGGGCGATGTGCGCTGTCGCTGACCGGTCCGGTCAGCCAAGCCCGTCCCAGACAAGCTTGATGCCGACCGCGATCATCAGGACGTAGATCAGCTTTTCAAATGGTTCGTGCGGCACCCGTCGCACGAGCCATACGCCTGCCAGCGTCGATGCGACCGCGATCGGAATCAGGATTGCGGCGACAGGCAGCGCCGACCCGTCAAACTGCCCCAATGCCCAGTAACCAGGCAGTTTCAGCAGATTGACCAGGGCAAAGAAGATCGCCGTCGTGCCGACAAGGATATCGCGCGGCAACTTCATCGGCATCACCCACAGCTGAAAGGGCGGCGCCCCGGCATGGGCGACATGGCTGGTAAAGCCGGATGCGATGCCCAGCATCGTGCCGACCCAGCCCGGCGTTCGGCGCGCAGGGACCGTGCCGCGCCGATTCAGCCATAGCCGCCAGCCGCCGAACAGGATCGATATGCCGCCGACCATCGCCAGCACGGCGTCGGCGGACACGCGGGCCGAAAACGCCCAGCCCGCGCCGATGCCGATGATCGCGCCGGGCAGCGCCCAGCCGATGACCCGCCAATCCACGTTGCGGCGAAAGGCCCAGACGCCGACCGCGTCCTGAACGATCAGGATGGGCAGCAGGATCGCGGCGGCCAGCACCGGGTCGATCACCGTTGCCATCATCGGCAGGCTGAGCGAGCCGGCACCGGCAAAGCCGCCCTTGCTAAGGCCAAGCAGTACCACCGCCGGAATGGCGATCGCCCAGAACCACGGATCCTGAATCAAAGTCCGCGACCGTTCGCGATCCGGGCCAGCTGTGCCGTTATCTTGAGCAGGACGACGATGATGGCCGCGGCAAAGCCCGCCAGCGCCAGCACGGCCCAGGTCAGCGCCTCTGCCCAGCGGCGCATCTCGTCATCCGCCATCGCGGAAACGGTGCCATCGCTCACCGCTTGCCCCGTCGGTTGGGGATTGTTCGCATCGCGCGGCTCGCCGGGGGTGGGGGCGATCCGCGTCGGACCGATCGGCCGTTCCGGCGTGACCGGGCGCAGGGGCCGTTCGCTGGTGACCGGCCCGTCCGGGACGCCCGGTGTCGCCGACTGTCGGATATCGGCGCTAATCGACAGGATCGACAGCAGCATCGAGTAGGTCGCCAGCCCCGACAGGATCAGAAACAGCGTCCGGCCGATCCAGTCGGCGGCGCCCCTCACGCGCTCATTTCGTCCAGCTTGGCCCGGCGCTTGGCAGTGGCCTGCCGCACCCCGGCATTGCCGCCCGCGCGCAACTGCGCCTTCAGCACCTCTGGCTCAGGCGCAATCAGAAATCCGAAGCTGACCGTACCCTGCTTGGTTTCCACCGCATGATGCAGGCGATGGGCAGAGATGATCTTCTTCATGTAGCGCGACTTGGGAATATACCGGATCGGAATGCGCCGATGGACGATGAAGTCGTGGAAGCCGAGATAGATCATGCCATAGGCAGCGATGCCGGCACCGATCCATACCGTGATGCTGTCCCAGCCCCAATACAGGCCACCGACCATCAGCAGGATGGATGGCGTTGCAAAGATCACGAAATACAGGTCGTTCAGTTCCCAGTTGCCTTCACGCGGTTCGTGATGGCTTTTGTGCAGGAACCAGCCCGGCCCATGCATCACCCAGCGGTGCATGACATAGGCAAAGCCTTCCATCGCGGCGACCGTGGCCAGAAAGGCGAGAAATCCGATTGCGACGTTCATGCAGCCGGATATAGCCGCACGCCATGCGTTTTGCGAGCCTTGCCGCACTAGGTCTTTGGGCCATGCTGCTGACTGGTTGCGCCGTGCCGGAGGCGCGGTTGCGGGCCGGATTGATCGATGCCGGCCTGTCCCGGCCGCTGTCGGCGTGCATGGCGGAGCGGATGGTGGACCGGCTGAACCTGGCGCAGCTGCGCCGCATGGGCGACCTGCCCCGGGCGCGCGATGCGGTGACGATGGACCGCTTTCTGCGCCGCGTGCGGGCGCTGGGCGATCCGGAAATCTGGACGGTGACCAGCACGTCGGCCGCCATTTGCGCCGTTTCGGGATAATCTTTGCAACTGCATCGCAACTGCAAACGCCGGGGGTGGATTCGCGGCCACGCCTGTGCTTTAGCGAGCGCCGACCGATCCGACCCCTTGAACGCAGAAAGGGCCAGCGCATGAACATTCACGAATATCAGGCCAAGGAACTGCTCGCCAAGTTCGGCGTGCCCGTCCCCGCCGGCTTTGCCGCACTGACCGTCGAAGAAGCCGTCGCGGCGTCCAAGAAGCTGCCCGGGCCGCTCTATGTGGTGAAGGCCCAGATCCATGCCGGTGGCCGCGGCAAGGGCAAATTCAAGGAACTGCCGGCCGAGGCGAAGGGCGGTGTCCGCCTGGCCAAGACCGAGGACGAGGTGCGCCACGCCGCCACCGAAATGCTGGGCAACACGCTGGTGACGATCCAGACCGGCGATGCCGGCAAGCAGGTCAACCGCCTGTATGTGACCGACGGCGTCGACATTGCCAAGGAATTCTACCTTGCGCTGCTGGTCGATCGCGCGACCGGCCGGGTGGCGTTCGTCGTGTCGACCGAAGGCGGCATGGACATCGAAACCGTCGCTCATGATACGCCGGAAAAAATCCACACCTTTGCCGTCGATCCGGCGACCGGGTTCCAGCCGCATCATGGCCGCGCCGTTGCCAAGGCGCTGGGCCTTTCGGGCGACCTGGCCAAGCAGGCGCAGAGCCTCGCGTCGAAGGTGTATGACGCGTTCCTGGGCACCGATGCCAGCCAGATCGAAATCAACCCGCTGGCCGTCACCGACGACAACAAGCTCTTGGTGCTGGATGCCAAGGTCGGGTTCGATTCCAACGCGATGTTCCGCCACCCGGACCTGATGGAACTGCGCGACGAAACCGAAGAAGATCCGATGGAGCTGGAGGCGTCGAAGTACGACCTGGCCTACATCAAGCTCGACGGCGATATCGGCTGCATGGTCAACGGCGCTGGCCTGGCCATGGCGACGATGGACATCATCAAGCTGAACGGCATGTTCCCCGCCAACTTCCTGGACGTCGGCGGCGGCGCATCGAAGGAAAAGGTGACGGCCGCGTTTAAGATCATCCTGTCCGATCCGGCGGTGAAGGGCATTCTGGTCAACATCTTTGGCGGCATCATGCGCTGCGACATCATTGCCGAGGGCATTGTCGCCGCCGCCAAGGAAGTGAACCTCTCGGTGCCGCTGGTCGTGCGGCTTGAGGGCACGAACGTGCAGCAGGGCAAGGACATCCTGGCCAATTCCGGCCTGGCGATCGTCCCCGCCAACGATCTGGGCGATGCCGCCAAGAAGATCGTGGCAGAGGTGAAGAACGCCGCCTGATCCAGCCATTGCAGAACGGCTAATGGGGCCGGGACAGCGATGTCCCGGTCCCTTCGTGCATTGTGCGCCGGATGAGTCGCGGATATGGTCGGCGCAATCGTTCGCAAGGGCCAAGGATTCCGTACCGGACTTGCGAAACACACGGTCAAGCGCCATTTTCCCGGCAGGCAATGCCGATGAAAACAGGTGCGCAGGAAAGGACGCCGGATGAAGTTGCTGGTACCGGTCAAGCGAGTGCTTGATTACAATGTGAAGCCTCGTGTGAAGGCGGACGGGTCTGGCGTGGACCTGTCGAACGTCAAGATGAGCATGAACCCGTTCTGCGAGATTGCGGTCGAGGAGGCGGTTCGACTGAAGGAGAAGGGCGCTGCGACCGAGGTGGTTGTGGTGTCGATCGGCGAGGCGAAATGCGCCGAGACGCTGCGCACCGCGCTGGCGATGGGCGCGGACCGGGCGATCCATGTGCAGACGGATGTGCGGGTCGAGCCGCTGGGCGTTGCCAAGATCCTGGCCAAGATCGTCGAGGAAGAGCAGCCGGGCCTGGTGATCCTGGGCAAGCAGGCGATCGACGATGACAACAACCAGACGGGCCAGATGCTGGCCGCGCTGACCGGGCGCGGGCAGGGGACGTTTGCCAGCAAGGTCGAGGTGGACGGCGACGCTGTTGCCGTGACGCGCGAGGTCGATGGCGGGCTGGAGACGGTGCGGCTGGCGCTGCCGGCGATCGTGACCACGGACCTGCGCCTGAACGAGCCGCGCTATGCCAGCCTGCCCAACATCATGAAGGCCAAGTCCAAGCCGCTGGCGGCCAGGACGCCTGAGGACTACGGCGTCGACGTGTCGCCGCGCCTGACCACGCTGAAGGTGACAGAGCCGCCGAAGCGGACGGCGGGCATCAAGGTTGCCGATGTGGATGAACTGGTGGGCAAGCTGAAGGCGATGGGAGTTGCGGCATGAGCGTTCTGGTCTGGGTCGAACATGACGGTCAGTCGGTCAAGGACGCGACGCTGAGCGCGGTGACTGCTGCGGCCAAACTGGGCGAGGTGCATCTGCTGGTTGCCGGCGCTGGCGTGACCGGCGTGGCGCAGGCCGCAGCGCAGATCGCCGGCGTGGCCAAGGTGCACGTCGCCGACGATGCCGCCTATGGCCATGGCCTGGCCGAGAATGTCGCACCGCTGGTCGCCGGGCTGATGGCCGGGTTCGACGCCTTTGTCGCGCCCGCCACGACGACGGGCAAGAACATCGCGCCGCGCGTTGCCGCGCTGCTCGATGTCATGCAGATCAGCGACATCCTGTCGGTGGAGAGCGCGGATACGTTCACCCGGCCCATCTATGCCGGTAACGCCATCGCCACCGTGCAGTCGGCCGATGCCAAAAAGGTGATCACGGTGCGCGGCACCGCGTTCGACAAGGCGGCGGCGAGCGGCGGATCGGCCCCGGTCGAACCGGTGGCCGCCACCGGCGATGCGGGCCTGTCCAGCTTTGTCTCTGCCGAGATCGCCAAATCCGAGCGGCCCGAGCTGACCAGTGCGAAGATCATCGTGTCGGGCGGCCGCGCGCTGGGATCGGGCGAGCAGTTCCATGCGCTGATCGAGCCGCTGGCCGACAAGCTGGGCGCAGCGGTCGGCGCGAGCCGCGCGGCGGTGGATGCAGGCTATGTCCCCAACGATTATCAGGTCGGCCAGACGGGCAAGATCGTCGCGCCGCAGGTCTATCTGGCCATCGGCATCTCTGGCGCGATCCAGCACCTGGCGGGCATGAAGGACAGCAAGACGATCATCGCCATCAACAAGGATGAGGACGCCCCCATCTTCCAGGTCGCCGATATCGGCCTGGTCGGCGATCTGTTCAAAATCGTCCCGGAACTCACCGAAAAATTGTGAGCGAAAATGGCCCGGTCCGGCAGCTTCGAGCCTGCCGGACCGGGATTAACCAGATTTTCAGCCCTGGTGCGGTACCCACAGGGCATCATGCTGAACATGGTATGCCAGATCGGCGTCGTGCCGCCCCCAGCCGTGGATGGCCGTCGCCATCCGCGCCATGAGGTTGCGGTAGGCGCGGCGATGCGCACGGCGGGCCAGGGACGCTTCGGCGCCGTGCTTCAGGACCTGTCGGTTGCCGGATGCCGGATCGTCACATCCACCCCGATGCACGTCGGCGAGCGCGTGTTCGTGCGGCTGCCGGGATTTCAGGCATTTGTCGGCGAAATCGTGTGGATCGAGAACGGTCAGGCCGGTGTCCTGTTCGACGTTGCGCTGCATCCGGCGGTTGTCGACCATATCTGTCAGCCGACAACGCGTCGCTGACCCGCGGCGACCCGGACGATCAGCGTCTGGCAGCGAACGCCATCACCTGCTGCATCATCACATCGATCCCGCCCGCCGACTCGGCCAGCCAGTCGCTGTTGCCGACCGTGTTGATTGCAACACCCATTGGCGTCGGCCATCCGCGAAGGGCATGAACGACGGTCCGCAGCGCCTGCATGGTCGATACCGCCGCCTGCCAACCAGCCGCTGTGGCGATCACGCCGACCGGCAATCCGTCCAGATAGGGGCGGGCATCGCCCCGCGTCAGTTCGATATGATCGAGCGCGTTCTTGACCAGGCCGGACAAGGTGCCGTGATAGCCGGGCGATCCGATGACCAGTCCGTCCGCCGAGCGCACCGTGTTGATAAAGGCGCGGATCAGATCATTGTCCATCGCCGATTCCGGGTCGAAATTCGGGAAATCGATCGCCGGACCGGTCAGCAAGGTGGTGCGCGCGCCCGCCGCCTGAGCCGCATCCAGTGCGCGGGACAGGGCAGCGGCCGTGCCCGACAACGGGCGGAGCGTGCCACCGATGGCGACGATATGCGGCTGGGTCATGCGGTGGAGCGCTAGCCCATGGCTGCACTGCTTTCTAGCAGGATTTACGGCCGCCTGCGTCAGACGCGGACGGAGCGCCACGCCTCTGCAATCTCGGCAAGATCGGCGCCGACCCGGCGAAACGGTTCGGGATCGCCGCCAAGGCTTGCGTCGATCACCTGTTTCCGAAGGCCGGAATAGAGCGTGGCCAGCGTGCGGGACACATCGCCGCCGCGATCGAAATCCAGCCCCGCCTCCAGCGCGAACAGGATGGCAATGGCGCGGGTCACCCGGTCGCTCTTCATCTTGAAATTGCGGTTTTCCGTCGCCCATGCGGCCGTGGCGAGCGCGCGGATCAACTCTTCATAGAGCAGCGTGACCAGCGCATGCGGATCCGCGCCGCCCGTGCGCCCGGCCAGATCGACCGCGCGATAGACGCGTTCAGGGTTCGCCAGTCGGGATGGCTTGGTCATCGCGTTCAACGCTGGGCGTTCCACGCTTCGATCTGCTGGGTCAGGAAGTTCTGCGTCGATTTATAGGCGGCAACGCGCGCGTCCATGCTGGCAAACTGCCGGGTCATCCGGGTGCGCGCGGCCTCTGCCTGCTCGGTCGCCTTTGCCTGCTGATCGGTCAGGTCGCTTTGCTGGCGATTATATCGCTGTTCCGATGCGCCAAGGCCGGTGGACCGGCTGGTCGCGGCGGTCGAGATGGCGAACAGCGCGCCCGACAAACCACCGGTTCCGGCGGCGAACATCCGGCCGACCGCCTCGGGATAGCTGGTCAGCGCGCGGTTCAGCTGGGCGCTGTTGACGCTGAGCGATCCGTCGCGGGCCGTGGCGACACCAAGTTCGGCGAGGGTGCGCGGCGCATTGCCATCCGCCGGGATCAGCTGGCGCAGCGACAATTCGCGCATCGCCTGCATCATCGAACGGGCGCCGGGATCGGCGCGCAGCGGACCGGAAATCGGGTCCGTCGCCTCCCGCAGGGCGGTGTAAAGCTCGTTATAGGTGGTGACGACATCGTTCACTGCCTGGCGCAGATTGTCGGTCGGCTGCGACGCGCCGATCTTGATCGTCGTGCCCGTGCTGGCCGCCACCAGATCAAGGCGCACGCCGGGGATCAGATCGGAGATGCTGTTCGTCGTTCGGCGAACGGCAACGCCATCGACTGCCACAATCGCATCGGCAGCGGCGGTGCCGATCTTTGTGCCTGTCGATCCCACGCCGATGGCAAGCGCCGACAGGCCGGGGGCAGCCTCATCCTCCGTCGCGGTAAGCCGGAACGCCTGTGCCGCACCGCTCGTCCCCTTGAGCACCAGCCGCGCGCCGTCGCTGTCGGACACGATGGAGGCGGTGACCCCCGCTTTTGCCGCATTGATCGCGTCGCGGATCCCGGTCAGGCTGTTGTTGGTTTCGTCGATCGTAATGTCGATTGCGGCCGAAGCGCCGGCGGTAAAGCCGGTCATCGTCGTGCCAGACACGGTCGCCGTGCCGAATTGAAGGGACAGCACGCCCGTGCCGATCGCGGCGGCGGGATCCGTTACCGGATTGGCATAGGCAACCTGTGCGGCGGCAAGCTGGCGCACCTCCACATCCGCGTTCAACGACGTGATCTGCGCGCCGTTCAGGCTGGTGGCGCGGACGATGCTGGTGTTGCTGCTGGTCGCCTGGGTGGTCAGCGTGCCGCCACTAACCAGCTGGGACAGGGCAGTTGAAAAGCCGCTGATGCCGCTTTTCAACTGCGAGACAGTCGACAGCTGCGTCGTCAGCGTTTCCTGGCGCTGTTCAAGCTGGGCGTTCTTGGCCGCGAACTGCGCCTCGACCAGGCTGTTGACCAGCGCGGTCGTGTCAATCCCGGAGCCGGTGCCCAGCGTCTTGGTGATCGATTCAACCATGGTCCGTACCGCCTTGCGCTATTCCCAACCAGAAACGACCGAACGTCCGCCCGGCTTTAGGGTTTTCGGCTGAGTTGATTGCCATTTTCGTCGAACCAGGCGGTGCTCGGCACATCGATGTCGGGCAGTGCCGGGCGCGCGGCGGCGTTGATGTTGAAGATAAAGGCAAGAACGGTGGCGATCGCCATGTACAGGTCGTCGCGCACCTCCTGCCCCTCGCGGCTGGTGTAATAGACCGCGCGGGCGAGCGTCGGATATTCCAGCACGGGCTTGCCCATTTCGGCGGCCAGTTCGCGGATGGCCAGAGCGGTGTCGCCGCGCCCCTTTGCCACCACGACCGGCACCATGTCCTGACCCTGCACATAGCGAAGCGCGACGGCGAAGTGCGTCGGGTTGGTCAGCACGACGTGCGCCTCTGCCACTGCCTTGCGGAACCCGCCCTTCAGGATCTGGCGCTGACGCTGGCGCTGGGCGGCCTTGTTCTCCGGGTTGCCTTCGGCTTCCTTGTGCTCGTCCTTGATTTCCTGCTTCGACATTTTCAGCCGGTTCATGCGGCGGATGATCGCGATGGGGAGGTCGATGGCGGCGATGGCGGCAAGGCCCGCTGCCATGGCAAAGACGAGATAGATGAAGGTGTCGCCAAGCGCGCCCATCGCTCCGGGCACGTCGGACGCCATCAACCCCGTCATGTCGTGCGCCGCAGACCACAGGATCGACCCGCCGATGGCGCCGAGAAGAATCGCCTTCAGGATGGCCTTGCCAAGTTCGATCCAGCCCTGCGGTCCGAAAATCCGTTTGAGGCCCGCGCCGGGATTGATCCGGCTGGCCTTGGGCGCCCACAGCTTGCCATTGAAGCGCAGGCCACCGATCCCCGCCTGGGCGAACAGCGCCGCCGCTGCGGTCATCGCCAGCAGGCCGCCCAGCGACGGGGCGATTTTCCACCCGGCCTCCAGAATCGGCTGCCAGGGCTGAAAATCCTCGATCTCGCCGCGCCCAAAGGCAAAGCTGGCGCGCATCAGTTCCTTGCACGCGCCCAGCAGCGACGGTCCCAGCGTCGCCATCCACAGACAGCCGGCCAGAATGACGATGGCGGCGCTGAAATCCTGGGATTTAAGGACATCGCCGTCATCCAGCGCCTTTTGGCGGCGTTTCTGGGTTGGTGCTTCTGTCCGTTCGCCGGCGGTCTCTGCCATCAGCCGAACACCAGGTTCTGCGTGGCATCAAGCCCTTCGCGGACGATGACCTGCATGTAATCGCCCATGGCGGGCAGCGCGACGAACAGCGCGACGACGCCGACCAGCAGGCTGGCCGGCAGGCCGACGGCGAACAGATTGAGCGACGGGGCCGAGCGGGACAGCATCCCGACAACCACGTTCATGCACAGCAACAGGAACCCGACCGGCAGGGCGAGCAGCAGCCCAGCGGCAAAGGCATAGCCGCCGAACATAGCAATGTCTCGCAGACGCTCAGCCGCCAGCCATGAGGCACCGGGCGGCATCACCTGATAACTGCGCACGATCAGGTCGACGAGGATCAGGTGCCCGTCGACCGACAGGAACAACAGGGTCAGCAGGACCGACAGGAAATTGCCGAGCGCGGGGCTTTGCTGGCCGTTCTGCGGATCGACCGCGGCTGCAAAGCCGATGCCCATCGACATGCCGATGGTTTCAGCTGCGACCAGCGGGGCGGCAAATGCGATCTGCAGGACAAAGCCGAGTGCCAGGCCGATCAGCGCCTCTGCACCGATCGCCAGAAAGGTGGTCAACGAGAAAATCTCTGCCGGGGCCTGAACCGTCGTGACGTTGAGCGTCAGGATGCCGATGGCGGCCGACAGGATGACCCGCACCTGTACCGGGACGGCGACCGCACCGAATACCGGGGCGGCCAGAAACGCCGCGCCGATCCGCACCATGGTGAAGACCAGCGCCCAGAGCTGAGGTTCGATCGAGAGGCCGAAGCCGAGCATGTCAGTGCAGCGTCCGGCGATCCCCGGCGCCGGACGGCGCCGTCAGCGGTGGCAGGGTGATCGCGCGCGGCCGGGACGGCCAGCGCAGCGCGCCAGTCGGCGCGGGCGCGACGGCGGGACAGGGTGTCATCGAACCAGCTCCGGAATGCGTTCGAAGATGCTGATGGTGAAATCGCCGAGCAGCGACAGGATCATGCTGCCGAACACGACCAGTGAGACACCGACGATCGCCAGTTTCGGCACGAAGCTGAGCGTCTGTTCGTTAATCGACGTTGCCGCCTGGATCATGCCGAGGATCAGGCCCGACAACAGCGCCGGGATCAGGATGGGCGTGGCGGCCAGCGCCAGCACCCACAGCGCCTCGCGCGCGACAGAAAGGAAGTAATCGGCGTCCATGTCAGGTCATCCGGCAAAGGGGTGATAGGTCGTGTCGATCGAGCGCGCTCATGTGACGAAACTGTTGGCCAGGCTGCCCATCGTCAGCATCCAGCCATCGACCAGCACGAACAGCAGCAGCTTGAACGGCAGGGAAATGATGGTGGGCGACAGCATCATCATGCCCAGGCTCATCAGCACCGTCGCCACGACAAGGTCGATGATGATGAAGGGCAGAAAGATCAGGAAACCGATCTGGAACGCGGTTTTCAGCTCGCTGGTGATGAAGGCGGGCAGCAGGACCGAAAAGGGCACGTCGGCCGCGTTCTGGAACGGCCCCGTCTTGGCCATGTCGGCGAACAGCTTGATATCCTTCTGACGCGTTTGCGCCATCATGAACCCGTGCAGCGGCTTGCCCGCCAGCTCGATCATCTGGGTCGCGCCGATCTGTCCCGCGGCATAGGGCTGGATCGCGGTGGTGTTCATCCGTTCGATGGTGGGCGCCATCACGAAAAAGGACAGGAACAGCGACAGGCCGATCAGCACCTGATTGGGCGGCGTCTGCTGCAGGCCGAGCGCCTGGCGCAGGATCGACAGCACGATCAGGATGCGGGTGAAGCTGGTCATCATCAATAGGATGCTGGGCAGGATCGTCAGCAGGCCCATGATGATGAGGACCTGCAGCGACAGGCTCAGCGGCGCATCGCCGCCGCCAAGGTCGCCCAGTGCCCGGTCAATCGCATCGCCTGCACCCGGCGCTGCGGGAGCCGCTGGCGGGACAGGGGCGGGAACGGTGATGCCGGCCGCGTGCGACGGATCGGCGATCAGCAGCAGCGATGCCGTCAGCAGGAACGTCGCCAGGGTCACAACCCAGGCAGGCGTTTCGCGGAACCGGTGCAGCGCGGCCGCAATCACCGCTCGATCCGATCGATCAGGGTCACGCCGCTGCGTGCGACGGACAGAAGCAGGGTGCGGCCTTCAAACTCGACCACCGCAAGGCGGGTGCCGGGCGAGACCATCATGGTTTCCTTGACCTGGATACGGCGGTCCGCCTGCTGGCCGGGCAGCCGCGCCTCCAGCTTGCGCCACAGCCACAGGCTGCCGACCAGCAGGCCGCAGACCAGCGGCAGCAGCACCACCAGCTTCAGGATATATTCCCACATCATCAGCGGGCAGCCCGCTTTTCAGGCGACACCAGTTCGGTCATGCGCACGCCGAACCGGTCGCCGACCGTCACCACCTCGCCCCGGCCGATCAGCGTGCCGTTGACGAACACGTCGAGCAGCTCATTGGCCTGACGATCCAGTTCGATGACGCTCGATTCGCCGAGCGCAAGCAGTTCGCGCAGCGTCAGATGCGTCGATCCGATCTCCACCGTCAGCCGGACGTCGACGTCCTGCAACAGCCGGAAATTGGCTGCGACGGCGCCGTCCACGGGCATATCCCCGGTGATCGCGTTCATTGGAAATCCTCTTCAGGCAAAGGTTCGATTGAGGTGAGGCGGATGGCGGCATGGCCGTTGGCCGTGCCGACCGTGCCGGTGCCCAGGCGGCGATTGCCGACCATGACGGGTACGTTGGGGCCGAAGCTGATCGGGATGATGTCCCCTTCCTTCAGCTCCAGCAGCTTGCCCAGCGACAGGGTGGGTTCGGCCAGCACGGAGCGGACCGGGAAATGCACGCTCATCGCGGCGCGGGTCAGCCCGGCCAGCCAGCGGGGATCCGGTTCCGACGACTTGCCGTGCACCTTGGCCGTCAGCGACGGGCCGTGCGGCTTCAGCGCGGCGACCGGATACAGAATGTCGATCATCGCCGGATGGCTGCCATCGGCGGCAATGCCGAACCGGGTGACGATCACGGGATCATCGCCGTCGATGACGGAAAGCATCGCGGCGTTGGTTTCGATGTTGCCGGGCGCAAAGCCGATACGGGCGACCGGTTCCCAGGCATTGGCAAGCGGGCCGCTCATCGACTGGGCCATGCGGCGGATCACGGCTTCGGCCGCCGGGGAAAACTCCGTGGGCAGACTGTGCGGCGCTTCGCCGAAGCCGCCAAAGAACAGATCGAGCAGTTCGAGCGCGAAGCGGCCGGGGACGACCATGATTGCCTGGCCGCCGTCCGGGCTCATCGCCACGGGCAGCCATGCAGTCAGCCCCGGTTCGCGCTGCGCGCGATACTGGGCAAACCGTTCGACCTCGACCGGTTCGGCCCAGCTGCGCACCGCGCGCCGCAGCATCGGTTCAAACACCCCGCGCAGCGAACGCGCAAACCGCGCCGACAGATGCTGCAGCGTATGCAGATCGCCGAACGGATTGACGTTGGACACGCCGATCGCAAGCGCATGTTCCGCCTTGCCGCGGGGCTGCGCGCGCCGTTCCGTGTCCGGAGTGTTTGAAGCCGTGTTAACCATCGGCGTTCACTGAACGATAAAATTGGTAAAATAGACGTTACTAATTCCGCCAAAGCCCTCTTTTTGCTTCAGCGTGTCGTTCACCGCCTTGGTCAGCCGGCGCTGCAGTTTCGCTTTGCCGTCGGCGGTGAACACCTCTTCCTCCTCGGTCTCGCTCAGCGCGAGCAGGATGGCCGAACGCACCGCAATCTCGTGCGTTTTCAGATTGTTGATGACCGTGTCGTCATAGGGCGTGGAAACGGCGACGCCGACCTGGATGAAGTGGACGCTTTCGCGCAGGTTCGACGTGAACTCTTTTTCCAGTGCATAATAGTTGCTGGCATATTCATCGCCGCCTTCGCCCTTTGGCGTCGGCTTGCCGGCCGATTCGGAGCCGCCTTCGCTGCCCTCGCCTTCGCCGCCGCCTTCCTTGCCGGCCTCGGCCCGCTTCTGTTCGGAATGAGGGACCAACTTGGGGCCGGATGCTTCGGCATGGCCATCAGCCTTGCCGCCGATCACGCCGCCGAAATACAGGCCGGCGCCCGCGCCCCCACCGCCCAGGACGAGGACGCCCAGGCCGATCAGGATCCATTTCATCTTGCCGCCCTTTTTCTTGGGCGCTGCTTCGTCGGGTTTTGCGTCGCTCATTGGTCAGGTTCCTTGCAAGTCACGCGATGCGGTCATCGGGCCGCGCCTTGGGCTCGGCGGTGGTTGAAACGGAGGAGGCAGGGCGCGGCCGCGACGGCGCGTCCTGTTCCGGATGGTAAGGGGATCGGCCCGGCGACTGCCGGTCGCTGCCATCGAACTGTGCGGTGAGGCGCAGCCCCCGGCTTTCAGCGAGCTCGCTCAGGCGGGGTGCCGCCTCGGCCAGCATCGCGCGGGCGCCGGCCTGTTCGGCGGTTACCTGGACATCGGCGACGCCGCTGCGTTCAGTGATGCGGATGTCGATGCTGCCCAGCGCATCGGGGGACAGGCGGATGCGAACATCCTGACGCCCATCGGCGCGGATCGTTTCGATCCGGTCGATCATCGTCGCCATCCATTCGCGCCGCTCCATGTCGAGCCGGCCCTGATCCGCCGCGGCAGGCGCAGCGACGGCGATGCCGGGCAGTTCGGCGCGCTGGCCGCCAGATGGGCCGGTCGCGGCAAGATCGACGGCCAGGTCGATCAGGCGCGCGCCGCTGCGCTGGGCACGGTCATCCAGCGCGGTCGCGATCTGACCAATGAACAATTGTGCCGCCGGCACCGGTTCGGCGCGGACGGGCGGGGCGGCGGCGGGCAACGGCTGCGGCGCGGGATCGGTGTCGGCGGAGACGCGCGGTGCGGCCTGACCCATGCCGATCGGCGAGGGCTGCGCGGCCGCCAAAGGCTTGCCGTCGGACATCGCACCCAGTCCAGGGGGCGGAAAGGCGATCGAGGACATCGGCGCTGCAACCGCGGGTGCAGCTGGCGCAGCGACCAGCACCGGGGCCGGGCCGGTCGGGGACTCGGCGGGCTGAAGGGCGGGCGGGACCGACATGGCCGCCGGGGTTGCGGGCGCGCCATCGGTGGCCACCGGCAGGGCCGCGGTCTGTGCCGGCTGCACGGGTGATGCGATGGTCTGCGTTGCCTGTCCCTGGTCGGGCAGGGGCGCCGGTGCGGGTGTGGGCAATGGCTGAACAACGGGGGACGGCATCGGCCAGAATGGTATTTCGGCAACCGATGCAGGCTGGGCGGCATCGGAGTCGGGCGACGTTTTGGGCTCTGCCGTATCCATTTCGATCGAATCGGACGGGGCGGTGAGCAGCGGCTCGACCGGCAGGGTTTTGCCGATGGCGGCACCGTTTTGCCGGTCAGCGATCGCCAGCGTTTCGGGCAGGGCTGCGATGACGGGTTTGACCGGCGCAGGGGCAAGCCCGGCCAGCATCGCGCCGAAACCGGCGGAAACGGCCAGCGGTCCGGGGGCGGAGACGCTTCCGGGCGCTGGGCTGCCCGGCAGGGCAGCGAAGGAAGGCAGCATGGTCGGCATCGGTTCAATTCCCATGCCGATCCATTTAGCAAGGATCGTGCCGTTTTGGCGGCTTGCCCGGTGGCAGGGATTCCATGGCGCGCCGGGCGCGGGCGGCGGCTTCCCCCGCTGCCCGCTGCATCAGCTTTTCCATCGCGGTTTCATCGCGCCGCGCCTCGACCGTGCGGGCGCGGGCCTGATCCAGCTGGCGGGTGGCACCGGCCACGCGCTGTTCGGCGGCCATCGCCGTCTGGTTCAGCCGGTCGCGATAATGGGCCGACGCGATCATGGTCAGCGCGGCATCGGGCGCAGGGGTCGGTACGGGCGCGACTTCGGCGGCAAGCTGGGCGATGCGGGTGCGCAGCGCCTGTTCCTCGTTCAACCGGCGCTGCGCCTGCGCCTCCTCTGCCTGAACCAGGCTGAGCTGCAGGCCGCGAACGCGGTGCAGCCGGGCAAGCCGCGCGCTTTTGCTATCCATCGCCGAACACGCCGATCAATTCGGCGGCGGCTTCCTCCAGCGGGATCACCGCGTGGGAATCCTGGCGGATATAATCCATGATCGCCGGGTGGCAGGCGATGGCAAGATCCAGCGCCGCATCCGTCCCCGTCCGATAGGCACCCATCAGCACGAGATCGCGGTTTTCCTCATAGGTGGCGAGGTGACGGCGCAGGATGCGGGCGGCCTGTTGATGCTGGGTCGGCGTGATGTCGGTCATCACGCGGCTGACCGAGGGGCCAAGGTCGATGGCGGGATAGACGCCGCGTTCGGCGAGCTGACGCGACAACACGATATGGCCGTCAAGGATCGATCGGGCCGAGTCGACCACGGGATCATTCCCGTCATCGCCATCCGCCAGCACGGTATAAATGGCGGTGATCGATCCGCCGCTGACCACATCCGTGCCCGCCCGTTCGATCAGGCCGGGCAGCATGGCGATTGCCGAGGGCGGATAGCCGCGCGCGCTGGCCGGTTCGCCCAGCGCCAGCCCGATCTCTCGCCCGGCATGGGCGACGCGGGTCAGCGAATCCATGATGAGCAGCACCTGCTTGCCCTCTGCCCGGAATGCCTCGGCAATGGCCGTGGCGCGCAGCGCACCCCGGATGCGCAGGACGGGTGAGTGGTTGGCCGGTACCGCAACGACGACCGACCGGGCGCGGGCATCGCCCGACACCTTGGTTTCCAGGAAATCGGCAACCTCGCGGCTGCGCTCGCCGATCAGGCCGACGACGATCACATCGGCTTTTGCCGCGCGGACCATCATGCCGAGCAGCACCGATTTGCCGACACCCGATCCGGCCATGATGCCCACGCGCTGGCCCTGACCAATGGTCAACAGGCCGTTGATCGCCCGGACGCCGACGTCCAGCGGCTTCAGCACACGGCCCCGGTCCAGCGGGTTCTGCAGCCTACCGGCCAGTGGCCAGCGGCCGGCGCCGCGGATCGGGCCCTGGCCGTCGATCGGATTGCCCGCGCCGTCGACGACGCGGCCAAGCAGGGCAGCGCCCACCTCCGCCTCACCCGGTGCACCGATCGGCCGAACCGGCGCATTGGGAAGCAGGGGGGCGGGACCACCCAGGTTCATCATCAAGGTGCGACCGCCGCGAAAACCGATGACTTCGGCCTGCACCAGCCCGGCACCCTCGCCGATGGCACAGACCGTGCCGACGGGCAGGGACAGGCCCACCGCCTCCATCAACAGGCCGTCATAGCTGGCCAGCCGTCCCGCGACGCGCGGTTGCGGGGTGAAATCCACCTGATCGATGGCGTCCAGATACTGGTCGGTAAAGCGGCCGAGCATCAGTTCGGCACCGCCGCACGGTTGATCGCGGCATCCAGCTGTTCCAGCCAGAGCGCCGGGCCGTCCTCGATCAGGGTGGATGCCGATTCAAGGACGAAGCCGCCCCGATCCACGGCCGAATCGCCTACGGCAAAGACGGATTTCGGCAACTGCCCCTCGATCAGCGGCATATCGTCGGGGTGCAGTCGAAGCAGCGCCGATTCGCTGCCATCGGCAAGCAGTTCGACCGCGGCGGCAATGCGTGCATTCATCCGATCGGCATCGATGCCGGTATCGCCCACGATCCGGTGGACCAGTTTCTGCACGGTCGCGCGCAGCCGTGCAGCCATGCGGTCGCGGTCGATCTGTGCGCCGCTGGCAAGCGCGGCCGCGATCCGGTCGCCCAGCGAATCGCCGCGTTCCCTTGCCTGGCCGATTTCGCTCAGCGCAGCAGCCATCCCCTCGGCATAGCCGGCGGCGCGCGCAGCATCGATTGCGTCCAGTGCGGATTCGGCCGGATAGGGCTCGACACTGGGGGACAGGGGATCCCAGCCCTCGGTCGGGTTGCGATCCGGGTCGGCCGGGCGGAAATGCCGCGGGCCGGGCGTTTCCGGGCTGAAGCTGCGCGGTTGGGCCGCCGCTGCCGTCGTCGGCGCGATCGGCCGCTCGGCAAATCCGGCGGGCGGCGCAAAGGCACGGGCGAGTGCGTCCGCCGCCATCTGATGCCGACTGACAAAGCCGGGCGCGAAATCAGACATTCTTGACGCTCCGCGCGGTTGCGGTGCCAGCCCGCTCCCCCGCCCGGCCACCCACAGAATTCTGACGCTGGGTGGCCGGGCGGGGGAGCGGGCCGGTGCCGCCAAAATAAGCCTCAAACATAGTCGTCCTCGCCGGCGCCCATCATGATCGTGCCGTCCTTGGCCAGCTGGCGGGCAAGCGTGATGACTGCCTTCTGCGCCTCCAGCACCTCGGACAGGCGCATTGGCCCGCGCGATTCCATTTCGTCGCGGATCTGGTCGGCGGCGCGGCTGGACATACAGCCCAGGAACCGCTTGCGGGCCGCCTCGTCCACGCCCTTGAGCGCGCGGACCAGCGTGTCGCTGTCGACATTGCGGATGAGCGTGCCCAGATTCTTGTCGTCCAGGTCGAGCAGATTGTCGAAGACGAACATCGCCTCCTCGATCGCGCGCGCGACATCGCGGTCGATCTTGGCCAGTTTCGGCATGACCCGGGTTTCCGTCGCCTTGCGGCCGGAGGACAGGATCTTTGCCGCATCGCGCGTGCCGCCGATCTGCAGGCCCGACCCGCCGCTCGCCTGACCGGCGCGCTTGGCCAGCATCTGCTTCAGCGTTTCGATCGCCTCCGGCGTGATCGGGCCGAGCTTGGCGATGCGGTGCAGCACCTGGGGCTGGATCGCCTCGGGCAGCATTTCCAGCACCTTGGCCGCTACGGCGGGGTCTAGGTTGGCGATCAGCACCGCCGCAATCTGGGGATGTTCATCCTCGATCAGCGCGGCGATCTCGCCGGGGTCCAGCCAGTCGAGCAGGTCGATGGCACAGGCGGCGGCAGGCGGCGTGATGCGGGCCAGCACGCTCTCGGCCTTTTCCGGGCCGAGCGCGCGGTTCATCATCCCCTCGATCCGGGGGCGCGGGTCAAAGCTGACCGAGGTGCGTTCGCGGGCGCGGTCGACAAAATCGTCCAGCACCGCCTCGACCTCGATCTCGCTGACGTCGGCGACGGAGAACATCGCCTTGCCAAGCTGACGGACCTCTTCGGGTTCCAGTTTCTGCAGGATGGCGGCGGCCTCTGCCTCGCCGACCAGCATCATCAGTACGGCGGCCCGTTCTACGCCCGAATAGCTGCGCGGTTCTTCCGTCATTGCTTGGCGTCCGCCTGGATCATGTCGCGCACCGCAAGCGCGGCGCGGGCCGGGTTGTCACGGGTAAAGCCCCGCACGAGTCCGACGCGCTCTTCATAGCTGTGCGCGGTTTCCAACATCTCAACGCTGACTGGTGGACGTTGCGGAGCATCGCCTGCGCCGACCGGGCTGTCGGGGTCGCCCAGCGCGTTGCCGGTACCCGCCGGACGCGGCGCAGCCGTGCTGGCGACCGCGTCCCGCTTGCGGGTCATGGCGCGGACCATCGGGCGGATGCCGACGAACAGGACCAGCAGGGCAATGATCAGGGCGGTGCCGTGGCGCATCGCCATCGGCACCCATTCGGCCTCATACCATTTCGGCTCGACCTTGGCCGTCACCTCGCTGGAAAACTTGCGGCTGATCACGGTCACCTGGTCGCCGCGTTCCTGATTATAGCCGACGGCCGCACGGACGAGCTGGGTGATCTGCTGGATTTCCACCGGGCTGCGCGGCTTGCCGCCATCGGGTTCGCGCAGCAGGACGGCAACGGACAGGCGGCGGATCTGGCCCGGCATCTGGCGGGTCACCGACACTTCGCGGTTCACGTCATAGCTGCGGGCGAAATTCTCGCTTGCCTTGACCAGCGGGGTAGCCGCCGTCGTCGTGGCTGCACCGGCCTCGGCCGTCTGGCCGGGCGGCGGCGTTGCGGGCTGGGGCTGCTGATTGGGCCGCTCGACCGCGGCCGGGGCGGGCACGGTGTTGGACAGCGCGCCGGGGATGCCGCCGGGCGTCGCACCTTCGCCCTGCGGCGTGGTGTAATTGCCCTGTTCGGCACGGACGACCGCATTTTCCTTGTCATAGGTTTCGCGGGTCGCCTGATTTTCATCCAGGTTCACATCGGCCTGGATTTCGGCCGAGAAATTGCCGGCACCCAGCAGCGGCGTCAGCAGCTTGGCCAGCTGTTCGCGGTACTTTTCCTCGACCCGGCCCTGAAATTCGATGCGGGCATCGCCGCCCGAACCCGTCGGGTCCTTGCCGCCCGGCTGGTTGAGCAGGGCACCCATCTGATCGACGATGGTCACCGATTCCGGCTTCATGCCCGGCACGGACGATGCGACCAGGTTGATGACGGATTTGACCTGCGCATCGCTCATCGTGCGGCCAGGCTGAAGTTTCACGATGACAGAGGCGGAGGGCGCCGCCTTGTCGCGCACGAACACGCTTGCCTCCGGCATGGCCAGATGCACGCGCGCCTCGGCAACGGTGTCGATGGTGGCGATAGAACGGGCCAGTTCCGTCTCGCGCGCCTGGCGAAGCCGCTCGCCCTCGACCGCGCGGCTGACGCCCATGGGCAGCTGGTCCAGCAGGGCATAGCCGCCCGGCGCTGCCTTTGGCAGGTCCTGAGCGGCCAGCAGCATCCGGGCGCGGTGATAGTCGTCCTCGCCAACGGTCACCGATCCGGTTCCGTCAAGCTGGCTTTCGATCCCCGCAGCGGTCAGCGCCTCGACCACCTGACCCTTGTCGCTGTCGGGCAGGTTCTGGAACAGCACGCGCTGCGGCGGGCTGGCCAGCACGGCCCAGGCCAGCGCGGCAGCGCCGATCAGGCCGAGCAGAAACAGAAACGGCAGCGCGCGTTTGACCGCGGGCTGATCCATCAAGCCGGAAATCTGCCGGAACGGGTCCGCAAGGCGATTGCCGGCCGGGACGGGCGCGGTATCGATGGTGGCGGGAGTGATCGCGTTTTCCATGGATTACACCGGCATACTCATGATGTCCTTGTAGGCGGACAGGAGTTTGTTGCGGACCTGCATCGTCGCCTCGAACGCGACGGATGCCTGCTGGCGGGCCATCATCACCTTGGCGATGTCGATGGTTTCGCCGCGCTCATACTGGGCGGACAGTTCCGATGCCTGGGTCTGGGTCGCGTTGACCTGCGCCAGCGCGGTCTGCATCGAATCGGCAAAGCTGGCGGGGCGCGGCGCCTGATCCACCGGCGTTGCTGCCGCCTGTTGATTGGCCCTGGCCAGCGCCTGGTTGCGCTCAAGGATCTGGGCGCGCAGCTGCATCACCCGGTCGATGCCCATGGCATCCCCGGCACCGCGGATCGCGCTCATGCCGACACCGCCTGGGCGCTGTCGTCACCCTGTTCGCGCAGCCGGGCCAGCCGGTAGCGCAGCGTCCGTTCGGAAATGCCAAGACGGCGGGCGGTTTCGATCCGGCTGCCGCCGCACGCCTTCAGCGTTTCGCGGATCGCCTGAAACTCGCTCATCTGGACGATGTTGCTCAGCGGCACCGCACCGTCCGTGGGGATGGCCGCGGGCACTGGGGCCGCGACCGGGGCAGGCGCGGCGACGCGCGCAGACTGCTGAACCATCGGGCGGTCGAAAATGATGTCGCCAGCCTCGATCCGGTCGAGCGTCGCCAGCAACAGGGCGCGCTGGATGACATTTTCCAGTTCGCGGGCATTGCCGGGCCAGTCGTGGCGGACGAGCAGGTCGAGTGCGTCCGCGCTGATCGCGGGCAGCATCTGGCGCGTGCTGGCATGGCGGACGACCATTGCGGCGGCCAGCGCGGCAATGTCGCCCGGCCGGTCGGCCAGTGCGCGGGTCGACAGCGGAAAGACGCTCAGGCGGTAATAAAGGTCGGCGCGGAACCGGCCCTCGGCCACTTCGGCCTGAAGGTCGCGGTTGGCGCAGGCGATGACGCGCACGTCGATGGGTTCGGCCGCAGTCGCGCCGATCGGCACGACTTCGCGTTCCTGAAGCGCGCGCAGCAGCTTTGCCTGAAGCCCGATCGGCATCTCGGCGATTTCGTCGAGCAGCAGCGTGCCGCCATTGGCAGCGCGGAAAAAGCCTTCGCCGCCCGACGATGCGCCGGTGAAGCTGCCCTTCACATGGCCGAACAGCATCGCTTCCAGCATGGTTTCGGGCAACGCGGCGCAGTTGATCGCGATGAACGGGCCATCGCGGCGGGCCGAGCGGTTGTGGATGGTGCGGGCCATCACTTCCTTGCCCGTGCCGGTCGGCCCGTTGATCAGGACGGTGATATCGGCGCCGGCGACACGTTCGGCCAGCGCGAACAGCGCCAGGCTTTCCGGATCGGCGGCAACCGGGGCCATTCCGCCCTTCAGCAGCGCCGCGGCATAACCCTGCGCCAGCGCGCCATCCTCTGCGGTAAAGCGTAGCAGCGCGCTTTGCCCGTCATGAAAGGGGCGGGCCTCCAGCGGGCCATCGCCCAGGATCAGCGTGCGTGCGGGAACCGCCGGGGTCTCGCCCTCCAGCACCAGGTGCATCGCCCCTGCACTGTTCCGGTCCCCGGCCTTGGCCAGGACAAAGCCCTGGGCGCGCAACTGCGAAACCAGCGTGAATTTCGACTGGAGAACGGCTGGCGTGGCGTGGATCACGGTCATTGGAAACCCCCTGTTCAGCAGGGTGATGCCGCCAATGTGGTAAACGAAGCGTAAACCATGCGGAAAATCGACCGCCCTGATCCCCGCGCCCGCGTGGGCACGGCCGGGCGGGGCGCGCACGTGCCGGTATTCCCCGCGGATTTCCGCGGTTCGGGACGCTGTCGGTGGGGCTGCCGAAAAAAATGCTTAATGTCGGGGACAGCCTGTCGTTCACCCTGACGGCTACTCACCGCTCCCACTGTTTGGGGGGACAGACCAGCCGGAAGTAGATGGAGATCGGACCATGACTGTAATCGGAACCAACATCAGCGCCCTGCGCGCCAGCAACGCGTCGTCGTCGGCCAACAGCGCCCTGTCGGCGTCGATGGAGCGCCTGTCGACCGGCAAGCGCATCAACTCGTCGAAGGACGACGCCGCCGGCCTCGCCATCGCCACGTCCATGACCTCGCAGATCCGCGGCATGAACCAGGCGGTCCGCAACGCCAATGACGGCATCTCGATGGCTCAGACCGCCGAAGGTGGCCTGAACGAAGTGACCAACATCCTGCAGCGCGTCCGTGAACTGGCCGTGCAGTCCTCTTCGGGCACCTATTCGGACGAAGACCGCACCAACCTGCAGGCCGAAGTCACCGAACTGCAGGGTCAGCTGACGGACATCCTGGCGAACACCGAGTTCAACGGCGTGAAGCTGTTCGACGGCACCGCCGGTTCGGGCGGCAGCGTTTCGATCCAGGTCGGCGCGAACGCCGGTGAGACCGTTGCGCTCGACCTGTCGGAAATCGATCTGACCGACGCGATCGCCGTCGACATTTCGGACGCGACGGACGCTTCGGACGCGCTCGACACCCTGGACACCGCGATTGAGTCGATCTCGACCAGCCGCGCCACGCTGGGTGCCAGCCAGAGCCGCCTGCAGTCGGTCGTCAACAACCTGACGCAGAACATGACCAACCTGACCGACGCGCGCAGCCGGATCGAGGACGCGGACTTCGCCGCCGAAACGACGGCGCTCGCCAAGGCGCAGATCCTGAGCCAGGCGTCGACCGCGATGCTGGCCCAGGCGAACCAGAGCCAGCAGGGCGTGCTGTCGCTGCTGCGTTAAGCTGACGCGTACCGGTCCCCCCGCCCCCCCAATAGCGGGTGGGGCCGGACCGCAGTCGCCTTCCCTAGCGGAGGGCAGGAAAACCCCGGTGGCCGCAACGCCGCCGGGGTTTTTGCCTTTCAGGCCTGTCGGTACATCAAGGGTCGCGCCGCGCCTCGTCCAGCAGCCGCTCGCGCCGCGCAGCTTCCGCCGCATCGCGCTCCCGCTCCGCCCGGGTCCGCCCGTGCAGCGCGCGATTGGCCGCTGCTGTCGCTTCGGCGGTGGCCCGCGCCCTTGCCTTGCGTGCCGCCCGAAGGTTGACGACATCGCCCATGGGGATCAGCCGCGGACCTGCCTGGCCACGGCATCGAGCAGGCCGTTGACGAAATTCTTTTCGCGCTTGTCGTAAAAGGCGTCGGCGACATCCAGATATTCGCTGATGACCGCGCCGGTCGGCACATCGGGCCGGGCCAGCAGCTCATAGGTGCCGCACCGCAGGATCTGCCGCATCGGCTTGTCCAGCCGGTCGAGCGACCAGCCGGACGAGAGTTTGGACGCAACCAGCGTGTCGATCTCTTCCCGCCGGGCATCCACGCCCTTCACCACATCATCAAAGAAATGCACATCGGCATCGGCATAATCCACGCCTTCGATGCTGGCACCCAATCGGTGCTGATGAAATTCCGACAACAGCTGGACCAGCGGCGTGCGCTCCATCTCCTGCTGATACAGGGCCTGGACGGCACCAAGACGGGCGGCGGCGCGGGCCTGGGTTCGGGATTTCGACGTTGGACTGGGCATGGATATCACTTGCATAGCAACCCGTTCGGTTCGGGCGAAGCCGAGAAACGGGGGGATGGATCAAGGCATCGCGACGGGTCGCGACACCAACGAATAGTGGTCAGCTCGACAGGCGCAGCGCAACCGATCGGGCATGGGCGGGCAGGCCCTCCGCCTCGGCCAGCGCGACGGCGGCCGGGCCGATCGCCGCAAGGCCGGCCGGGCCGAGCGAGAGGAAACTGGTCCGCTTCATGAAATCCAGCACGGAAAGGCCGCTGGAAAACCGCGCGCGCCGGCCGGTTGGCAGCACGTGATTCGGCCCGGCGACATAATCGCCCACCGCCTCTGGCGTATGGCGGCCAAGGAACACGGAACCGGCATGGCGGACCTGCGCAAACAGGGCGTCCGCATCGTCACAAGCCAGCTCCAGATGTTCCGGGGCCAGCCGGTCGACCAGCGGGATCGCATCGGCCAGCGACGGGACCAGGATGATCGCCCCGTTGGCGTCCCATGCGGCGCGCGCCACGCGGGCGGTCGACAGCGTGTCGATCTGACGATCCACAGCGGCGGCGACCTTATCGGCAAAGCCGGCGTCATCGGTGAACAGGATCGACTGGCTGGTCGGATCATGTTCCGACTGGCTGAGCAGATCGGCGGCGGTCCATTCGGGGTCGTTCCGGCCATCGGCAACGACGACGATCTCGCTGGGCCCGGCCACCATGTCGATGCCGACTACGCCGTATACCTGGCGCTTTGCCTCTGCGACCCAGGCATTGCCCGGGCCGGTGATGACATCGACCGGCCGGATGCGATCCGTGCCATAGGCAAGGGCGGCGACCGCCTGTGCCCCGCCGATCCGCCAGACCTCGTCCACGCCGCCCAGCGCAGCCGCGGCCAGCACCAGCGGGTTCGCTTCGCCGCCGGGCGTCGGCGTCACCATGACCAGCCGGTCGACGCCCGCGACCTTGGCCGGGACGGTGTTCATCAGGACGGAGGACGGATAGGCCGCCCGGCCGCCCGGTACATACACGCCAGCCGCCGAAACCGCGCTCCATCGCGCACCGGTGCGGATGCCGTTCGGCTCTTCCGTTACGCTGTCCTGCGGCCGCTGCTTTTCATGATAGGCGGCGATGCGATCGCGGGCGAGTTCCAGCGCCTGCCGAAGGCCCGGTTCCAGTCCGTTCAGCGCCTCGACACACGCCTCGCGCGGGATGCGCCAGCCGGTGCGATCCAGGTCGTGCCGGTCGAAATCGACGGTCAGTGTGCGGACCGCATCGTCCCCCTGCGCACGAACGCGGGCGATAATCGCAGCGACATCGCGCGACACGTCGCTATCCGCTTCGCGCCGGGCATTGACCAGGGCATCGAACGCATCGGCAAAGCCGGCATCGCTGGTATCCAGCCGGATCATGCCGCGCGGCTTTCGCTGACCACCCGGCGGAACGCATCGATCAGGGGAACGACGCGCGGGTTCGTCTTGAACGCGGCGCGATTGACGATCAGGCGGCTCGACACTTCGGCAATCACTTCAACCTCGACCAGTCCGTTCTCGCGCAAGGTGCGGCCCGATGACACCAGGTCGACGATGCGCGGTGCCAGACCCAGCTTGGGTGCCAGCTCCATCGCGCCATTCAGCTTCACACATTCGGCCTGAACGCCGCGCGCCTCGAAATGCCGGCGGGTCGCACCGGGATATTTGGTCGCCACGCGCACATGGCTCCACCCGCGCGGATCATCGGTCGCGGCCAGATCGGCTGGCTCTGCGATCGACAGGCGGCAATGGCCGATGCCAAGGTCGACGGGCGCGTACAGTTCCGAATAATCGAATTCCATCAGCACGTCCGAACCGACGATGCCCAGTTGCGCGGCCCCATGCGCGACAAAGGTGGCGACGTCGAACGCCCGCACCCGGATCAGGTCGATGGCAGGATCGCTGGTGGCAAAGCGCAATGCCCGGCTGCCATCGTCGCTGAACGCAGCTTCCGGTTCGATGCCGACCGCGCGCAGCACGGGCAGGGCCTCGTCCAGAATGCGCCCCTTGGGCACGGCGATGATCAATGGCTGGGTCATTGGCTGCGGCGCTTTATCTGGGGTATGGCTGGCGCGCAACAAGGGGCTTGGAAACGCTGGGATGACAAGCGGCGATGGTGGCGAATTCCAGCGGCAGGCCGCGATCTGCCGCACGATGCAATCGCCCTTTACCGCATCGGTGCTGGAGGCGGGCGCGCGGATGCTGTCCCGGGGGCCGCGAACGGCACAGATGATCGCCGATTGGCCGGGCAGCCGAAGCGAGGCGGCGGTTGCGCTGCGCTTTTCAGCGGCCATGCACGCGCTTGCCCGCAGGCGGGCCAATCCGGCGCTGGTTGCGCTCTATCACGCACTGGACGGCGATTTCGATGCCGTGATCGGGGCGACGCTGGCGGCGCATGACGATTGGGTGGCACAATGGATGCAATCCCCGCCCCAGACGAACGAAGTGTATCGCGCAGGGCCGATCATGGCCGCGCTGTTGTGTGCAGTAGCGCGGTTTTCGGTGCCGTTCGAGCTGCTGGAACTGGGATCGAGCGCTGGCCTCAACCTCAATCTGCACCGCTTTGCCTATGATCTGGGCGGCGTTCGCGCCGGCAATGCGCTCAGCCTGCTTCGCATTGCGCCGTCATGGCGCGGGCCGCCGCCACCGGCCGCCCCAGTGCAGGTGACACAGACGCGCGGGGTGGATCGCGACCCGCTCGATCCGCTGAACGAGGGGACCAAGGAGCGGCTGCGCGCCTATTGCTGGCCCGATCAGACGGAACGGATGGCCCGGCTGGAGGCGGCGCTGGCGATGGCTGCCGTGCATCCGCCGCGCATCGACCGGGGCGATGCCGCCGACTGGCTTGAGGCGCAGCTTGCCCTGCCGCAGGCCGAAGGGACCGGCCGGGCGGTGTTTCATTCCATCGTCCTGCAATATCTGGACGCGGCGGGCCGGGATCGGGTGGCGCGGGCAATGGCCGCGGCCGGGCGGGCGGCAACGGCTGCGCGCCCGCTGGCCTGGATCAGTTTCGAATGGGACGAGGGGCGATCCTGTGTGGAAATCGCCCTGACATTGTGGCCGGATGGAACGCGGCGGGTGCTGGGGACCAGCCATGCCCATGGCGCGTGGGTCGACTGGACCGGCTGAACGCTGCTCAGGCGCTGGCCAGCCAGCCCCGGATGGCGGTGTTGACGGCGGCAGGCGCCTCCCACGGCACGAAATGGCCCGCCTGTTCGATCCGCGCGATGCTGAGCTGCGGAACCAGTGCGTCCAGACCGTCCAGCTGACAGGGCAGCAGCGCGCTGTCCTTCATGCCCCAGATGACCAGGGTCGGCATGGCGATCGGGGGGAACGGGCCGTCCAGCCAGGCGGGGCGCGTGGGCGCCTCGCCGATTGCCGGCACCTGGATCGCGCTGGCCCGATACCAGTTCAGCATGGCGGTGATCGCGCCCGGTTGCGACCATTCGTCGAGATAGGCCGGCTTTTCCCCGACCAGCAGCGCGGGGTCGGCGTGCCGGGCAAAGCTGGTGTCGAAAAAGGCGGACAGGCCAATCGCGTCCAAATGCGCCTCGATCCCCGGATTGCGGAACGCAGTGATGTACTGGCTGGCGGCGCGCTGGTCCGCATCGTCGAACAATGTCCGCTGAAAGATCAGCGGGTGCGGCGCGTTGGCGATGATCAGCCGTTCGATCCGGTCGGCATGGCGCAGCGCGGCCATCCAGGCGATGGCGCCGCCCCAGTCATGCCCCACCAGGGTGAACCGGCCGATGCCCAGATGATCGGCCAGCGCGATCAGGTCGGCAACGGGATGTTCCGGCGCATAGGCCGCGACGTCCGCCGGCTTGTCCGATCGGGCATAGCCGCGCTGATCGGGCGCGACGACGAAATGGTCGCGGGCAAACTCGGCCATCTGATGCCGCCAGGTGCGGTGCGATTCGGGAAAGCCGTGCAGAAAGATCATGGCGGGGGCGGCAGGATCGCCCGCCGTCCACACATCCAGTGCAACGCCGGTGGCAAGCGCGATCCGGTGCTGCCCCGTGCTCACGGATAGCTGACCGTCTTGGGCACTTCGGGGATGGGGATATATTCCTTGTCATCGCCGGGTACGGTCGGAAACTCGCCGGCCTTCCACGCGCGCTTGGCCTCGTTGATCCGGTCGCGGCTCGATGAGACGAAGTTCCACCAGACATGGCGTTCGGTGCGAAAGGCCTCGCCGCCCGCCAGCATCACGCGGCCGCCGCGGCTGCTGGTCAGCGTGGCGGCGATGCCGGGGCGCAGCACGTACAGCAGTTGCGGCTCCAGCGTCATGCCGTCCAGCGTCGCATCGCCCATCGCCACATAGATGCAGCGTTCGTCCGCATCGGCATCGATCGGCACGCTCGCCCCCGCGCCCAGCAGGATGTCGGCATAGATGGTGCCGGCATGGGTCGTGGTCGGCGCGGTCCGGCCCCACAGCGTGCCCATGATGATGCGCGCCCGCACGCCCGAATCCTCCAGCACCGGCAATTCGGCCCGCGGCACATGCTGGAACGCGGGATCCGTCTCCTCCAGATGATCGGGCAGGGCGAGCCAGGTCTGGATGCCGGACAGCTCCGGTCCATGCGCGCGTTCCGCGCCGGGCGAGCGTTCGGAATGGACGATGCCGCGCCCCGCCGTCATCAGGTTGACCGCACCCGGCTCGATCGTGGCAAAGGTGCCGAGCGAATCGCGATGGTCGATCGCCCCGCCGAACAGATAGGTGACGGTCGACAGGTTGATATGCGGATGCGGCCGCACGTCGATCCCCTCGCCCTTGGGCAGGCGGGCGGGGCCCATCTGGTCGAAAAAGATGAACGGGCCGACCATCGTCCGCGGACGGGAGGGCAGGGTGCGATGCACCTTGAACCCGCCAAGGTCATGGCTGGTCGGGCGGATGACCTGATGAATCAGGCTGTCGGCAGCCGAATCGGCTCCGAAATCGGTCCAGTCGCTCATCGGATATCTCTCTTCTGGCGCGGAATCGCGGGTCGGGGATCAGAATAGCGCGAGGCGGGGCGCAAGTCGCCCCATTTGCCAGACGGTCAGTTCGGCCCGGCGGGCGAGCCCGCTTGCGCCAGCACCGTCATTCGCTGATCCAGCCGGTTCAGGATCGCACGGCGTTCATCGTCGCCGGCGTCGCGCCAGGCGGCGATTTCCTGACCGGTCCGGCCGCAGCCAAGGCACCAGCCGGTTGCCGGATCAAGGCGGCAAATGCCCGTGCAGGGGCTCATCACCCCCTCTGGCGCCACATAGTCCGCAAAGTCATCGTCCGCTTGCATGGCAGGCGCTCCGGCTCAGCGGCCGAGCGTGACCTCAAGAAACGCGGGGAATGGGCCGTTCCAGCCATCGTCCGGGCCGTCATCGGCGGCGGCGCGGTGATCGCGCCGTTCCGGGCGCGGGGCTGGTTCCTGCCGGCGCGGTGCCGCAGGACGCGGTGCACGCTCTGCCCGTTCTGGCCGCTCTGCCGGTTCCGGAGCCGCTGCCTTTGCCGGTGCATCCGACCCCTTGCCGCGCGATCGGCGACGGCGTGGGGCGTCGCCCTCGGCCGGCTTGTCCGCCTCGCCGCTGGCGGGCGCATCGGCGATCGTTGCCGGCGTCCGGTCGAGCCGCGGGATCTGCTGGCCCGTCAGCTTTTCGATATTGGCGATGTTTTCCGCATCCTCCGCCGTGACGAAGGTATAGGCGGTGCCCTTTGCGCCCGCCCGGCCGGTGCGGCCGATGCGGTGGACATAATCGTCCGGATGCCAGGGCGCATCGAAATTGAACACGTGGCTCACGCCCTTGACGTCCAGACCGCGGGCCGCGACGTCGCTGGCGACCAGAATGTTGATCTCGCCCGCCTTGAACCGGTCCAGTTCGGCGATTCGCGAAGATTGATCCATGTCGCCATGGATTTCCCCGGATCGAAACCCGTGCCGCTTCAGGCTCTTGTTCAGTTCGCGGACGGTCGTCTTGCGATTGCAGAACACGATGCCCGTCTGCACATCCTCCGACTGGAGCAGGCCGCGCAGCACGTCGCGCTTCTTCATCGCGCTGGTCTGCACGATATATTGCGTGATGTTCGTGTTGGTCGTCGCCGGGCGAGCGACCTCGATCGTCTTGGGATTCGACAGGAACTTGTCCGCCAGCTTCTTGATCGGCGGCGGCATCGTTGCCGAAAACAGCAGCGTCTGGCGATTGACCGGCAGCTTGGAACAGATCGTTTCGATGTCCGGGATGAAGCCCATGTCGAGCATCCGGTCCGCCTCGTCGATGACGAGCATGGAACAGCCGGTCAGCAGGATCTTGCCGCGTTCGAACAGGTCCATCAGGCGACCCGGCGTGGCGATCAGCACATCGACGCCGCGCTCCAGCGCCTTGACCTGATCGCCCATCTGAACGCCGCCGATCAGCAGGGCCATCGAAAGCTTGTGGTTCTTGCCGTATTTCTCGAAGTTTTCCGCCACCTGAGCGGCAAGCTCACGTGTCGGTTCAAGGATCAGGCTGCGCGGCATCAGCGCGCGGGTGCGGCCCTGCGCCAGAATGTCGATCATCGGCAGCACGAAACTGGCGGTCTTGCCCGTGCCCGTCTGCGCGATCGCGATCAGGTCGCGCATCATCAGCACGGACGGAATGGCCTGTGCCTGGATCGGCGTCGGCTCGCTGTAGCCGGCCGTGGACACCGCCTTCAAAAGTTCATCGGAGAGGCCGAGATCGGCAAAGCTCATGCAAATGTCCGGAAAATGGGCACGCCGAATGGTCGCGCCGCCGCATCGGCGCTCGCGGATTTATGCCCGAATGTCAAGCGTTGAGGGTGTTTGGCGGCTATTGCGCCGGAACCAGGGCATGAAAGGAATTGATCTGGCACTGCCCGCCGGAGCGGGAACGCACCCAATCGCGCTCCGCACAGATTTTGCCGTCGCTTGCCGGTTTCAGATAGACGCCGGAATAAAAATTGAGCGCCGGGCAATCGCTGCCCAGCCGCGCCCGCACCCGTTTGCCGCCGCTCATCACCAGGTCGACACTGTCCGGACGCGTGATCGTGGCAGCGGCAATCTCTCCCAGCGGCAGACAGCGGCCCGCGCGCTTTTCCACCCAGGTGATCGGCGGCGGGGCGGGCGCGCGGGAGGATGCCGGGCTGACACTGGCGGCCAATGCGGTGGTGTTCGGCACCCGGATGACGATTCGCTGGATGCTCATGGTGGTCGTGACGACGCGGCGCTGGCCCTGAACAGGCGGATCAGGCGGCGCACCGGGCAGCAGGGCGCCCGTCACCGCGATCATCAGCCATGTAAACGGGTTCGAGATCGTCATACCTCAGGAACTATAGAGCGGGGGTTTTGAACTGCCGATGAACTGGCCGCAAGGGCGAAAGCCATGCTAGGGGTTTTGACGTATGGCTATGAACGCGCGACCGGCATCGGCGGAAATCGCCGCCCCGACCCCGGCACAGGCGGCGTTGCTGGAAGTGCTGGCAACGCGGCTGCCACCGCAGGCGATCATCACCGACCCTTCGACCATCGACCCCTGGCTGCATGACTGGCGCGGCCGGTATGACGGCATCGCACCGGCGATCCTGTCGCCGGCCACGACGGCGGAAGTGGCGATGATCGTGCGCGCCGCTGCCGATCACGGCGTCGCGCTGGTGCCGCAGGGGGGCAATACATCCATGGTCGGGGGCGCCACGCCGCCGCCGGACGGATCGGCGCTGATCCTGTCGTTGCGCCGGATGCGGGCCATCCGGTCGCTGGATGCGGAAACGGGCCTGGCCGTGGCAGAGGCTGGCGTGATCCTGGCTGACCTGCATGATGCCGCCGCCG
Organism: Sphingomonas sp. BGYR3; assembly: GCF_025153455.1. Classification (NCBI taxonomy): domain Bacteria; kingdom Pseudomonadati; phylum Pseudomonadota; class Alphaproteobacteria; order Sphingomonadales; family Sphingomonadaceae; genus Sphingomonas; species Sphingomonas sp. BGYR3. The sequence goes on along the minus strand of NZ_JANZNT010000001.1, from coordinate 1,423,240 downwards.
CCGCCGGGCGGCGCTTCCCTCTGACGCTGGGCGCGCGGGGCAGCGCGACGATCGGCGGCCTTGTGTCCACCAATGCCGGTGGCACGCAGGTGCTGCGATTCGGCACGATGCGTGCGCTGACCGCGGGGGTTGAGGCGGTGCTGCCCGACGGCACGGTGCATGACGGACTGATCCCGCTGAAAAAGGACAATCGCGGCTATGACCTCAATCAGCTGCTGATCGGGGCGGAAGGGACGCTGGGCGTCATCACGGCGGCCTCCCTGCGCCTGGTGCCCGCAATCGCGGCACGGGCGGTCGCCTGGGTCGGGCTGGACAGCCCGGATGCGGCGCTGAAGCTGCTGCGTGCGTGCGAAGCGCGGGGGCAGGCGGTGGAGGGGTTCGAGATCATCCCCGGCGATTCGCTCGCGTTGGTGCTGCGGCATATCCCGGGCACGCGGTCGCCGGTCGCCGGGACGCACCCCTGGCACGTGCTGATCGAGGCGGTGTCGACCGACCTTGCCGCGCTGCCCGATCCGGCTGCGGCGCTGGAACCGGTGCTGGCCGACGCGCTGTCGGGCGGCCTGATCCACGATGCCATGATCGCGGCGAGCGAGGCACAGGCAGACGCGCTGTGGCGCATCCGCGATTCGCTGTCGGAGGCGGAGCGCGCCGCCGGCCCTGCGGTTCAGCACGACATTTCGGTTCCGGTGCCGGTCATGCCGCGCTTCATGATCGAGGCTGCGGCGGCGGCAGAGGCGCGCTTTCCCGGGACGCACGCCACTGCATTCGGCCATCTGGGCGACGGCAATGTACATTTCCACGTCCGCGCGCCGCACGGTGCGGATCGGGATCGCTGGTATGCCGAGGATGCCCCGGTCATTACGCGGTTCGTGCATGATCTCGTGACTGCGGCGGGTGGGTCGATTTCGGCTGAGCATGGCATCGGCCAGATGAAGATCGCCGAACTGGAGCGGCTGGCCCCCCCGGCGCGACTGGCGGCGATGCGGGCGATCAAGGCGGGGCTTGACCCCGCCGGACTGTTCAATCCGGGGAAACTGGTCAGGCTTGCGGGCGAGGCCCCGGTGCCATAGACGCGCGGGAACGTTGATTCAGGAGATCGGGATGGCCACCGCGCCGCAAAACCAGTCGTTGCCGCTGTTCTATAATGAGCTGACCCCGCTTTCGAGCGAGACCCATGCGGCGTTCAAGCTGCGCCGGTCGCCCGGTGCGCGGTTCATGGTCAATACCCATGCCGTCCCGCTGACGGTCGAGGAATTTCCGCTGGTGCAGCGCAGCCAGCCGATCGTGTTCTCCGTCGGCGACGATCCCGTGCCGCTGGCGCTGTACGGCCTGAACGAGGGCGTGAACCTGTTCTTCGACGAACAGGGTCAGGTGACCGAGCAGGGCCTGTACATCCCGGCCTATGTCCGTCGTTATCCGTTCCTGCTGGCCCGGCTGCGTCCCAATTCCGATGAATTGTCGCTCTGCTTTGATCCGACGACCGACACAATCGGCGCGTTCGACGAGGGCGAGCCGCTGTTCACCGATGGCAAGCCCAGCCAGCTGACCGAGGCTGTGCTGCAGTTCAACGAGCAGTTCGAACAGGCGGGCATGAAGACCAACGCCTTCATGCAGGAGCTGAAGGCGCTCGATCTGCTGATGGACGGCGAGATTTCCATCCAGCCCGAAGGCGCGCCGCAGCCCTTTATCTATCGCGGGTTCAAGATGGTCGATGAGCGCAAGCTTGCTGACCTGCGCGGTGATCAGCTGCGCAAGATGTCGCAGAACGGCATGCTGCCGCTGGTTTACGCGCATCTCTTCTCGCTCGGCCACGCGCAGCAGCTGTTCGAGCGTCAGGCGATCCAGGGCAAGATCCCCGGCGTCGAGTTCACGGCCAATCCGGCGCCTGCCCAGGCCTGACCGCGCTGACACTCTAAACGCGGGCGGCGGATGAGCGATCATCTGCCGCCCATTTGATTCGTGGCCCGTTCGCGACGACCGATGGGAGTGAAAGCGCCGCAAAGCGCGCCGCGCCGCCCCCTTGAACAGCAATACAGCCTTGCCTATGTTGTTCTTGCGCAGCGGTTCCGTGTTCCCCCTTTCGCGGACCTGCGTGGCACGCCTTGGCGTGTCTCCTCCCTGAACCTTGGCCACCTCGTGCATTGCGCGAGGTGGTTTTTTATGTGCCGTCGGGATTATTCGGCGGCCAGCCGCTGCGGCATCACTTCGTCCAGCACGGCATCCAGCATCGCGCGCAGGGCGGCGGTCGTTCGGTCCAGCCCCGGTCCCGGCTGATCCAGCCGGTGATCGAGGTACAGCATCCGGTCCAGTTCGATCTGCACCGCATGGATGCCGGACGTCGGTGCGGCGTGCCGATCCAGCAGATGCCCGCCGGCATAAGGTGCGTTCAGCGCAACGCGCAGCCCAGTCGATCGCGCCGCATCCTCGATTCGCGACACCAGGCGGGGCGCGGCGGAACGACCGAACCTGTCGCCGATCACCAGTTGCGGCGCGCTGCCGGCGGGCAGCAATGGCGGCATGGAATGCAGGTCGATCAGCACGGCGACGCCGAATCGCTGCCGCGCCCGGGCCAGCAGCGTGGCAATCGTGCGGTGATAGGGCCGGTGGTCCTGCTCGATCCGCGCCTCGATCTCTGTCGCCAGCCAGCGGCGGCGCCAGATCGGGCCGCTGCCCACCGCACGGCGCGGTACCAGGCCAAGGCCGCTGCGGACGCGGGGCGACCGGTGCGGCAGGCGCTGGGCAATGCCGGCCTCCTCAATCGACGGATCGCGTTCGTCCTCCCCGCGATTAAGGTCGATCCAGGCGCGGGCGCGGCGGGCGATGACCAGGGTTTCGGCAACCCGCGCGGCCAGCGCCACGGCATCGACGTGCCGGTCCTCCAGTGGCCTCAGCGCCGCCAGCGGCACGCCTAGCGCGGCGCAGAGCGATGGCGGATAATCGCGCCCGGCGTGCGGAACGGACAGCACCAGCGGCGTTTCCGGATCGGCCGGACCGATCAGATCATGGCTATGGGACGATTCGCCGGGCTGCACGGCGCGAATGCTAGCCTGCGGGCTGTCCGCGCGCCAACCCCCCGAAAGAACGCCACGGCAGGGACGGGCTGGAAAATCTTAAGGGCTTGCCGCATAAAATGGGCGAATAGGGCCGCCTGACACCGGAGAAACCATGTACCGTATCCTGCTCGCCGAGGATGATCGCGGCATGCGCGAATATCTGACGCGTGCGCTTGAGCGCTCCGGCTATGCCGTTTCGGCCGTCGATCGGGGGACCGACGCGATCCCGCTGCTGGAAAATGAGCCGTTCGACCTGCTGCTCACCGATATCGTCATGCCCGAAATGGACGGCATCGAACTGGCGCAGCGGGCGGGCGTGATCGCGCCTGACCTGCGGGTCATGTTCATCACCGGCTTTGCCGCCGTGACGCTGAAGGCGGGCAAGGCGCTGCCCAATGCGCGCATCCTGTCCAAGCCGTTTCACCTGCGCGATCTGGTGCTGGAGGTCGACCGGCTGTTCGCGCGGGACGATAGCGGGGCGATTTGATCAAGATGCCGCTTGCCAGCGGCTTGTTCGCTGGCTAAAGCCCGCATCCCGGCGGGCGTGTAGCTCAGTGGTAGAGCACTGTGTTGACATCGCAGGGGTCGCAAGTTCAATCCTTGCCACGCCCACCATGAAAAGCCCCGCTGCCTGACCCAGGCGGCGGGGTTTTTTACGCCGCAGCACCCTCGATCTGCATGGGGTCCAGGCCCCCTTCCATCAGCGCCTTGGCATCGAGCAGCAGCGTGCGGGCCGTCTGTTCGGACCGATCCGCATCGCGCGACAGGATTGCCTCCATCACCTCACGGTGCTGCGCCAGCTTTGCCTCCTCATCCCGGGCGATATTGTCAGTGTAGCGGATGGAAAAGTGCAGTGCCGCCGATACCAGCGGCTTCAGGCGGCAGTAAAAGCTGTTGCCGCTGGCATCGAGGATCGCAAGGTGAAAGGCGATATCGGCGGCCAGCGGATCATCGGCCCCGCGATGGGCAGCCGACATTCGGGCAAAGCCGGCACGGATACGCTCGTGCGCCTCTGCACTGCCCCGGCGGGCTGCCATGGCCGCTGCCAGCGGTTCGATCCCCAGACGGACCATGGTGAACTCGATCAGCAGCGGCAGCGAGAAATTGCGGCGCAGCGTCCAGCGCAGCACATCCGGATCGAACAGGTTCCATTGCGAAGGCTGGGTGACGGACGTGCCCAGCCGGGGCCGGGCGGTGACCAGCCCCTTGGCATTCAGCACCTTGATCGCTTCGCGCAGCACGGACCGGCTGGCGCCGTATCGTACGCCAAGGTCCGCCTCCACCGGCAGCAATTCGCCGGGGGCATGGACACCGGTGACGATGGCGGTGCCCATATCCTCGACAATGGCGCGGGTCCGACGCCCGAGACCAGGCTCAGCAAAATCCAGCGCAGTCTCGATATCAGCGGTCATGTCGCCTGTGTTACGGCGCATGACCGTTGACGGCAAGCGGGCGTCCCGGCCCTATTTTTCGGTCGAGAACGCAAAGATCGTGCGGCTGGCATAGGGCTTGCCCGGGCGCAGGATCGCGTCGGGAAAGCCGGGCTGGTTCGGCGAATCCGGAAAATGCTGGGTTTCAAGCGCAACTGCCGAGCGGAAGCCATAGGCGTTGCCGCCCTTGCCCGTCACGCTGCCGTCCAGGAAATTGCCGGAATAGAACTGGATGCCCGGCTCGTTCGTCGAAATGGTGAGCACGCGGCCGGAACCCGGATCGGCGAGCACCGCGGCCTCGCGCATTCCCGAACCGTTCAGCACCCAGTTATGGTCATACCCCTTGCCGATCGCGATCTGCGGATGCTTGGCCCCGATGTCGCGGCCGATCGGCTTGGCGGTGCGGAAATCGAACGGCGTCCCTTCGACCGGAGCCAGCTCGCCCGTCGGGATCGCCGTCGGGTCGGTGGGCAGATAGCGGTCTGCATTCAGCTTGAGCGTGTGATCCAGCACCGTCTTGGCGTTGACGCCGGCCAGGTTGAAATAGGCGTGCTGGGAAATGTTGAACGGTGTCGCCTTGGTCGTTTCCGCGCCATAATCGACGATCAGGCGATTATCGTCGGTCCAGACATAGGTGACGGTGGCCGTCACCTGACCCGGATATCCCTGATCCCCGTCCGGGCTGACCAGGGTGAAGCGGACGCCCGGGCCATCGGCGGTGTCGACGCGGCGGCCGGACCAGAGCGACTTGTCAAACCCGACCTCGCCGCCATGCAGGTGATTGGGCGCGTTGTTGGTCGCCAGCTGATAGCTTTTGCCGTCCAGCGTGAACCGCCCCTTGGCGATGCGGTTGGCAAAGCGGCCGACGACCGCGCCGAAATAGGGGCTATCGGTCAGATAGGGCGCTGCGGTGTCAAAGCCGAAATTGACATCGGCCAGCTTGCCGTCGCGATCCGGCACGTCCAGCGTCAGGATGGTCGCGCCAAGGTCCATGATGGTCAGGCCAGCGCCGCTTTTGTTGCGCAATTCCCATTTGGTGACGAACCGGCCGTCCGGCAGGTTTTCCATCGCCTTGTCCGTGATGGTGATGCCCGTATCGGCCGGCGTGCTGGCCGCTTCGGTGCCATTGCCCGCATCTCCGCCGCCCGAGCATCCTGCCGCCGTCACGCCAAATGCCATTGCCATCAACAAACCCTTCCGCATCCGTCCTCTCCCTTTCCCGTTTCTGTTGGCGGGCCAGCGTGGATCGGTGTTCCACCCGGCGGTTCGCATGCTCTTCAGACGCGCACAAGTATAAATGATTGCGCTAACAATCCTAGAATTCAAATGGCTCGGCGCTGCGCCGTTCGCCGAGCAGAAACGCGTCGGCAACCAGCTTTATGGGCGAAAGATCGACATCGCTTGCGCCCGTGTGCACCAGTTCCGCAAAGCGGCGATACAGGCGGCGATATTCATGATCGGGGGCGTGCTGTTCCGCCCCATCGCCGATCCTGAGCACCGACCCGCCCATCGACAGGGTCAGGTCGCCAGCATCGGTGGTGACCATCATGTCCCAGCTTTGCGGCCCCGTCTGCAGAAAATCGAAATCGGCATCGACTGGCGTGTCGCCTGAACGAAGGGCAAGCCGGGCGGCGATCGGGGCAAAGCGATTGGCGGGGAAATACAGCCGGGCCGCCTCGACCCGCACAGGCTGCGGCAGGATGCGGGTCAGGATCGACAGGGCGTTGATGCCGGGATCGAATACGCCAAGACCACCCGGCTCCAGGATCCAGTCCTGTCCCGGGTGCCACACCCGGATATCCTCTTTCCAGCGGATGGAGACGCGGTGGATCGCCTTGTCCGCCAGCCATTCACGGGCAGTGGCGACGCCAGCCGCCTCGCGCGAATGCCATGTGGCGAACAGGGTAACGCCGCGCCGGTCGGCTTCCTCGGCCAGCAGCTCGACCTCGCGCACCGTGGCGCCGGGCGGCTTTTCGATCATCAGATGCTTGCCCGCCGCCAACGCCAGCATCGCCTGATCGAACCGGCCCTGGGGCGGCGTGCACAGGGATACCGCATCCAGATCCGGTTCGCCCTCCAGCATCGCCTGAAGCGTGGGATAGCGGATCAGCGGATCGCCGGCCGGCATGCTGCGGCTGGCAGCGGCGCGCAGGCTGATTTCCGGGATATCGGCAATCGACGGCAAATGCTGATCGCGTGCGATCTTGCCGATCCCGACCAGACCGATGCGCAGCGGGGAAGCGGTCGTCCCGACAGACTGGCGTGCGTCAACCATCGGATCAGACCTTCAGCCGCTTGAGCACCGGGGACAGGACGCTGGCCATGACGTCATAGCCCGCATCGGTCGGGTGGACGCCATCGTCCGCCATGCCCGGTTTCATGCCCCCATCCGGCCCGGCAAGGGCGGGGTGGTAATCGACATAGGTCGCCTTCTGCTCGGCGGCGAACTGACGAAGCCAACGATTATGGGCAGCGATGGGCCCCAGCACGTCGAGGCCCGGTCGCCATGGAAATGCCGATGCAGGCGGGATGGATGCCAGGATCAAGCCGATGTCGTTCGCTTTGGCAATCGCGGCCATGGCGCGGAAATTATTGTGCGTGTCCTCTGCCGACATCGGGCCGGTGTTGCCGGCAATGTCGTTGGTGCCGGCCATCAGATGCACATAGCGCGGCTTCAGGTTGACCACATCCTGCTGAAACCGGGCGAGCATCTGCGGTGTCGTCTGGCCGCCGATGCCGCGCCCGATGCGTCCGGCCGAGAAAAAGGCGGGTCGCTTGCCGCGCCATCCTTCCGTGATCGAATCGCCCATGAACACGATGCCCACGGGCTTTCCGGCGGCCAGCACCTCGGCATTTTCGGCGCGATAGCGGAACAGGTGGGGATAATCCTCTCGCATCAAACGCTGCCAGCGCGCGTCCCAGCTTTCGCCGGGCACCGTATCGCGCACCTGCGCTGCGCCAGCAACGCCGGTCAGCGGCAGCGCAGCCGCCAGTCCCAGCAGGTGCCGACGCGCAATGGGCATGCCGCGTCCGGTGCCGACCTGATTCATCATCCCTCCCAACTAGCAATGCCGGACCGCGCAAGGGCGCCGTCCTTTTGTCTGATAATATCCCGCAGCGATCTAGCCCAGCCCGCCCCGCTTTAGCAATCGCCGATGATCGCGGTTGCCGATCACCCCGTCTGTCGAACCAGCCGGTCCTGCAGCCATGCGGAATAGGGGCGGGCCGATGCGATCGCCGCCTCTACGCCCAGCCGGTGTGCCTGCTGTGCCGCCTGGCGTTCCGCATCGGGCGTGCCGAGCAGCCTGCCATTGGCCCCCGGCGTCATGCCAATGCCGAGCAGGAGTTGCAGCCATAGGTCGCGCGGAACGCTGTCCTCCTCGAAATAGGGCAGGCGGGCACGGCGGGTGAACTCGCCCAGGGTGCGCGCAAGGCTTTCCGACCGGTCAAGCGTCCCCACCCGCGTCCAGAAGGGGCCGGCGGGCAGGCCGGGCAGCGCGTAATGGGCGGCGACATAATCGCGCACCCGGTCGGCCAGCATCCCGGCGCGCCGGTTATATTCCGCCCGTTCCTGAGGGATGATGTCCCGGCCGGGCAGCAATTCGGCCAGCAGGTCGATCTGGCCCATCGCCAGATGCAGGTTGGTCCAGCCCAGTGGCTCGAGCGACGCGGCCGCATCGCCAAGCGCCACCAGATTGAACTGAAACGGGTCGTTCAGCCGCCCGGGACGGACGGGGACGATCGGGCCGGGCTCTGCGCCCGTGGTGCGCGCAAGCGCGGCCGCAGCGGCGTCGTCCGTCGTCGCCGCACTGGCATAGCCAAGCATCAGATGCGTGCGATCGCGCCCCGGCGAAACCGAAATCCACCCCTCCGGCACGGCGACCCAGTCATCGACGGGCGCCGTCATCGGCTGGGCCGGGCGGGCGGGCAGCATCAACCGGTCGCAGCCAAGCTGGCTGGTCCAGTCCTGGCGCTGATCGGCCTGTGCCAGCGCGAACAGCCGGGCGCCGGGTCCGGTGCAATCGAGGTAGAGGTCCGCCGCCACCTCCTCGCCATTGGCCAGTCGGACCGAGCGGATCATGCCCGCCGGATCGCGGTCGAGCGCGACCGGTTCGCCGGGGCCCCCCGTCACGCCCGCCCCTTGCGCAGCACTCATCAGCAGGCGCACATAGGCCCCGGGATCGATGCGCAGCGCATAATCAAGGTCGCTGAGCGGCGAGGCGGGATCGTCGGACGGTTCAGCAAAGCGGCCCAGTGCCGCCAACGCCGCCGCCGGACCCGCCGGCCGGTCCATCTCCGCGCTTGCCCCTGCCCGGCCGGATCCCTGCCCGACGAATCCGCCGATCAGGGCGGGATTGGGTGCAGCGCCATGGCCGGTGAACCAGGGGTCGTTGGGCCCCCAGCCGCGATACCGGCAGGCAAGCCGGTGCGTCGCCCCTGTCCGGGTAAGCAGCATATCCTCGTCCAGCCCGACCCGTTCAAAGAATCGGGCCAGCATCGGCAGGCCGGTATGCGCCATGTCGGCGATCGCGCCTTGCGGTTCGCGCGGGACGATCACCCGGATCTGGGCGCCGGGCAGCGTGCGCGCCAGCACAAGCGCGGCCGACAGCGCCACCGGGCCGCCGCCGAAAATGGCGATGCGTGCCAGCGCAGGCCGCGATGCTGCACCCGCTACCGTCATGCCGCGGCCAGCCGCTCCGCCTCTTTTTCCAGATAGGCGCGATGCCCCGGCATCCGCGCGACCGTCGCCTCGATTTCCCGTTCCAGCCCGCCCAGCGCGGCCTTCAGACCGGCAGCGGGGGGCAGGTCGGCACGGGGGTCATAGGCGTCGGGCACAATGCCCTGGCCCAGATAGACCGCGATCCAGCTCGGCTCGAAAAACAACCCCTCGCCATATTTGCTGACGCGGCCGGCCCGGCGCCACAGGTCCAGCTTGTCGGCCAGACTGTCGGGCAGCGCCATGGTGCGCACATGGTTCCAGAAATCGGAATCGGTGCGGCGCGTGGCGTTGTAATGCAGGATCAGGAAATCCCGGATGCGGTCATATTCCATGTCGACCAGCCGGTTGAACTCGGCGCGGTCGGCATCGTGCATGCCATCGGCCGGGAACAGGTCGATCAGGCGCGTGATCGCCATCTGCACCAGATAAATGCTGGTCGATTCCAGCGGCTCCAGAAAGCCGGAGGCAAGGCCGATGGCAACCACATTCCCGACCCAGCTTTCGCGCCGCCGCCCGGCCCGAAAGCGCAGGATGCGGGGATCGGCCAGCGGCTTGCCCTCCACCGCGCCCAGGATCGCGGCGCACGCCTCATCCTCCGACACATGGCTGGACGAAAAGACATAGCCATTGCCGACCCGGTGCTGCAGCGGAATGCGCCAGCGCCACCCGGCGGGCATGGCGACGGCGCGGGTATAAGGTTCGATTTCGCCCGGCGGCGAGGTGCAGGGCAGGGCGGCGGCACGATCGCAGGGTAGCCAGCCGCTCCAGTCCTCCCACGCTGCGCCCATGGTTTCGCCCAGCAACAGGCTGCGGAAACCGGAACAGTCGACAAACAGATCGCCCTCGATGACCGACCCGTTGTCCAGGCGGAGTGCCGCGACATCGCCGCTGTCGCCATGGCGGATCACCTCCACCACCTTTGCCTCGGTCCGCACGACGCCGCGCGTCACCGCATAGTCGCGCAGGAACGGGCCAAAGCGGGTGGCATCGAACTGATAGGCATAGCCATAGGTCGACGCGATGCTGCCATCGCTCAGATCGGGGATCGCGAAGCGGCGTGCCTCTGCCATGCGGACACCCATGGAATAGGTGCCGATCGGCGCATTCGCGCCCGCTGCCTGCGCGCGGAGCCAGAAATGGTGAAAGCCGACCCCGGCCAGATCCTGACCATAGGTGCCGAAGGGGTGGATATAGCGTTCGCCGATCGCGCCGAAATCCTGAAAATCGATGCCCAGTTTGAACGTGGCGTTGGTGGCGGCCATGAACGCGGCCTCGTCAATGCCAAGGCCGGTCACGAATTCGCGGACGTGCGGCAACGTCGCCTCGCCAACCCCGACGATCCCGATTTCGGCCGATTCGATCAGGTGCACATCGGCAATGCCGTCGAGATGGCGGATGAGCGCCGCCGCCGTCATCCACCCCGCCGTTCCGCCGCCCAGCACCACCACCCGGGTGCGCGGGATCATGCCGCCGTCAACGCCTGTCATGGTGCCGTTGTGGCAAGTTTCTGACCGCGCGGCCAGAGGGCATGACTGTCCCCGGCGGCACCCGCTGGAACACCAGCCTGTTGCAGACAATCGGGCGGTAGCGGCTTGCGGGTGCGCGCGGGGACCGGCATGACCCGGCGCACCGTTTCAGGAGTGCCGCCAATGTCCCTGCCGACCTTTACCCTGGACGGGTTCGACCTTGACGCCTTTGTCCGCGCGACCCTGGCCGAGGATCTGGGCACGGGCCGCGACGTGACGTCGGAGGCTGTGATTCCCCTTGATGCCCGGTTCGAAGGGGTGATGGACAGCCGCGATGCGATCATCGTCGCCGGCCTGCCGATTGCAGAGGCGTTTTTTCGCGCGCTGGATCCCGATGTCGAGATCGAGCGGCTGGTTCAGGATGGTGAACGAGTGGCGGCGGGCACGGACCTGATGCGGCTGCGCGGAAATGCGCGGGCGATGCTGACTGCCGAACGGTCGGCGCTGAACACGGTGCAGCATCTGTCCGGCATTGCGACATTGACCCGCAGCTATGTCGACCGGATCGAGGGGACGGGCGCGACGTTGCTGGATACGCGCAAGACCATCCCGGGCCTTCGCATCGTCGAGAAATACGCCACCCGGATGGGCGGCGCGACCAATCACCGGATGGGATTGTGGGACGCGGCGATGATCAAGGACAACCACGTTGCCGTCGCCGGATCGGTGGAAGAGGCGGTGCGCCGCGCCGTGGCCGCCGGTGTCGAACGCATCATCGTCGAGGTGGACCGGGTGGACCAGATCGAGCCCGCCCTGACGGCCGGGGCGACACATCTGCTGCTCGACAACATGGACCCCGCATCGCTGCGCGGGGCGGTGATCCTGGTCGGCGGGCGGGTGCCGACCGAGGCATCCGGCGGGGTGCGACTGGAAACGATCCGCGCGATCGCGGAAACGGGCGTTACCTATATCAGCGTCGGGCGGCTGACCCAGTCTGCCCCTGCCGCCGATATCGGGCTGGATTTTGCCGCGATCTGAGGCGGATGGACGGTTGCGCGGCGAACGGCGCGCGCTAGGATCGCGACTTCTGTTTCGGGGAGGACATCCACATCATGAAGCCTGCATCGATCGTTCAGTTCGACCGTTTCTACCTCGCATCGATCGTCGTCTGGGTGATCGGTGTCGGCCTTGGCTGGCAGACGGCCAATCAGCAGATGCTCGATAATCCGGCCTTTGCCGCCAATCCGGAAATGGCCGGGATGATCCCCGGCATCCTTGGCGGCGTGACGCTGGTCGGCGTGCTGTTTTCGCTTTTGTTCTGGTGGCTGGTGTCCAAGCGGGCGAGCACCGTCGGCAAGTGGATCATCACCATCCTGTGCGCCATTTCCGTCCTGTCGCTGCCGCTGGCGTTCATCAACATGGCGCAGACCGGCATGCTGAACACCATCATTAATGTCGTGGTCGTCGGGCTGACCCTGGCCGCGACGGTCATGCTGTTCCGCGCCGATGCGACCGCATGGTTCCGGGGCGACGGGAACGAGGAGCCGGTCGACCGCACCTTCGGCTGATCGTTTATGCCGATACACGGCGCGGCCAGACAGGCCGCGCCGGCAGCGTTCAGCCCTGATCGATCACCACGGTCGAGGGGTGATGCCGATCCAGATGCCGACGGATGATCCGGAGGTTGCGGGTGTTGGACCGGAAGAACAGGTCAGGTACCGCGCCGATCCAGGGGATCAGGCCGAGCAACCAGTCAAACGCCACATTGGCTGACATTCGCAGCATCGCGCCCTTGCCCATGCCCAGGTTGCGCGCTTCCCACAGCATATAACCGCCCATGATCGCGCCGATCGTCGTGCCGCCGATGGGCAGCAGGTCGAGCGCGACGTCCAGCCCGATGCGGTAATTAATGCCGGGAATCTTGATCGACCGTTCGAGCAGGTGCTCCATCGCCTCGATCCGGCGCCGCACGGATGCGGGATCGGTGCGAACCGGCAGCTTTGCCGCCATTCGGGCAAACTCTTCGCGTCCCAGTCCCTTGCCACCAGCCATTGTCCGGTCACTTCCCTTCGCGCAGCTGATCCAGCGGGTGCCAGGCGCGGGGGTTGGTCTGAAACCGGCGCAGCCTGAGCGCGACCAGCGACCAGCGGAGCGGGCGCGCAATGGGAATATAGGCATGGTCATCGACCAGCGCCACTTCCGCAGCCGCCAGCCGCTCGCGATGGGTTTCGGCATCGGCGGCATCCCGCGCCGCCAGGATCGCCTCGCGCGCTACGCTGCCACAGGGGCGGCACGCATTTTCAAGGAACCAGCGCGCCTGATCCGACGGGGCAACCCGGTCGATCACGCGCAGATCCGCGTCGGCATCGGGCGAAACCCGTTCGACGCGCAGCCCGATTGCGGCAAGGGCGGGGCCGATCCTGCCCCATAACAGGTTGCCGCCGCCATCGGGCGTCAAGGCCAGGCGGATGACCGGCTTTTGCCCGCCGTTACGCGATCGCCAGATGCTGACCCGTGCCCGGGCCGTTGCCTGTCGTTCCTCAAGGCTTTGTGTCAGCCAGGCCGGTCGTGTCGGTTCGCGGCCCAGATCCATGGGGGCGGGCAGGATGGTGTCGACGGCAGGCCAGTCGGGGCGAAAGGCTGCAGTGATCGCCGCCCGGTCCAGCGCCATTGCCAGTGCCTCGCGATTGGCGGCATCGGCCAGGAACCCTTTCCGTGTGGTCACGGCAAGGCCGAACAGACCATGGGCCGGATCGATGCGGATATTGGCGTTGCCTGCCCCCATCCGCTCGACCAGCGGCCAGTCGCGATAGCTGCCGCCCAGCACCAGGTCGCTGTGGCGCTGGACAAACCGGGCGACCGCAATGGCGGCGGGTTCGCCGCGCAACTGGATGGTGTCGGCAGGCGCTGGTTCCGCTTCCGATGCGCTGTCCGCCCGTGCGGGGTCGTAGGCGGGGGCAAGGACGATGGCACCCCGCGCGCGATCTTCGATCCGCATCGGTCCGCTGCCGCCCCCGGCCGTCACGGCAAATTCCGGCTGGGCAAGGCGCAGCAACAGGTCCGGCATCGGGCGGCGCAGGCGGATTTCGATGATCTGGGGCGTCATGGCGACGACTTCATCGACCGGGGCGAGCAGCGACTGGCCCACCGGCAGGCGGCGGCCCCGGGCAATGGCGGCGGCGGCGTCTTCCGCGGTCATGGGCTGGCCATCGGGCCGCTCGGCATCGCCGATCCGGAACACGACGCTGCGACCATCGTCGATCACGGTCCAGCGGGCGGCTAGGCCGGGCTCGATCGCGCCGGCGGCATCCAGTCTGACCAGTCCCTGCCCGGTCGCTGCGGCCAGCACGCGCTGCGGCTCATCCGCCAGATTGCCAGACTGGCCAGCCGTGCCCAGCGTTGGCCCGATCACGCTGGCGACGACGGGGATGTCATCCGGGCGACGGCCACAGGATGCGGCTGCCAACGCGATCAGTGCAATGGGGATAAGGGACAGCCGCGCCATCCCACTGGTCTATGCCGTGAACCGATCAAAGCCAACCTGATCCCCGCGCATTCCTGGTGCGGACGGCGGGACTCGAACCCGCACGAGCCAAGGCCCAAGGGATTTTAAGTCCCGTGCGTCTACCAATTTCGCCACGTCCGCATCAAGGGAAAGCGCCGGTGATGGCGGAGGCGAAAGCGCATGGCGGCGCGCGCGTCAAGCGCGGGCGATCATTCCGCCATGTTCAGACGGATGCGCATTTCCTTACCGGGCTTGAAATAGGGAACCCGTTTGGCCTGAACGGCAACGGTTTCGCCGGTGCGGGGATTGCGGCCCGTGCGGGCATCGCGGGCGCGGGTGGAAAAGGCACCAAAGCCGCGCAATTCGACCCTGCCGTCCTGCATCAGGCGGCTGGTGATCTGATCAAAGAAGATCGTGACGATTCGTTCGATATCGCGAACCGAAAGTTCAGGGTTGTCCTGCGTAAGCAGGCGAACCAGTTCGGATCGGATCATGAGCATCCTCCGGGGCAACCGCCAGGATCAGTATAAGCCCGAAATGGCGCCGTCTGTCCTGCCGAAACCCGGATTTTCTCGCATTTTCTGGTCGCACTAGCAAGCGAACCAACCTGTGCGGTGAATTTGGCGGGCGGGTTTCCCGTGTCGAACGAGAAACCCGCCAACCATATCAATTACTTCTGTTCGCGGCTCGCCTTCAGCGCTTCGCCCAGAATGTCGCCCAGCGATGCGCCCGAATCGGACGAACCATATTGCTGGACCGCCTGCTTCTCTTCGGCGATCTGCATCGCCTTGACCGAGAAGGTCGGCTTCTTGGACCGGTCAAAGCCAGTGACCATGGCGTCGAACTTCTGGCCGACCTGGAAACGCTCGGGGCGCTGTTCGTCCCGGTCGCGGCCAAGGTCGGTCCGCTTGATGAAGCCGGTTGCGCCATCGTCGCCCGCCTGCACCTCAAGGCCGGCATCGCGGACTTCAAGCACGGTCACGGTGACGACCGCATTCTTGTTCAGGCGATCGCCAGCAGCCGCGGTGACCGGGCCACCACGCTCGAGCTGCTTCATGCCGAGGCTGATGCGCTCCTTGTCCGGCTCGATCGCCAGAACGACGGCCTGGACGGTTTCGCCCTTGCGGTGCAGCGCCAGCGCGTCCTCGCCCGAAATGCCCCAGGCGATGTCCGACATGTGGACCATGCCGTCGACGTCGTTGTCCAGACCGATGAACAGGCCGAACTCGGTCGCGTTCTTGACTTCGCCCTCGACGGTCGAACCGACCGGGTGCGCCTCGGCAAAGGCTTCCCACGGATTCTGCTGCGCCTGCTTGAGGCCCAGCGAGATGCGGCGCTTTTCCTGATCCACTTCCAGAACGACGACTTCGACTTCCTGGCTGGTCGAAACGATCTTGCCCGGGTGGACGTTCTTCTTGGTCCAGCTCATTTCCGAAACGTGGACCAGACCCTCAATGCCGGCTTCCAGTTCGACGAACGCACCATATTCGGTGATGTTGGTCACGCGGCCCGACAGCTTGGCGCCGACCGGATACTTGGCGAAGGCGCCATCCCACGGATCGCTTTCCAGCTGCTTCATGCCAAGGCTGATGCGCTGCGTGTCGCGGTTGATGCGGATGATCTGGACGCGGACGGTCTGACCGATCTCCAGCACTTCCGACGGATGATTGACGCGCTTGTAGCTGAGGTCGGTGACGTGCAGCAGGCCGTCGATGCCGCCCAGGTCGACGAACGCACCATAATCGGTGATGTTCTTGACCACGCCGTCGATCACCTGACCTTCGGCCAGCGACTGGATCAGGCCCGAACGCTGTTCGGCGCGGGTTTCCTCAAGCACCGCACGACGCGACACGACGATGTTGCCGCGCTTGCGGTCCATCTTCAGGATTTGGAAGGGCTGCGGGATGTCCATCAGCGGCTGGACATCGCGGACCGGGCGGATATCGACCTGGCTGCCGGGCAGGAAGGCGACGGCGCCGCTCAGGTCGACGGTGAAGCCGCCCTTGACGCGGCCGAAGATCACGCCTTCGACGCGGGCGGTCTTGGCAAATTCGGCTTCCAGCTTGTCCCAGGCGGCTTCGCGGCGGGCGCGGTCGCGGCTGAGCATCGCTTCGCCGTTCGCATTCTCGACGCGGTCGACATACACCTCGACCTCATCGCCGACCTTCAGGTCAGCCTTCTGGCCCGGCGCTGCGAATTCGCGCAGCGGCACGCGGCCTTCCGACTTCAGGCCGACGTCGATGACGGCCAGATCATTTTCGATGCCGGTAACGGTGCCGATGACGACGCGGCCTTCAAAACCGTCGGAGCCGCCGAACATATCGTCCAGCATCGCCGCGAAATCATCACGGGTGGGATTTGCCGAAGTGGCCATAAAAACGAAGTTCCTAACAATAACATTTTCCGGCCAGCCGGTTGTTTCCGGCGGTCTTTTGGCCGAACCGTCGCGAGGGCCGAATGCCCGGCGCGACATCCTTAAAAACGCGGCATCGATTGGGGTCCGCCAAAGCGGAAAGGGCGCCCGGGGCAAATTCCCTGCGCCGCACCCCGTCGGGCACCACACCCTTCGGACGGCGCGCGCATAGCGCCGATGGCTGCGGAAAGCAAGGTTTCGCCGGTGATCAGCGCCCGGCAGGGCCCCCGCGGTTTCGCTGCGCCTCGACCAGTTCGATCGCCCGTTTCACCGCCAGATCGATCGACAGAAAGCTGGTATCGAGCGGTGCGGCATCGGCGGCCATGACCAGCGGGGCGGTTGACCGGCCCGAGTCGCGTTCGTCGCGTTCGCGGATATCGGCAAGCACCCGGTCAAAGCTGACGTCGCGGCCCATCCCCTTCAGGTCGGCATGGCGCCGCCGGGCGCGAATCTGGGGTGTTGCCTTGACGAACAGCTTTGCATCGGCGTCCGGCGCGATGACCGTGCCGATATCGCGTCCGTCCAGCACAGCGCCGCCCGGCTGGCGGGCAAAACGCTGTTGCCGCTGAAACAGGGCGCGGCGAACGAGCGGGTGGGCCGACACGATGGAGGCCGTGCGCCCCACCGCATCGTCGCGCAATTCGGGATCGGCCAGCAATGAATCGGGAAAGTCGCAACAGGCGACTGCATCGGCTTCGATCCGGGGATCAAGTTCCTCGCGCAGGACCAGCGCGGCGACTGCACGATACAGCAGGCCGGTGTCGAGATGCGGCAGGCCATAATGCCGGGCAAGCGCACGGGCGATGGTCCCCTTGCCCGACGCTGCGGGCCCGTCGACGGCGATGATCATGCCGTCACTTCAGCGCCACGCCGGCCAGCGCGTCAAGCGTCGAGAAAAAGCCGGGATAGCTGGTCGCCACCGGAGCAGCATCGTCCAGCGTGACCGGCGCGCGACAATGCTGGGCTGCGACGGACAGGCTCATGGCGATGCGATGATCGAGATGCGTGGTGATCGTTGCGCCGCCCGCCAGCGGATCCCCGCCGGTACCGTCGATGATCATGCCGTCCTCCACCTCCTCGACCCGCGCGCCGATGGCGGACAGGGCGGCGGCCATCGCGGCGATCCGGTCGGATTCCTTGACCCGCAGTTCCTCGGCGCCGCGGGCGATCGTCCGGCCGGATGCAAAGGCGGCGGCGACGAACAGGACAGGATATTCGTCGATCATGCTGGGCGCGAGGTCGGGCGGCACCTCGATCCCCGAAAGCGGCGCATGGCGGACGCGCAGATCAGCAACGGGCTCTCCGCCAACCTCGCGCTCGGCCAGCGCCTCAATATCCGCGCCCATCAGGCGCAGTGCCGTGACGATGCCCGACCGGGTCGGGTTCATGCCGACATTCAGGACGGTGACGTCCGACCCCGGCACGATGCTGGCCGCGACCAGCCAGAAGGCGGCGGAGGAAGGATCGCCGGGCACGACGATCGATTGCGGCTTCAATTCAGCCTCGCCGCGAATGCGGATGACGCGGCCGGCCGGGGATGGCTCGACAGTGAGTTCAGCCCCAAAACCCGCCAGCATCCGCTCGCTATGATCGCGGGTGGGCACCGGTTCGATAACGGTCGTGATGCCGGGGGTGTTGAGCCCGGCAAGCAGGATCGCCGATTTCACCTGCGCGCTGGCGACGGGCAGGGTGTATTCGATGGGCACCGCGGGAACCAGGCCGCGCATCGTCAGCGGCAGGCGGCCGCCGGGGCTTGCGGTGAATTCGGCACCCATGGCGGACAGCGGCTCGATCACGCGGCCCATCGGACGCTTGCTGAGCGAGGCATCGCCAACGAACGTTGCGGTCAGCCGGTGGCTGGCCAACAGGCCCATCAGCAGGCGGGTGGACGTGCCGGAATTACCCATGTCGAGCGCCTGTTCAGGCTGCATCAGGCCGCCGACGCCGACACCGTCGATCGTCCAGCGGCCATCGTCGCCGCGATCGATCCGCGCCCCCATCGCCCGCATCGCCGCTGCGGTGGCCAGCACGTCCTCCCCCTCCAGCAGCCCGTCGACGGTGGTGCGGCCGATGGCCAGCGCGCCGAACATCAATGACCGGTGGCTGATCGATTTGTCGCCCGGCACACGGACCGTGCCACGAAGCGGGCCGGCAGCGGCAATTTCGAGCGGGCGGGCGGGGGCGTGGGCGGGCATGGCGGGCGGGCTTTTGACAGTGCGCTTGCGCTATGGCAAGGCGCCGCCCACTTTACAGGCCGGGCCAGAGCGCACGGCCCGGTCCAGCAGAATCGAAAGGCAAGAGGCGGCACATGGTCAAGCCGGAATGGGGCACGAAGCGAACCTGCCCGAAATGCGCGACGCGCTTTTATGATCTGACCAAGGACGAGCCGGTCACCTGCATCAATTGCGGGTCGACCTGGTATCCCGAGCCGATCCTGAAATCCAAGCAGCCGCTGCCGTTCGAAGCGGCCAAGGGGCCGGTCGAGAAGGTCGAGACGGACAGCGATCTGGGTGCCGACGAGGATCTGGACATCGCGGACGACGATACCGATTCGCCTGATGACGAGGTGGATCTGGGCGGTGACGACGATCTGGGTGTCGATACCACCGACGCTGAAGACGAAAATTAATGGATTAAGCGAGCGCCCCTGCATCGGGGCGCTTGCATTCCCCGAAAGGCGTCGTTAGAGGCGCCTTCCCGGACATGTGGGGCCGTAGCTCAGCTGGGAGAGCGCTGCAATGGCATTGCAGAGGTCAGGGGTTCGATCCCCCTCGGCTCCACCACTTCCCTTTCCCGATCATCGTTGTCGATGGCCAGCGCCGCGGCGGCGCGGGCGGGTGGGTGTTGCCTAATCGGCGTCAGCAATAGCAGTCGGAGTGGCCGGAGCGGTCGCGGCGGCGGCTTCGCGTTCGGCGCGGGCGCGGTCGGTGCGGTCCTGGCGGTCGGCCATGTGGAGCCATGCGGCCTCGGAGCGCAGGGCGCGGTCGCGGACATTGTCGAGGATCGCTGCGTCCGCTTCGGCGCGGGCGCGGGCGGCATTTTCGCGGTAGGGCGGCTGGGCCATCATCATCCTTTCGCTGCAAGGCCGGGAATATGGACCGGACGGCAGGGGGTGCCCGCCGCCCGGCCGGTCGGGTCGATCAGTCCGCAGCGGCCAGATTGACCGCGCTGGTCTTGCCCCGACGATCCTGTTCCAGTTCGTAGGACAGACGCTGATTCTGCTGCAGCGTGATCATCCCGGCGCGTTCGACGGCGGTGATGTGGACGAATGCGTCATTGCCGCCCGCGTCGGGGGCGATGAAGCCATAGCCCTTGTCCGAATTGAAGAACTTGACGGTTCCGGTGATGCTCATGGGTATTTCCTTCATATTGGCGGCCGCGCCCAAGGCGGGCGGAGCCTCGCGCTGGCAGGAGCAGGGAATGAAGGAAGAAGGAGCCGCAAAGCGCCGAAGACCGTCGATATGCGACTGTAGCCTGACAGAGATGGGTACGCGGCCCCCGTTGCGCAAGGGGAGGGGCCGGGGCGCGGGCCGGAGTGCCGGGCCGTCCCCCCTGGAATCACCCCCACCGAGCAGCCGCCGGCCGGGCGGTCGGATTGATGGTTGGCTGACAGTTTGGACACTTTGTACCGGTTTTCATGCGGGGTGACGACACCGCGCGGGCACGCGGCGGCATTGGCCGTCGCCCGGCGGGGCGCAGGGACTGGGTGCGGAAAGTGAGGGTGCCAAAGAGGTGCCATGATCGCCCGACCGCGTGCGCCGCGCAGGGCGGCTGGGCGGGGGAGGATAGGCCGGGAACGGGCGTGTAGGACAGCGCCAAGCGCCCGAGCGATTAGCGGGGGCTAATCGCAAGGCCCGCGCACCAGCGCGGGAGCGCAGGCCGGCCGGCGGGTGGCGCAGCCAGCCCGTCCGACGGCGCGGCTTTGCCGCGACGGCCAGCCCATCCTCCCCCAGCCTTCACCGCGACAGGCTTGCCCCTCCGCCGCGGCCCGCGGCCGTCCCCCAAACGCAAAAGGCGCGGCAAGCCGAAGCCTGCCGCGCCCGTTGCCGTCGCTCTGGCGGGAGCGGGTTACTTGCCCTGAAGCGCGTGCTTCAGGTCGCGCATTTCGTCATGGCCGGCGCGGACCGAGGTCCATGCCTGACCGATGGCGGAGCGGGTTTCGGGCGTCAGGTCGTTGTCCTTCAGTGCGTCCTCGAACTTCGCCTTGATATGATCCTCGCCGCGTTCGACCTCGTTCACGATGGCGGCATCGTTCTGGCCGGTGACGGCGGATTTCAGGTTGAGGAACATGCGGTGCGCGCCGGCAAGGGCGGTGCCGTCATCCTCCGGATCGCCGCCCAGCCGGGCGACTTCGGCCTGAAGCGCGCTCGCGGCCTGACGCCGTTCGGATGCGCGGCTGTTGAACATCTGAACATAGCGGCTGTTTTCCGCATCCTTCGCGGCTTCGGTATAGCCGTCGACGCTGTCGATCGTGGTGGTGATCAGCGAATTGAGGGTGCGGATATCGTGGCTGGTATCGGCCATGGGGGTTCTCCTGCTTCCGGGTGAGGATACAGGGGCAACGCATGAGGGGCGGGAATGGGGGCGTGGGTTCGGGTGAATTTTACCAGCGAAAGCCCTTGGCAGCGGCAAGCCGGTCGATCTCTGCCAGCAGCGCCTTCTTGCTCTCCGTCCGGCGGGTGCCGCTGTTGCGCGGAACGGTCAACGGCTCGCCCGTCTCCGCCTCGATCGCGGCGCGACGTTCGACAAGCGCACGGCCATAGGCCGCCATGTCGAGCCGTCGGCCTGGCCAGTCGTCTTGATCGTCCGCCATTAGCAATAAACCTCCCGCCGGTGCGCCAGCTCGATCGTAAAGGTGGAGATTAGCCTCAAAATGTCTATCTATATAATCTTAATATTTTTGCTAATCCTTTAACTAGAGCAAACCGCCACGTCCTGGTAACTTTGGAATCCTCTTCTTCCTTTAAATCATTGCTGTTCGCAGCAACTGACTTAGCAGGCATTGTCGTAAGGCGCCCTAGCCGAAACATCGCAAGGCCAACAGAAAGCAAAAGAAAAACACCATATATTGTCAAGAAGCAGCCGACAAAATTGCCACCATAATAAGTAAAGAAAAGAGCTACCTGAAGGGCGTCTGCGAAGCCTGGCTTTCCGCCAAACGTGCGCCAATAGAAATCGCCATCCGTAGAAAGCGAAAATAACAAAGCCAAAGACTGAAACAGAACTACATGAAAAAATGTTGCATTTACCATCCTAATTAATGGCATTCCAGACTTTTTATCAATTGCCGTAGAAAGGGCTCGATGTAATGCGCTTCCCATCAATGTAAAAGTGATTGTATAGGCAGCCAAGCTAAAGCCAAGTATGGTAGGTAGGGAGTCTTTAGAGATTTCTCTCCAATCAAAAGAAATAATGTTAAATGAATATAAAATAGAAAATAGAACACTTGAATGAAAAAAAGGCGATGAAATCCATTCGACAAAACCACCGTTCTCTCGCCAGTATGTTTGAATAGTCTTCAGCAGTGATGAATACAACTTCTTCTATCCCCGTCGAAAACGGCGCGCTAGCAACTCAAACATCTGAGGTTGACTCATAACTTCTTCGTCATACTTATCTTGAACGACTTTCGGATAACTATCAGTTGTCACAACCTCATGACCATTTTTCCCATATCCCTTGGCGATGGTGCGGCCGTTACGAATGCTGGCTCCAACTAATCGGCTAAGATCTTGATCTCGGACGATACCTAATCCTTGTTCCGCCTTATAGGAAATCGTCATGCTTCTGGCATTTTTATCATCAAGATGTTCTTCTGCTTGTTCCTCAAAACCTTCACCCCAAATATCTGCATTAGGCTTTTCAATGTAAATCTCTATATCAGTAATTCTAGGGATTGAAAAAATCCGATCTATACTACCCTTGGACTGAACTATAGTCGCTTTGACATCACCAAAATCCTGAACTATTCTCTTATCGTTTAATAGTCCCTTTATAAATGAAAGAGCGGCATTATGTGTAAGCCTATTGCCGTTAGCGTAGTGCTCAAAGATTAATTCATGGTTTTTTACGTCAAATTGAAACAAATGAGGTCTTGAGTTTGGACGAAGGTTTTCAGGAATGTTGATCTTTTGCAGCTCATTATCTGACGCTTCTTCAAGTGTATCAGTATTGAGCCACTTACCATCAACATCAAATTCTAAGAATGTTGTGATAACGCCATTTATGTAGTCAGCGTCATTCCTGATTCTCTGCAGTGACGTCATTAAACCAGAGCGATCACCTCTAATATTCACTACTTGTTTAATCTCAAAAAGGCGTTGGAAAAGATCGCGATAACGTTGGTCACTGTGGGGGTGGAGCCGGATGTTGATGGCGCCAACCTCGAGTTTTAACTTTCTTGCCATTAGACCCTCCCTGCTTCAGCAGGGTGCAAGGAAGCGGCTAGGAGTCAAGGCATTTTGTTTTTCGCAAACTGTGCAGCTTTATAATATCATGTCAGTTCTGCTCATTTTTAAACGACGGCGCCAGATACCGACCCGTAAAGCTCCCCGCCACCTTCACCACCGCCTCCGGCCCCTCGTCTACGTTCTCGGTTGCTCTCAAACTCTGCTCCCGACAGGCTGGTCCCCGCGTCGCTACCCCAACAACCCCTTCAAATACCGCCCGGTAAAGCTCGCCTCCACCTTCACCACCGCCTCCGGCGTGCCCGTCGCGACAATCTCCCCGCCCTTCACGCCGCCTTCCGGGCCGAGGTCGATGATCCAGTCCGCGGTCTTGATGACGTCGAGATTGTGTTCGATCACGACGACGCTGTTGCCCTGTTCGACCAGGGCGTGGAGCACCTCCAGCAGTTTTCGCACATCTTCGAAATGCAGGCCGGTGGTCGGTTCGTCGAGGATGTAGAGCGTCTGTCCGGTGGAGCGGCGGGCGAGTTCCTTTGACAGTTTCACGCGCTGTGCCTCGCCGCCGGACAGGGTTGTGGCCTGTTGCCCGACCTTGATATAGCCAAGGCCCACTTCGGCCAGCATGGCCATGCGTTCGCGGATCGGGGGCACGGCCTTGAAGAATTCCACCGCGTCCTCGACCGTCATGTCGAGCACGTCGGCGATGGACTTGCCCTTGAACTTTACCTCCAGCGTTTCGCGGTTGTACCGCTGGCCATGGCAGACGTCGCAGGTGACATAGACGTCGGGCAGGAAGTGCATCTCGATCTTGAGCACGCCGTCGCCCTGGCACGCCTCGCACCGGCCGCCCTTGACGTTGAAGCTGAACCGGCCGGGTTTGTAGCCGCGCGCCTGGCTTTCGGGCAGGCCGGCGAACCAGTCGCGGATATGGGTGAAGGCGCCGGTATAGGTGGCGGGGTTGGAGCGCGGCGTGCGGCCGATGGGCGACTGGTCGATGTCGATGACCTTGTCGAGATGCTCCAGCCCTGTGATCCTGTCGTGCCGGCCCATGGGCACGCGCGCGCCGTTCAGCGTGCGGGCGGCGGCGGCATAAAGGGTGTCGAGCGTGAAGCTGGACTTGCCGGAGCCGGAAACGCCGGTGATGCAGGTGAAGGTGCCGAGCGGCACGCTGGCCGTCACGCCCTTCAGGTTATTGGCGACGGCATTGTGGACGGTGAGTTTCTTGCCGTTGCCCTTGCGCCGCTTTTTCGGGACGTCGATGCCGCGCGTGCCGTTGAGATAGTCGGCAGTGACGCTGCCCGGCGTGGCGAGCAGTTCGGGCAGGGTGCCGTGCGCGACGATGGTGCCGCCATGGACGCCCGCGCCCGGCCCCATGTCGATGACATAATCGGCGGTGCGGATCGCATCCTCGTCATGTTCCACCACCAGCACGGTGTTGCCGAGATCGCGCAGGCGGCGCAGCGTGGCGAGCAGCATGTCGTTATCCCGCTGATGCAGGCCGATGCTGGGTTCGTCGAGGACATAGAGCACGCCGGACAGGCCGGAGCCGATCTGGCTGGCCAGGCGGATCCGCTGGGACTCGCCGCCGGACAGGGTGCCGCTGGTGCGATCGAGGTTGAGGTAATCCAGCCCGACATTGTTGAGGAAGCCGAGGCGTTCCAGGATTTCCTTGAGGATGGGGGCCGCGATCTGCCGCTGCTGATCGGTGAGGGCGTCGGGCAGCGACTGGAACCAGGCGAGCGCGTCGACCACCGACAGGCGAGTGGCGTGGGAAATCGGCTGCTGCGCGATCTTGACCGCCAGCGCCTCTGGCTTGAGGCGGGCGCCGTGGCACGTCTCGCACGGCTGAGCCGCCTGATATTTCGACAGCTCCTCGCGCATCCAGGCGCTTTCGGTTTGGAGGAGGCGGCGGTTGAGGTTGCCGATGACGCCCTCGAACGGCTTTTTCACGTCATAGGACTTGCGGCCGTCGATGAAGGTGAGCGTGACCGGCTTGCCCTCGGTGCCGTGGAGGATGATGAGCTGAACCTCTCCGGGCAGGTCCTGCCACGGGGTGTCGAGGCTGAACCCGAATTCGCGGGCGAGGCTGGCCAGCACCTGCATGTAATAGGGGCTGGGCGGGTTGGATTTGGCCCAGGGGACGATCGCGCCTTTCTTTAGGGAGAGCGCGCCGTTGGGGACGACGAGGTCGGCGTCGAATTCCTGCCGCTCGCCAAGGCCGTCGCACGCGGGGCAGGCGCCTTGCGGTGCGTTGAAGCTGAACAGGCGGGGTTCGATTTCCGCGATGGTGAAGCCGGAGACGGGGCAGGCGAATTTTTCGCTGAACACGATGCGGTTGGGCGGAATCCCTGCGCCCTTCATCGCGCCTGCGTCCGCGGCCTCATCCTCCCGGCCCGGCACGACGCCGTCGACCAGATCGACATAGGCCAGCCCCTCGGCCAGTTTCAGCGCGGTCTCGAAGCTTTCGGCCAGCCGCGTGGCGATGTCGTCACGCACGACCAGGCGGTCGACCACCACCTCGATATCGTGCTTGTACTTCTTGTCGAGCGCGGGCGCTTCCTCGATCGGATATTGCTCGCCATCGATGCGGACGCGGGTGAAGCCGGCGCGCTGCCATTCGGCCAGTTCCTTGCGATATTCGCCCTTTCGCCCGCGCACGACGGGGGCGAGGAGGAGGAGGCGCGTCCCCTCTGGCAAGGCCAGCACGCGGTCGACCATCTGGCTGACCGTCTGTGCCGCGATGGGCAGGCCGGTGGCGGGGGAATAAGGGATGCCGACCCGCGCCCAGAGGAGGCGCATATAGTCGTAGATCTCCGTCACCGTGGCAACGGTGGAGCGCGGGTTCCGCGATGTCGTTTTCTGCTCGATGCTGATCGCGGGGGACAGGCCCTCGATATGATCGACATCGGGCTTCTGCATCATCTCAAGGAACTGGCGCGCATAGGCGGACAGCGATTCCACATAGCGCCGCTGCCCCTCCGCATAGATGGTGTCGAAGGCGAGGCTGGACTTGCCGCTGCCCGACAGGCCGGTGATGACCGTGAGCGTGTCGCGCGGAATGTCGATGTCCACGCCCTTGAGATTATGCTCGCGCGCGCCGCGGACGGAAATATGGGAAAGGCTCATTCCGGCAGTTCTATCTTTGTTCTGGAGGGGAATCCAGTAGGCGAGATAGGGGGTGCAGGGGCGGGTTGCGAGGGGCAATGGATGTCTGTGCAGCGATGGGGCGTCATGATACCCACCCGACGTGCGTGTTGGCGTACAAGTGCATAAGGGGACGAGTGTGAAACGCAGGATGAGTGCCGCGGTGCTGGCTGTTTCGTGTCTGGCGAGTGGATCGGTTGCGTCCCAGACGCCCGGTAACGACGAACTGGTCGCCGCTCTGTCGAACTGCATGACGATGAAGACGTCGGGTCAGGATCGGCTGACCACTGCACGCTGGACCATCGTGGCACTCGCCCAGGCACCGCAGCTGCGCGATGCGGTGGTTGTCGATCCTGCCAAGAAGGACGCAGCGGACCGGGAAATGGCTGCCCTGTTTACCCGGCTGTTGACCAAGGACTGTGCTGCTCAATCGCGAAATCTGTTCAAGACAGGCGACAGGGCCGGTTTCGAGGCTGCTGGCCGGGTGCTGGGCGAGATTGCGATGCGGGAGTTGACGACCAATCCCGAGGCGAACGAGTCGATGATGGCTTTCGCCGCCTATATCAACGAAGCTGATTTCAAGGCGGTGGTCGAGTAACGAGCGTCCCGACGTTCGACCGCGTCATTGGCAGGCGCGTCCATCGGTGGGTCCGGTGCCAGTGGGCGCGCGATAAGCGAGCACTGTTCGGCGTGTCCCGGCGCGCATAGTCGCCGCCTACCCCCCGTCCCTTGGCCCATGTTGCCGGGGCGGGGTTTGGGGCGTATTCCGGCGCGGCGGCGGGTCTGGCTTTGGGAGCGAGTGACGATGTGTGATCGGGACATGGCGGCGCAGGGGCCGTTCGACTGGGCGATGAACCGGCGGCAGTTCGCGGCGCTGGGCGCGGGGGCGGCGATTGCGGCCTGTGCCCCGGTGGCGGGCGATGCCGGTTCGGCGCAGGCGGGCGGGTTGAGCGAGGGCATGGTTTCCTTTCCCACCGCCGACGGCACGCTGGATGCGTTTTTCGTCCGCCCGGCATCGGGGCGTCACGCAGCCGTCATCACCTGGCCCGACATTGCCGGCGTGCGCGAGGCGTTTCGCGTGATGGCGCGGCGGCTGGCGGCGCAGGGCCATGCCGTGCTGGTCATCAACCCCTATTACCGCGACGTGCCGAGCGACACGTTCAAGGATTTTGCCGGTTTTGCGGCCGGTGGCGGATTCCAGAAGGTCGGCCCGTGGCGCGGCAAGCTGACCCCGGAGGCAGTGATGCGCGATGCCAATGCGGCGATTGCATGGCTGGACAAGCAGCCATCGGTCGACACGCGGCGCGGCATCGGCAGCCATGGATATTGCATGGGCGGGCCGTTCACCGTGTTTACCGCCGCCGCGCAGCCCGGGCGGGTGAAGGCGGCGGTATCGCTGCACGGCGGTGGGCTTGTCCGCGCCGATGCGCCGATGAGCCCGCACAAGATCCTGGGCAAGACGGACGCCAGCTATCACATCGCCGTTGCGCAGAATGACGATGCCAAGGCACCGGGCGACAAGACGGCGTTCAAGGCCGCCGCCGATGCCGCCGGCCGTCCGGCGACGGTCGAGGTCTATGCCGCCGACCATGGCTGGACCGTGATCGACAGCCCGGCCTATAACCAGGCCGAGGCCGAGCGTGCCTGGTCGGTGATGAGCGGCCTGTTCAAGGCGCTGTAACCGCACCGCGCGCCGACAGGAGCGGGCCGGGGCGGCGGCAAGCGCCGTGCCCCCGGCATCCGTTCGTTACGCGTGCATCGCCGCAATGGCGCGTCACCGGAGAATGTGGTAAAGTTCCATAGGATTTGTCTATCACTATGATAGACAGTCCATGCTTGTATCAATGCCCCAGACTCACGATTACGCAGCTGCACAATTTTTCGGGGACAGGAATGGCGGATCAGGGTCAACGCGTCGGTGTTCGCGCCTTTCTGGGCTGGATCAGTCTGGTGATGGCACCGGACGGCGGGTTCGTGCGGCTGGCACTGGTTTATGGCATCGCGATCTCTCTTCTGTCGCTGGCGACGCCGATTTCGGTGCAGTTGCTGATCAATTCGGTGGCGAACATCGCGCTGCCCGCGCCGCTGTTCACCCTGTCGGCCATGCTGTTCCTGTTGCTGCTGATCGCGGGCGTGCTGATGGCGTTCCGGGTGCATCTGATGGCGTTGTTCGAGCGGCGGCTGTTCGCGCGGATCACGGCGGAAATCACGCTGCGCGCGGTGCACGCCCAGAACCCGTTTTTCGGGGATGAGCGGCGCGGCGACCTGTTCAACCGGTTCTTCGACATGATGACGGTGCAAAAGGCGATGCCC
Organism: Sphingomonas sp. BGYR3; assembly: GCF_025153455.1. Classification (NCBI taxonomy): domain Bacteria; kingdom Pseudomonadati; phylum Pseudomonadota; class Alphaproteobacteria; order Sphingomonadales; family Sphingomonadaceae; genus Sphingomonas; species Sphingomonas sp. BGYR3. The sequence continues at coordinate 1,394,789 of NZ_JANZNT010000001.1, read as the reverse complement.
AGCCTGTTGATCGGCGGGTTCACCATCGTGTTGCAGGGGGCCGTGGGCCTGATCGTCACCAGTTTCTATCACCCGTTCTTTCTGGCGTTCAACATGGTGCTGGTGCTGGTCCTGTTCCTGATCTGGCAGGTCTGGGCATCGGGCGCGATCCGCACGGCGGTGGGCAAGAGCCACGCCAAGCACGGCGCGGCGCACTGGCTGGAAAGCGTGGGCGGATCCAACGGCTTCTACAAGTCGAGCCGGCACCTGGCGTTCGCCATGGACAAGTCGGAGGCGGTGACCGCCACCTATGTCGATGCGCACAAGCGGCATTTCCGGTATACCTTTGCGCAGACGCTGTGCCTGTTGTTCACCTGGGCCGCGGCCAGTGCGACGCTGCTGGCGCTGGGCGGGTGGCTGATCATCCAGAACCAGCTGTCGATCGGTCAGCTGGTGGCGGCCGAACTGATCCTGTCGGGCGTGTTCTATGGCATCGCGCAATTGGGTTTCTACCTGGAGTCGCTGTACGACCTGGCCGCGGGGCTGGAGGAGCTGGCGCTGTTCTGGGCCATTCCGCAGGAGCCGGAACAGCGGGGCACCGGGCGCGGCCCGGCCGATGGATCGATCCGCTTTCGGGGCGTGCAGCATCATGGCGTGACGCTGGATTTCGAAGTGGCGGCGGGCAAGCAGCTGGCGGTGGCGACGCCGCCGGGGCTGGACCGGACCATCGCGTTCCTGCTGCGCCGGCACGAAACGGCGGAGCGCGGCATCGTGACGGTCGGCGGCGCGGACATCGCATCGTTCGACATGTACCGCCTGCGCGCGGACATCCGCGTGCTGGACCGGCCGACCATCGTGGAAATGTCGATCCGCAACTACCTGACCCTGTCATCGGCGGAGGATGCGATGGGCATCATGGATGCGCTGGACATTGTCGGCCTGACCGAACGGATCGGCGCATTGCCCCATGGGCTGGACACGCATCTGTCCAGTTCGGGATGGCCGTTGTCGGTGGGCGAGACGATGGCGCTGAAGCTGGCCGCGGCGCTGCTGGCGCGGCCGCGCGTACTGATGCTGTCGCCGCTGCTCGACCTGTTGCCGGTTGCGCGGGTGGATGCGGTGCTGGCGCGGATGCGGGAATCGCAGACGACGGTGCTGCAATTCACTCGGCGGCCCGAGGGACTGGCCCGCGACGGGCATCTGTGGATCGGGCGGCGCGAACAGCTGCATTGCGAGGGCGAGGGCGAGCTGATCGCGCTGGCGCGTGGTGAGGGAGGCAGCCATGCCCTTTCGGCCTGAACATATCGTGCATTTCCGGACGCTGGAGCAGATCCGACCGCCGCGCGCGACCCGGGCGCTGGCGTGGATGATCGTGATCGGCATCACCATCGTCACCGTCGCGCTGTTCACCGTGCCATGGGTGCAGACCAGTGCGGGGTCGGGCCAGATCGGCGCGCTGAACCCCGATGACCGGTTGCAGGAGGTGACCGCGCTGGTCCCCGGGCGGGTCGAACGATGGTACGTGCAGGACGGCCAGCGGGTGAAGCGCGGCGATCCGATTGCGCGGATCGTGGACAATGACCCCGACCTGCTGGCCCGGCTGGCCGCAGAGCGGGCGCAGGTGCTGGCCGAGATTGCGGCGGCGGAACAGGCGATGGCGGTCGCGCAGCTGGACGTGAACCGGTCGCGCCAGCTGTTCAGCGAGGGGCTGGCCGCGCGGCGCGATTATGAAGCGACGCAGATCAAGGTGGCGGACCACCGGGCCAAGCTGGCCGAATCGCGCGCGAAGCTGAGCCGGGTGGACGTGACGCTGAACCGGCAGTCGGCGCAGCTGGTGCGGGCGCCGCGCGACGGGCGCATCCAGTCGATCAATGCGGCCGCCGGCGCGACGCTGGTGAGCCCCGGCGATCCGCTGGCGACGCTGGCACCGGAGGCGCCGGTGCGGGTTGTCGAGTTGATGGTGGACGGGCGCGACGTGGCACTGATCCGGCCCGGCCGGCCGGTGCGGCTGGCGTTCGAGGGATGGCCCGCGATCCAGTTCAGCGGATGGCCATCGATTGCGCAGGGGATGTTCGACGGCCGTGTGCGATCGGTTGACCCGTCGGCGCAGATCAACGGCCTGTTCCGCGTGCTGGTGGAACCGATGCCGGGCAAGCCCGCATGGCCTGACGACGATTTCGTGCGGCTCGGCGCCAAGGCGCGCGGGTGGATTCAGATGGAGACGGTGTCGCTGGGCTATGAGCTGTGGCGTCAGCTGAACGATTTCCCGCTGGAGTTCCGCCGCCCCGCCATCGAGGGCGAGAGCAAGGCGGGCGGCATGACGTCCGGCCCGGTGGAGAAGAAGAAATGATGCGCGGCGCGCTGGTCGCGACCCTGCTGGCGCTGACGCCGGGTGCCGTGTGGGCGCAGACCATGGATCCGGTTGCGCCGCCGCCGCCCGTGGCCGAGCCGGGCCGGACCGGCGTGCTGACGCTGGATGCGGTGCTGCGGTCATCGGCGACCCATGCGCCCGCGATCCTCGAGGCGATGGCCAAGGAACGGGCGGCGGACGGCAAGGCGCTGTCCGCGCGCGGGGCGTTCGACCTGTTGTTCGAAGGCGATGCGAGTTCGCGGCTGCTGGGCTATTATGACGGCAGCTATGTAGAAGGTCAGGTGACGCGCCCGCTGCAGACCAATGGCGGCGCGCTGTACGGCGCCTATCGCGTGTCGCGCGGGGATTTTCCCGAATATTATGGCGACCGATTCACCAACCGGCTGGGCGAGGTGAAGGTGGGCGCGGTATTTTCGCTGATGCGCGACCGGTGGATCGATGCGCGGCGCACCGGTGTCGGCCTGGCCGACCGCGATATCGACCTGGCCCGTCTGGACCGCGAGATGGTGGCGATCGGCGTGCAGCGCCGGGCCATCGCCGCCTATCAGGACTGGGTGGCGGCGGGGCAGCGCGTGGCCGTCTATCGCGACCTGCTGACCCTGGCGAGCGAGCGGCAGCAGTCGATCGAGCGGCAGATCCAGCTGGGCGCGCGGCCCGACATTCTGGGCACGGAAAACCGCCAGAACATCGTCCGGCGTCAGTCATTGCTGGTCCGGTCGCAACAGCAGCTGGAAGCGGCGGCCAATGCCCTGTCCTTTTTCCTGCGCGATGCCAATGGCGAGCCGATGGTGCCGCTGGCCGAACAATTGCCGCGCGAATTCCCAGCATTCGAGTTGCCGCCGCTGACCCGCGATCTGGGCCGGCGGGTGGAGCGGCCCGATCTGGACGCGATCCTGGTGCGGCTGGACCAGAATGAGCAGCGCCGCCGGCTGGCGGAAAACGACATGCGGCCGCGCCTGGACCTGAAGGGCGAATTGTCCAAGGATGTCGGGCCGGTCGGGCTGGGCGGCGATACCAAGACGCCGACCGAGGCGATTGTCGGGGTGAAGTTTTCGCTGCCGCTGGAACGGCGGGCCGCGCGCGGGCGGATTGCCGAGGCACAGGCCGAGGCCGATGCGCTGCGCCGTCGCCGCCAGTTGATCGAGGACCAGATCCTGGTGGAGGTCAACGGCCTGGCCATTCAGGTGCAGGCGGCGGAAAAGCTGGCCGGGCTGGCGGCGGACGAGGCGGCGCTGGCGACGCGCATGGCCGAGGCGGAGCGGCGGCGGTTCACGCTGGGCGTCAGCGATTTCATCCTGGTCAATCTGCGCGAGGAAGCGGCGGCGGACGCGCAGCTGCGCCGGCTGGATGCGCAATATGCCCGGTCGGCGGCGCGGGCCGAGCTGGTCGCGGCGACGGTGGACCGGGATCAGCTGGGCCTGTGAGCCACGCCTGACCCGGATTTTCGGGGCCGTGCCGCACGGGCCGGTTGACGACCCCGCATCGCCAGCGCATCGGGTGCGCGTTCAACGGGCGGAGCGCGCATGACGGCAACGAGAGTGGCGGGGATCGAGCTGGGCGGGACCAAGTGCATCTGCACGCTGGCCACCGGACCGGACGGGGTGCTGGACCAGCGCGAGGTGCCGACCGAGGCGCCGGAGACGACGCTGGCGGCGTTGACCGCGATCCTGACCGAATGGGCAGAACAGACGCCCTATGCCGCGCTTGGCGTGGCGAGTTTCGGGCCGATCGACCTGAACCCGTCATCGCCCACCTATGGCTATATCACCCAGACGCCCAAGCCCGGCTGGCCGATGACCGACCTGTTGCGCCCGCTGGCCGCGGTGGCGCAGGTGCCGGTGGCGTTCGACACCGATGTGAACGGCGCGGCGATGGCCGAAATGCGCTGGGGCGCGGGGCAGGGGATGGACGATTTCGCCTATATCACCGTGGGCACGGGGGTTGGCGTCGGCCTGATCGTCAACGGGCGGCCGACGCGCGGGCTTGGCCATTGCGAGCTGGGGCATTTGCGCGTCCCGCGCCTGGCCGGGGATACGATGCCGAGCGGTTGCCCCTTTCACGACGATTGCGTCGAGGGGATGGCCGGCGGCGGCGGGCTGGCGCGGGCGATGGCCGGGCGCGACATGGCGTCGCTGGCCCCCGACGATCCGGTGTGGGACCGGGTGGCCCATGCCGTCACCTGTCTGTGCCATGCACTGGTCGTGACCGCCGGGCCGCGCCGCATCGCGATTGGCGGCGGCGTGTTCGGGCGGCAGCCGCAATTGCTGCCCCGGATCGAGCCGATGCTGCGTCAGAGCATCAACGGTTATGTCCCCATCCCGGATGACCAACCCTATATCGTCGTGCCGGCGCTGGGCGGGCAGGCGGGGCCGCTGGGGCCGATTGCGATGGCGATGAGCGCGCTGGCCGAGGCCTGACGCGGCAAGGCGTCATTCGAGCGGATAGAGCGCGGCCGCGACCCAGCGCAGTTCGGCCCTGAGCACGCCCCAGGCGCGGGCGGCGGCGCGGCTGTCCATGAATTCAAGCCCGATGCCGCGCGCATCCAGCGCCGCGATCAGCGCGGCGGGCGGGCGCTGCATCGTGCCGCCCGTGCCGATGATCACAAATTCCGGCTGCGGATTAAGCGTCAGCAGCGGGGCGAGGGCGTCGATGCCAAGCGCGTCCAGCGGCGGCGGCGACCAGCCATCGGCGCGTTCGGGCGTGATCGCCAGCCCTTCATAGACGCCGCCATCGACGCGGAAGCCGCGCCCGACAATGCCGGAGATCAGCGGCCCGGTGCCGCGTTGATCGCGGGTGAGATTGACCATCGGGCCGATACCCCCTGTTCAGCGCGGCGCGGCGTCAGACCTGAGCGCCGTCGCCGCCGATCCGTTCGGCACCGGCGGGTCCGGCGGTCGCTTTCTTGTTGAAGCTTTCCGGCCCGACCTTGAACTGGATGAGGATGCCGTTGCCGACGAACATCGACGACCAGGTGCCGATCACGATGCCCAGCCACATGGCGACCGAGAAGCCGAAGATCACGTCCGGCCCGATGAACACCAGCGCCGACAGGGCGAGGATCAGCGTCATCGACGTCATCACCGTGCGGGCCAGCGTTTCGTTGATCGAGAGGTTGAGCAGCGGCACGATTTCCATCTTGCGATATTTGCGCAGATTTTCGCGGACGCGGTCAAAGATCACGATCTTGTCATTCAGCGAATAGCCGATGATCGTCAGCAGGGCGGCGATGGTGTTGAGGTTGAATTCAAGCTGGGTCGCGGCGAAGAAGCCCAGGGTGACGATCATGTCCTGTGCCAGCGCAAGCAGCGCGCCGACGCCGAACTGCCATTCGAACCGTACCCAGATATAGATGGCGATGGCGATCATCGCGAGGCCGAGGGCCAGTGCGCCCTTGGTGAACAATTCGCCCGACACCTTGCCCGACACTGCTTCGACCGAGCCGATCTTTGCGCCGGGATAGTTGGTGGTAATCAGCTGGCGGACGCGGGCGGCGCTGGCGCTGGCGGCTTCGTCGCCGCCCTTGGGCACCGGCAGGCGGATCGCGATGTCGCGGTCCGACCCGAACTGCTGAATGGTGGAATCGCCAAGGCCGAGCGAATCGACACGCTCGCGCAGCTGGTCGATCTGAACATTCTGGGAAAAGGTGACGCGCACCGTCTGGCCGCCGACAAAGTCGATGCCGAAATTGAGGCCGCGCACCGTCAGCATGGCGATCGAGGCGATGACCATCGCGATGCTGATCACGCCGGCGATATGACGCCAGCGCAGCCAGTCGATGTTCACCGTGTCGGGGACGAGTTTCAGGGGACGCATGACCGGTTCCTCAGATCACAAGCTGTTTCGGCCGGTTCTTCTTCAGCCATTCAGCGACCATCAGGCGCGTGAAGGTGACGGCGGTAAAGACGGAGGTGACGATGCCGATGGTCAGCACCACGGCAAAGCCGCGGACCGGGCCGGCACCGAACACGAACATGATGATCGCGGCGATCACGTTGGTGACGTTCGCGTCGAAGATGGCGCGGCTCGCCTCCTTGTACCCGAACTCGACCGAGGCGATGACGGTGCGGCCGCGCCGCTGTTCCTCGCGGATGCGTTCGTTGATCAGCACGTTGGCGTCCACCGCCGCGCCGATGGTCAGCACGAAGCCGGCGATGCCGGGCAGGGTCAGCGTCGCGTTGAAGATCGCCATGATGCCGATGATCATCAGGACGTTCACGACCAGCGCGATATTGGCATAGACGCCAAAGCGCAGATACGCGACCAGCATCAGGATCACGACCGCGCCCGTGCCGACAATGCCCGCGATCACGCCAGAGCGGATCGAATCGGCACCCAGTTCCGGGCTGATCGTCGATTCCTCGATCACGGTCAGGTCAACGGGCAGCTTTCCCGAACGCAGGGCGATGGCCAGCTGATTGGCGCTTTCGACGGTGAACCCACCCTCGATCAGCGCGCTGCCGCCCAGGATCTCGCTGCGGATCGAGGGGGCGGAGATGACGACATCGTCGACGATGATCGCAAACCGCTTGCCGACATTCTGGGCGGTGGTGCGCGCAAAGGCGCGGCCGCCGGTGGTGTCGAAGCGCATGGTGACGATCGGCGCGCCGGTTTCGGGGCTGAATTCCTGACGCGCGTCGGTCAGCTGTTCGCCGGAAATGATCGTCTGCCGCTTGAGCGCGATCCGCTGCTGAAAGGCGGGATAGGGCAGGATTTCGCTGCCGACGGGGGCGCGGCCCTGCGCCACCAGCGCGGGATCGGCGTTTTCGTCCACCATCTTGAATTCAAGCCGCGCGGTGCGGCCGAGCAGCGCTTTCAGCTCCTCCGGATTCTGAAGCCCGGGGACCTGCACGACGATGCGGTTCGCGCCCTGACGGATGATCGTGGGTTCGCGGGTGCCCAGTTCGTCGATGCGGCGGCGGACGACTTCGGTCGCGTCCTGCATCGCCCGTTCCACCGCCTGAGCCTCGCCCGCGCTGGTGGGGGTGATCACGAACCGCTGCGTGTCGACGACGTTGAGGTCCCATTCGCGCTGGCCGGTCAGACCCGCGCCGCTGCCGATCAGGCCGTCGTCCAGCAGCCGCTGGCGCGCGGCATCGACCTGGCTTGCGTCGCGCAGCAGGAAGCTGACCCGGCCGTCGCGGACGGAAATGTCGCCAACGCCGATGCGCGGCGCCTTGCCAAGCGAGGTCTGAACCTGATCGCGCATCGATTCGAGGCGGTTGGTGGCCACATCCTCGGTCTTTGCCTCAAGCAGGATGTAGCTGCCGCCCGCAAGGTCGAGGCCCAGGTTAACCGCAGGCATCGGCACCCATGCAGGCGCCTGTTGACGGATGTTTTCGGGCAGCAGGCTGGGCACCGCCAGCAGCGAAACGACGATGACCGTGGCCCAGGTCAGCCACTTCTTCCAGCTTGGGAAGTCGAGCATGGGATCAGTCGTTCGCCGGCTTGCCGCCCAGCGGCTGAACCTCGGCCAGCGTCGCCTTGACCGCGCGCACCTTGACGTTCGGGCCAAGCTCCAGCTCGACATGCGCGTCCTCGACCCGCAGCACCTTGCCCACCAGGCCGCCGGCGGTGACCACGGTATCGCCCTTTTTCACCGCGGCCACGGCTTCGCGCAGCTGCTTCATCTGCCGCTGCTGCGGGCGGATCATCAGGAAATAGAAGGCGACGAAGATCAGGAGCAGCGGCGCCATCGAGATGATGCCGGCCATGGTGCCGCCACCAGCGGCAGCGCCGGCCGAGGTCTGAGCAAAAGCGGAGGGAATGAACATCGTGGTTACGAAACCTGTCATCGCGGCACGGCCCCGGCCGCCCGCTTCAAGCCGCGCGCTATCACGCGCCCGACCGACGCGCAACCGGCGTTATGCCGCATGGCCCCTTGCATCGCGCCCCCGTTCGGCATAGGGGCACCCCCTCGGTCGGGACGTAGCGCAGCCTGGTAGCGCATCACACTGGGGGTGTGGGGGTCGCAGGTTCGAATCCTGTCGTCCCGACCAACTTCACCCCGCACGCATCATCCATCCGCGCCAATGCGCCATTGCCACGGTTTGCCGGGCGCAAAGGCGATGTCGCGGCGCTGGCCGTTCCAGGCGAGGCTGCGCGTGACGCGCGTGCGGGCGGTGATGCGAATCGCCGCCAGCGGGTGTCCGGGATGCGACGGTCGGGTCAGCGCCGGCCCGCGCGGCCAGCAGCCCAGTCAATTCCGCCGGCCAGATGCGCGGTCATCACCGGATCGGTCCAGCCGTCCGCCGTGTGGCCGAGCCCGGTATAGAATACCCGGCCGCCGTCGAACCGGTGCGCCCATGCAATCGGCTTTGGATTGACGCCCGCCCCGCCGGTGCCGGCGGGATCGAAGGTAAGCAGCAGGGTCGAGCGGGGGTCGCGGTCCTTGTAATAATACCATTCGTCCACCCGGTCGAAGCTGTCGGGCAGGCGCGCGGTGGCGGGGTGGCGGGTGTCGTGCCGGTGCAGGCGCGCGGTCGGGGTGCCGCGCGGATGGCTGTCGAACCAGCCGCCGATCATCTGTCCATACCAGGGCCAGTGATAATGGGAATCGGCCGCCGCATGGATGCCGACGACGCCGCCGCCGCCGCGCACATAAGCCTGAAACGCGTCGCGGCGGGGGCCGACGAACCATTCGCTGGCCGGATCGTCCGGCTTGGTCGTCGTGCTGACCAGAACGATGGCGGCAAAGCCGCGCAGCGTGTCCACCCGGTCGAAGATGGCCGGATCCGCGCTGGTGGTGACGGCATAGCCGCGTTGCCGGGCAAGGGCGGCGATGGCAACCGCGCCCGGTTCGATCGAGGCGTGGCGATAGCCGGTGCTGTGCGTGAAGATCAGCAGGCCGGGCTGTGGCGGCGGCGCGGACGCCCCGGTCAGCAACAGCGCGCCCAGCAGCAATGCGATCCAGCGGCCCATGCCCGTCCCCTCCGTTCGATCCGTCAGCGTCGGATCGGTTGTCCGCGCCGTTCGATATCGCTACCATAAAGGGGTAGGGCGGTTGATCCACCCCCGAAAATCAGGGGCCGTCAATTCCGGCGAAAGGGGATCAGAGGCGGAAGCGGCGGGAGAGGCCGATGCCCAGGACAAGCTGCATCCGCTGGCCGCGTTCCTGAACCAGCGTGGAGCCACCCGCATCGCCGCTGAGCCGGTCGACCCCGCCGAACAGGGTCACCACATAGGTGCGGGACAGCGGGCGGATGACTGTGCCGCCAAGGCCGACCGAGACCAACCCGCCATCGGCGCGAAAAGCGGTAATGCCGCTGGCCGCCGACTGCGCAGGGGTGATGCCGAAATAGGTCTGTACATAGTCGCGCCCGGCCAGGGTGGCGCGCGGGCCGACCGACCAGATGTTGCGACCCACCCGGCCGCCAAGGCTGGCCGACAGGTCGATCACCAGCGCCTCGTGCCCGCCAAAGCCCTGACGCACCTCTGTGCGCAGGCGCACCTGTTCGCGCGCGCCCAACCGCTTTTCGACGAACAGGCCCGCCTCGCCCGCGGCGGGGATGTTGCCCAGGCCGATCAGGGCATCGCTGCCGCCGCTGACCAGAAAGGGCGAGCCGCCATTGCGTTCGTCCCGGCCGAAGCGCAGCTTGACCAGCGGGCCGGCGCGCCAGCCCTGTTCGCGCACGGCATTCCAGCCAATGCCGTCGGGGACGGAGGCGAAGAATTCGTCCCGGTAATTGATGCGCAGATCGGGGAAGATCGACAGGGCGGCATCAGTCGAACCCTGCCACACGGGCGAGACGACGGGGGCAAAGCCGACCGAGACGGTCCAGCCATCGGCGCCGACGCCGGGCGGCGGACCGGCCGGGCGCTGCGCGGCGGGCGGCGCGACCGGGGCGTCCTGCGCCATTGCGGGGGTGGCCAAGGCAAGTCCAAGCGCAGCAGCCGCAATGTTTCGCACGCAATACTCTCCCCGAAAAAACAACCTTGTTACGCTGGCGTCATTTTGCCGAGCGCCCGATCAAGTCAAGCGACCTATGGCATTGCGGGCCAGCGCGGCAAGGTGGGCGTGGAGTTCGGCCGCGTTTCTATCCCAACTGAACGGATCGGCGGCGGCGACGACATCGGCGGTCGCCGGCGGATTGGCCAGCAGCGCGGCGATGCCCGCAGCGATGGCGGGGGCAGAGCGATCGACGATGCGGCCTGCAGCGGGGCGGTCCACCACCTCGCGCGCGCCGCCCGCATCGGGAATGACGATGGGCGTGCCGCAGGCCAGCGCCTCGACCCAGGCATTGGCCAGCCCCTCCGATGCCGAGGCGAGCGCCATGACGTCGGCGGCGGCGATCAGCGGGGGAAGATCGGCATGGGGCAGGGGGCCGAGCAGACGGATGCGGTCCGCAGCGCCAAGGGTGTCGATCCGCGCCTGAAGCGCCGCCTGTTCCGGCCCCTGTCCCGCGATCAGCAGGGTGACGCCGGGCAGGGCGGCGACGGCGTCGATGACCAAGTCATGCCCCTTGCGCGGAATGAGCGCGCCGATGCTGACCACCAGCGGGCCGGCGATGCCGAGCGCCGCCTTTCCGCCCGTGCGGTCGCGGGGATGGAACAGGGCGCGGTCGATGCCGGTGCGGTGGACGGCCGGGCGGGGGATGCCAAGGGCGGCCATGTCGTCGGCCATGGCGTCGGATACCGCGAGCAGGCCATGCGCCGCGCGTCCGGCGGCAATCACCTGATCCGCCGTTGCTGGCGCTGTGCCCCAGTGATGAATGTCGGCCCCGCGCGCCTTGATCGACACGGGCACGCCGAAATGCCGACCGAGCGCCACGGCGGCGGGGCCATCGGGAAAGAAGAATTCGGCGTCGATCACGTCGAACGGAAAGTCGCGGCGGATGCCGTTCAGCACCGGGATCAGCGCACGGACCAGCATCGCGGCGTGCCAGCGGCCATGCGTGCCGGGCAGGTTCAGGAAGCGGGGGCGGTGGACCGTGACGTCCTTCCACCGCTCCCGCGCCGGCTGCGCGGCGAGGGTGCGATAGATGGCCATGCGGTCGAGCGGAAAGGGGGGCAGGCCGCGCGGGGCGACGACCTGAACCGTCACGCCGTCGCGGGCGGCAAGGCCCAGCGTCTGGCGTTCGACGAACACGCCGAAATTGGGGCGCGCGGCATCGGGAAAGAGCGTGGCAAGGGTGAGGACGCGCAGCATCGCGGGCGGGGATAGCAGCGGGCGATTGCGATTGGCTTAAAGAGTGCGCCGCAAGCGCGGGTCCTTGGGGCACGCCCCCACCCCCGACCCCTCCCCTGAAGGGGAGGGGAGAAGGTTGTTATCTTGGTCCGCTGAGGCGATCGCGTGAGGCTCAACGCTTGTCCCTCGTCACCCTGATCCTGGTTCAGGGTCCATGTTTACGCACGCGCATTGCGCGGGGCGGACTGGATACCGAACCCGGTTCAGCATGACGATGGAAGCTAGGAGCGCGTCGGGCACGAAAAAGGGCGCCGGGTTGCCCCGACGCCCTGATCCGTTTGCCGTAAGGCGCGCTTACGCTGCCTGGGGCAGTGCAGCCTTTGCCTGAGCGACGATCGCGGCGAAGGCAGCGCCTTCGTTCATCGCGATGTCGGCCAGCACCTTCCGGTCGAGTTCGATGCCAGCGAGCTTCAGCCCGTGCATGAACTGCGAATAGGTGAGCCCTTCGGCCCGGACACCGGCGTTGATGCGCTGGATCCACAGGCCGCGGAACGTCCGCTTCTTAACCTTGCGGTCGCGATAGGCGTATTGACCGGCCTTTTCGACCGCCTGACGCGCGATGCGAATCGTGTTCTTGCGACGGCCGTAATAGCCCTTCGCCTGATCCAAAATCCGCTTGTGCTTCGCCTTGGTCGTCGTGCCGCGCTTGATGCGTGCCATGGTCTATCCTCCTATCAACGCAGGCCGTACGGCGCCCACGCTTTCACGTGTGCGACATCGGCGTCCGACAGCACCGAAGTGCCGCGATTCTGGCGGATATACTTGGCGTTGTGCGAAATCAGGCGGTGGCGCTTGCCGGCGACGCCGTGCTTCACCTTGCCCGTGGCGGTGAACTTGAAGCGCTTCTTCACACCGCTCTTGGTCTTGAGCTTGGGCATTTTCATCTCCTCAGCTTGCGATCCCAATGAATGGCCGTGGCAGCCCGTATGAGCCAGGCCATTCCGGATGCGGGATCGCGGGGAAGCGGGGCCGATAGCCGAAGCCGCGACGGAACGCAACCACATCGCCCGTCAACGCCGGGGGTTTCCATCTCGCCTGTCCGGCGTTAATCGTGTTAGCGCTCACTTTGCCGGCACGACACGGCGACCAACGATGGATCAGGAGAGGAAGACGATGCGGATACGGCACGCAGCCATGATGATGGCAACCGGGATTTCGGCACTGGCGCTGACGGCGTGCCAGACGGCGACGACGGGCGGGGCGGCAGCGGCCAGCGCGTCGGACGGCAAGTATCTGAGCCAGCCGCTGGTCCGCGACATCTATACCGCCGATCCGTCCGCCCATGTGTGGGCCGATGGCCGCATCTATATCTACCCCAGCCACGACATCGAAACCGACATTCCCGAGGACGATCTGGGCAGCCATTTCGCGATGCGCGATTACCGCGTCCTGTCGATGGACACGGTGGGCGGGCCGGTGACGGTGCATGGCGTCGCGCTGGACATCAAGGACGTGCCCTGGGCGGGCCAGCAGATGTGGGCGCCGGATGCCGCGTCGAAGGACGGCACCTATTTCCTGTATTTCCCCGCCAAGGACAAACAGGGCGTGTTCCGCATCGGCGTCGCCACGTCGAAATCGCCGACCGGGCCGTTCAAGGCCGAGCCGCAGCCCATTCCCGGCAGCTTTTCCATGGACCCCAATGTGTTCAAGGACAGCGACGGGCAATATTACATGTATTTCGGCGGCATCTGGGGCGGCCAGCTGCAGAAATGGGCGAAGGGCAGTTATGACCCCAATGGTTCGGCAACCGACCTGGGCGACAATGCCGCGCCCGCGCTGACCGCCAAGATCGCGCGGATGAACCCGGACCTGAAAACCTTTGCCGAAGCGCCGCGCGACGTCGTGATCCTGGATCAGGCGGGCAAGCCCATCCTGACCGGCGACCATGACCGCCGCTTTTTCGAGGGCAGCTGGACGTTCAGGAAGGACGGGAAATATTATTTCACCTATTCGACCGGCGATACGCATTACCTGGTCTATGCCACCGGCGATAATCCCTATGGACCGTTCACCTATCAAGGCCGCATCATGGAGCCGGTGCAGGGATGGACCACGCACCATTCGATCATCGAGACAGGCGGCAAATGGTATCTTTTCTATCACGACACGCAGATTTCCGGGAAAACCCATCTGCGCAACGTCAAGGTAGCGGAGCTGACGTTCGAACCGGACGGCAGCATCCGGACATTGCAGCCGATCCGGCCGGAATGACGCCGCGCCGCCGCCGCCCCCGGTTGCCCATGCTGGCGCTGATCGCGCTGGCATGGCCGATGGCGGCGGGGTTCGGCCCGGATGTCGACAAGACGCCGCTGCCCGTCCATGTCGGCGGGCGCACGGTGGACGAGGGCAAGGCGGGCCAGCGGTTCGGATGGCCCGGGGTCTATGTCGAGGCGCGCTTTACCGGCGAGAAGGTGCGCGTTCAGTTTGATGCGCCGACCGATTTCATCCGGCTGAGCATCGACGGGCGCGAGCGGCAGGTGTTCCGCGCGCCGGGCAAGGTGGACACGGTGATCGAGGGGCTGGGCAAGGGCGAGCACCTGATCCGGCTGGACAAGCTGACCGAGACGCAGGGCGGGGAAAGCCGCTTCATCGGGTTTGAACTGATCGGCAAGGGCCGCGCCTATCTGGCCCCCGAACGGACGATGCAGATCGAGGTGATCGGCGATTCGCACAGCGTCGGATATGGCAATGTGTCGACCAGCCGCGAATGTACCGAGCAGCAGGTCCATGACCTGACCGACACGACCCAGGCCTATGGCGCGATGGTCGCGCGGGCGATGGACGCCGATTACCGGATCAACGCCTATTCCGGGTTCGGCGTGGTGCGCAATTACAATGGCGGCGAACCGGGCGATTCCATGGTGAACCGCTATCCCCGCGCCATTCCGGGGGCGGCGGAACCGCTGGCCGGGGGCGATGCCGAATGGCAGCCGGACGTGATCGTCATAAACCTGGGCACCAATGATTTTTCGACGCCGGTAAAGCCGGGCGAGAAATGGGCCGATGCCGATGCGCTGAAGGCCGATTACCGGGCGACCTACATCGCGTTCGTGCGCAATCTTGCGCAGGCGCAGCCCCAGGCGCGGTTCGTGCTGATGGGCGGGGACAGCTTTTTCAGCGAGGTCGAACAGGTGAAGGCCGCGCTGGACGGCGACCTGCCGGGGCGGGTGACGGCTCGGCACGTCACCGGGCTGACCATGACGGGATGCCATTACCACCCGTCGGTGGCGGACAATGCGAAGATGGCGGCGCTGGTCCGCGGGGCGATCGAGGGGCGCTAGGCCGGTTTGCGCAGATAACGGGCCGTCAGGCGGCGGCGCAGCGGCGTATCCCAGCGATAGGTGAGGAGATGCGCCAGCCCGATGGCGATGGGCAGGGTGATCGGCGCGGTCGATCCGTCCGGCGTGTAGGTGGCCGCATCCGATCCGCTGAGCATCAGGAACCGCAGCCCCTCAACCGACATGATGACCGGTGCGTGCAGCACATAGAGCGCATAGGAAATGTCCCCGAGCCAGGTGCACAGGCGGGCCACCACGCCGCGCGCCACGCTGGACGCGCCAAGCCAGATCAGCGCGGGATTGAACAGGAACAGGACAAAGGCGCTGTAGCTGCGTTCCTGACGCGGGGCGAGGGCGCACATCAGGACGAGCAGCGCCATCAGCAGCACGGCGGGCAGCGACAGGCGGGGCAGCCACTGCCCCTGCCATAGCCGGAACAGGAGGACGCCGGCGAAGAAGGAGAAGAAGGTGCGGGGAAAGGCGCCGGCAAAGCTGTGCCAGCCGGTCGTCCCGCCGGTATAGAGATAGATGCCGAGCAGCAGCAGCGGCGCGCTGATCCCGACAATGGCGATGACCCAGCGCCAGCGGATGCCGACGAACAGGAACACCGCATTGGCGATCAGTTCGAACGACAGCGACCAGCCGGGCGGATTGAGCGGGATCGTGTAGCTGTCATAGGGCAGCAGGATAAAGAAGGGCGCGGTCAGGATCGACAGGACCAGCGCGGTCGGCGTCCAGTAGGACCAGCCGAACAGCGTCATCCCGATCGCCGCAGGCAGCGCGATCAGGCAGCCGACCAGATAGAGCGGCCAGAGGCGGATCAGCCGCGCCTTGACGAACCGCACCCGTTCGGCCGCGCTGTCCAGCCGTTCGCCATAGGCATGGGCGAGCACGAAGCCGCTGAGCATGAAGAACAGATCGACCGCCATGACCGACGATGGAAAGATCGTCACGCCGTGCAGCACCAGCACCATCAGCGCCGCGACGCCGCGCAGGCCGTCCAGCGCGACGAACCTGTGCCGTCCGGCATCCCCGTCGATCGATTGCGACACCCGTTGTTCCCCCTTGTCCCCGCAGGGAGCATGGCCGAACGGCCGGGGGCGGGCAAGAGAAAGGCCGGAGGGTTGCCCCTCCGGCCTTTCGCTGTCGGTTTTCGGCGGACCGGTCGGCCGGAACCGACCGATCGCCTTCTGCCCTGAAGCGGGTGGGGCCGGCCGTGGCCAGCCCCGGCGTCAGGATCAGAAGTCCATGCCGCCCATGCCGCCCATGCCGCCGCCCATGGCAGGCGCAGCGGCCTTGTCCTCGGGCAGTTCGGCAATGGTTGCTTCGGTGGTGATCAGGAGACCAGCAACCGACGCAGCGTTCTGCAGCGCGGTGCGCACGACCTTGGTCGGGTCGATCACGCCGGCGGCAACCAGGTTTTCATAGGTGTCGGTCGCTGCGTTGAAGCCGAACGAGGTATCGCTCTGATCCAGCAGCTTGCCCGAAACCACGGCGCCGTCCTGGCCCGCGTTGCTGGCGATCTGGCGAACCAGAGCGGTCAGCGACTTGCGGACGATGTCGATGCCGCGCGTCTGGTCTTCGTTCGCACCGGTCAGGCCTTCCAGCGCCTTGGTGGCGTACAGCAGGGCCGTACCGCCGCCGGGGACGATGCCTTCCTCAACCGCGGCGCGGGTCGCGTGCAGCGCGTCGTCGACGCGGTCCTTGCGCTCCTTCACCTCGACTTCGGTCGCACCGCCAACCTTGATCACGGCAACGCCGCCAGCCAGCTTGGCCAGCCGCTCCTGCAGCTTTTCACGGTCATAGTCGGACGTGGTGACTTCGATCTGCTGACGGATCTGTTCCGTGCGGGCCTTGATCGAATCGGCTTCACCGGCGCCATCGACGATGGTGGTGTTGTCCTTGTCGATCGTGACGCGCTTGGCGGTGCCCAGCATGCCCAGCGTGACCGTTTCCAGCTTGATGCCCAGGTCTTCGCTGATCACTTCGCCCTTGGTCAGGACGGCGATGTCCTCGAGCATCGCCTTGCGACGATCGCCGAAGCCCGGCGCCTTGACGGCCGCGACCTTCAGGCCGCCGCGCAGCTTGTTGACCACCAGCGTGGCCAGCGCCTCACCCTCGATATCCTCGGCGATGATCAGCAGCGGACGACCCGACTGCACGACCGCTTCCAGGATCGGGAGCATCGACTGAAGGTTCGACAGCTTCTTTTCGTGGATCAGGATGTACGGATCAGCCAGCTCGACCGCCATCTTTTCCGGATTGGTGATGAAGTAGGGCGACAGATAGCCGCGGTCGAACTGCATGCCTTCGACGACGTCCAGCTCGAATTCGAGGCCCTTGGCTTCCTCGACGGTGATGACGCCTTCCTTGCCGACCTTTTCCATGGCTTCGGCGATCTTTTCGCCGACTTCACGGTCGCCATTGGCCGAAATGATGCCGACCTGCGCCACTTCCTGCGAACCCGACACGGGCTTGGAACGGGCCTTCACGTCCTCGACCACCTTGGTGACGGCCAGATCGATGCCGCGCTTCAGGTCCATCGGGTTCATGCCGGCGGCAACCGACTTCATGCCTTCGCGCACGATCGCCTGAGCGAGCACGGTCGCGGTGGTGGTGCCGTCGCCGGCCGCGTCGTTGGTCTTGGACGCCACTTCGCGCACCATCTGGGCGCCCATGTTCTCAAACTTGTCCTTCAGTTCGATTTCCTTGGCGACCGACACACCGTCCTTGGTGATGCGGGGGGCGCCGAAGCTCTTTTCGATGACCACGTTGCGGCCCTTCGGACCCAGCGTGACCTTGACCGCGTCGGCCAGGATATCGACGCCGCGCAGAATGCGTTCACGCGCGTCGCGGGAGAATTTTACGTCCTTGGCTGCCATTTGACTGCCCTTTCAAATCAGATTGGTTGACGAAATTGACGGTTCAGGTCGTGGCGATCAGCCGACGATCCCCAGAATGTCGCTTTCCTTCATGATCAGCAGGTCTTCGCCGTTCACCTTGACTTCGGTGCCCGACCACTTGCCGAACAGGATGCGGTCGCCGGCCTTGACGTCCAGCGGGCTGACTTCACCCTTTTCGTTCTTGGCGCCGGCACCGGCGGCGACGACTTCGCCTTCCTGCGGCTTTTCCTTGGCGGTGTCGGGGATGATGATGCCGCCTGCCGTCTTTTCCTCGGCTTCGACGCGGCGAACGAGCACACGATCGTGCAGCGGACGAAAGTTCATGGCTCTATGATCCTTCCTGAGTTCAGATAGTGGTTAGCACTCAAGCATGGCGAGTGCTAACGAAGCGGCATATGTGGCGGTGCCCCGGCATCGTCAACGGGCGGCGGCAAAAAATTGCGGCAGGATGAACGTGCGTGCGACGGGCGGTCAGAGGCGTTTACTCGATCCGGCCGATCCTCTAGCGTTTTGCGCGGCCATCAACAGGAGCAACGGCACGTGAGAGTGATCAAGGGCATCTGGAAAGTCCTGGTGGGCATCAAGGACATGCTCGTCCTGCTGTTCATGCTGCTGTTTTTCGGCCTTATCTTCATCGGGCTGGCATCGAGCCCCAATCCGTCGGCGATCAAGGACGGCGCGCTGCTGCTGGCGCTCAACGGATCGGTGGTCGAGCAGCCGAGCGAGGTCGATCCCCTTGCCGCGCTGAGCGGGCAGGAAATGCTGGCCGAACATCGCCTGTCGGACCTGGTCCGCGCGCTGGATGCGGCGATCACCGACAAGCGGGTCAAGGCCGTGGTGCTTGACCTTGATCGCTTCACCGGCGGCTATCCCGCGACGGTCGCCAATCTGGCCGATGCGGTGCGCCGGGTGCGGGACAGCGGCAAGCCCGTGCTGGCCTATGCCACCGGCTATACTGACAGCGGCTACCTGTTGGCGGCAAACGCCAGCGAGGTCTGGGTCAACCCGCAGGGCGGCACGCTGTTCGCCGGGCCGGGCGGGGCGCAGCTTTATTACAAGACGCTGCTCGACAAGCTGGGCATCAACGCGCACGTCTATCGCGTCGGCACGTACAAGTCGGCGGTCGAGCCCTATACCCGCAGCGACCAGTCGCCCGAGGCCAAGGCGGCGAACCAGGCGCTCTACGGCAGCATCTTTCAGCAATGGGTCGACCGGGTGAAGCAGGCGCGGCCCAAGGCTCAGGTCGATGCGTTCGTCCAGCGCCCGGCCGAGCTGGTGCAGGCGGCGCAGGGCGACATCGCGACGGCGAACAAGAATGCCGGACTGGTCGATCAGATCGGCGAGCGGCTGGCGTTCGACAAGCGCGTCGCCCAGCTGGTCGGTGCCGAGCCGAACAAGGCCGAGGGCACGTACAAGACGATCAAGATGGCCAACTGGATCAACGCGCATCCGGTGAAGCAGGTGGGCAGCCCGATCGGCGTCATCACCATCGCGGGCGAGATCGTCGACGGCGAAGGCGGCAGCGGCACGGTGGGCGGCGATACGATTTCCAAGCTGATCCTGGACGCGCTGGCCAAAAAGGATCTGAAGGCGCTGGTCGTGCGGGTGGATTCACCCGGCGGTTCGGCGCTGGCATCGGAAAAGATGCGTCAGGCGATCCTGGCGGCCAAGGCGCAGAAGCTGCCCGTCGTGGTGTCGATGGGCGGGCTGGCCGCGTCGGGCGGATATTGGGTATCGACGCCGGGCGACGTGATCTTTGCCGAGCCGAACACGATTACGGGGTCGATCGGCATTTTTGGGATCATCCCGACCTTCGAAGGCACGCTGGCCAAGATCGGCGTCAATGCCGATGGCGTGGCGACGACTCCGCTGACCGGCCAGCCCGATATCTATCGCGGCACAAATCCGACGGTCGATGCGATCCTGCAGTCAGGGATCGAGCGCGGCTATGCCCGGTTCATCGGCCTGGTCGCCCAGTCGCGCAAGCTGACGCCGGAGCGGGTCAACGAGATCGGCCAGGGCCGGGTGTGGGACGGCGGCACCGCGCGCCAGATCAAGCTGGTCGACCGGTTCGGCAACCTGAATGACGCGGTTGCGGAAGCGGCGAAGCTGGCCAAGCTGGACCCGGCCAAGGTGCATCCCCGGTTCCTGGAAAAGGAGCCGGATCCGTTCACCCAATTCCTGGCCCAGCTGACCAAGCCGAGCGACAGCGATGGCGAAGCGTCGGGCACCGATCTGTTCGCGCGGATGACCGCCGAGCGGCAGGCCGTGTTCGCGCAGGCGCTGGGCGATGTCCGTCGCCTGATCGCCGGGCCATCGGCGGGCGTGCAGGCGCGCTGCCTGGAATGCCAGGCCTATGGCCCCGTCCGCACCCAAGCCGGCGACCGCCGCGCCGCCCTTACCCTGATCGAAGGAGCCCTTCGTTGATCGACATCCGCGCCGCCACCCCTGACGACGCCGCTGCCATTGCCGCCATCTACGCCCCCTATGTCATCGGCGGGACGGTGAGTTTTGAAAATGTCGCGCCGGACGCTGCCGAAATGCGCGCCCGGATGGAAAAGGCCGCCGGTTTCTACCCTTGGCTGGTGGTGACCCATGGCGAGGGCGATGAGCGCGGCGTCATCGGGTACGCCTATGCCAATGCGTTCCGCGATCGCCCGGCCTATCGTTATGTCGTCGAAACGTCGATCTATGTCGCGGGCGATGCGCAGCAGCGCGGCGTCGGCCGGCTATTGCTGCACGCGCTGGTCGACACGCTGCGCGCGCAGAACTTTACCCAAGCGATCACGGTCATCACCCTGCCCAACGAGGCATCGGTGGCGCTGCATGAATCGCAGGGGTTCCGCCGGGCGGGGCAATATCGCGAAATCGGGTTCAAGATGGGCCGGTGGATCGATGTCGGGTTCTGGCAGCGCGAATTGAACGACAGCGTCGTGCCGCCCGAAGAGCCGCTGCCCTTTGCCGAGGTCGGCGTGGTTCGCCTGGCCGGCTGAGCCCCGTCGTCGCAATGATCCGCCCGATCCTGGCCGGTGCGGCGATGATCGCTGTGCCTTCGGTCGCCTATGCCGACGATCGCGGCGTCATCTGGAGCGGGGTGACCGCGCAGGGCAAGGTTGCGGGCAATGTCGTCCTGCGGATCGAGGGGCAGTGGCGGCTGACCGATGGCATCGCCAACAGCCAGCAGATCGTGCTGCGCCCGGCGATCGGCGTCGAGTTGTCCCCGGACAGCCAGATCCTGGCGGGATATGCCTATTTCCGCACGCGATCCGGGGAGGGGCGCGATCAGGACGAGCATCGCTGGTGGCAGCAGGTCCAGTTCCCGCTGCTGCGCGACGAAGAGGGGCGGCCGATCCTGATTTCCCGCACCCGGATCGAGCAGCGGTCGGTGATCGGGGCAGAGGACACGGTGTGGCGGCTGCGCCAGATGATCCGGCTGCGCCGGCCGCTGGCCGACGGCGTGACGGGCGACGTCAATGCCGAGCTGTTGTGGAATGCCAATAGCGGCGACTGGGGGCAGCTGGCCGGGCGCGAGCAATGGCGCGGGGGTGCGAACCTGAGCATCGCCATCGCGCCGCGCGTGCAGATCGAACCGGGATACATGGTGCAGTTCGTCCGGCGACCGGGCGAGGACCGCATCAATCACGTCGGCATCCTGGTGCTCGCCTATCAGCTATAACTGCGGGCGGGGTTGCAGCACAGGACCCGCCACGGCAAAGGCGGACGGCGTCGCCCCATGCCGGAGTATCGTGCCATGCGTCCCCTGATCGCCGCAATCCTTGCCATGCTGCTGCCCGCCGCCGCCCATGCGGAAGAGGATACGCAGGCCTGGGGCGCGGCCATCGCGCAAGGGACGGTCAAGGGCGATGCGTTTGTGTGGCTGGAGGCGCAATGGCGGCTGACCGACGATGCGTCGCGCACGGGCCAGGTGATCCTGCGCCCGGCGGCGGGCATCCGCTTTGCACCCGACAGCACGGCGCTGGCCGGATATGCCTATATCCGCTCGACGCCGGAGGGCGGGGCGGCGACCAACGAGCACCGGTTGTGGCAGCAGGTGCAGCTGCCGCTGGTGCGCGATGCCAATGGTCGGCCGCTGGTGATCAGCCGCACTCGGCTGGAACAGCGGATGGTGGAGGGGCGCGACGACACCGGATGGCGGCTGCGCCAGTTCGTGCGGGTGCAGGTGCCGCTGAACCCTGAAGGATCCGTGCAGGCGGTCGGCTATACCGAGGCGTTCGTCGCGCTGAACGATACCGACTGGGGCGCGCGGGCCGGGTTCGACCAGTGGCGCAATTTCGTCGGCATCGGCGTGCCGCTGGGCCGGCGGCTGCGCGTGGAGCCGGGGTATCTGAACCAGCGCATCTTTCGCCCCGGCGAGGACCGGACCAATCACATCGTGAACGCGACGCTGTTTTACCGGCTGTAACCGCGCGCGGCGCGGGTCAGTCGTCCTGTCGCCGCCCGCGATAGGAGGGCAGGGCGAGTTTCCAGCGGATCGCCGCTGCGCGAAGGCCGAATCCAGCGAGGGCAGCGGGCACGGCGGCGGCCATGACCGGCAATCCGGCGATGCTGAGCCCGACATGGGTGCCCGCGGCCAGCGCCGCTGCCGTCACATACAGTTCCGGGCGCATCAGGATCGAGGGCTCGCCAGCCAGCACGTCGCGGATGATGCCCCCGGCACAGGCGGTGATGACCCCCATGATGAAGGCGGGAACCGGTTCGACGCCATAGCCCAGCGCCTTGGCCGCGCCGAACACGGCATAGGCGGCAAGGCCAAGGGCATCCAGCCAGTCAAACCCCTGACCGCGCCACCACGCCTCTGGCGTCACCCAGATCAGCAGCGCGGCCGCCAGGCAGATGGCGGCGATGAAGGGATGATGGACCCAGAAGACCGGCGCGCCGATCAGAAGGTCGCGGATGGTGCCGCCGCCGACCCCGGTGATCAGTGCAAAGAAGCAGGCGGTGACGAGTGTCTGCCGCGCCCGCGCGGCCGCCAGCGCGCCGGTTGCGGCAAAGACGGCGATGCCGAACCCGTCGAACCAGGGCAGCAGCGGCGACAGCAGGGGCAGGGGCAGCGGCGTCATCCGGCGTGTCCGGGGCCGCGGCGATCACCCTGCCCGGGCGATCCGATCAACGCCGCCTGGGCGCTTCGCCCTGAAAGGGCGGCCCGCACCGCTTCGGCTGCCATTCGTCCTTGCGCCAGCAATTCGGCTGACCGAAGGCGGCCGGGACGCGAAAGGCATAGGCGAGTTCGGGTGCCTGCCAGCCATAGAATTGCTGTTCGCCCCACGGGACCAGCGATCCGCGCAGTTCGCGCATCCGGCGCAGGGCGACGGTATGCAGCGACCCGCGCGGGGTGAACACCACTTCCCGGCCGATGGATTCGGCGGTGAGGCAGAACATCAGCTGGGCCGAGACGGTCGAAAAGCCGGAATAGATGCGCGTGTTGAACTGATCGAGCGCGGTCTGGGCCGCCCGCTTGTTCTTGGGATTTTCGCGCTCGTAATAGGTGGCGATCGCCTTGTAGCTGTCGGCCAGTTCCTCGCGATGGTTGCGCAGCATCGCGTTGTAGTTTTCGTCGGTCAGCAGTGTCGGTTCGAACTGGCACTGCAGCGCCGCGACGTTGAGCGCGGCGCGCACGCTCCAGACGAGGGCCGCGCGCTGTTCCTCCGGCTTTGCATTGGGCATCAGCTGGGTGATGATCCCCGGCTCTGCCCCGGTGACCGGCGGCGAGGTGAGGTCATAGGGTTTGAGGAAGAATTGTGCGTGTGCCGGCGCGGCACCGAACAGCACCGCAAACAGGCATGAAACCAGAAACTTACGCATGGAAACTGACATCCTCCCCCGGGACCGGGACAAGGCCGCGGCACCGAACCTGACCCATCGATGCCCTGTTTGAATCCGACCGCGCGTCAAATCAAGGGGATGGGTGGGATGTTCCTACATCGCGTTGGCCGGTTCCGCCACATTATCCATCGCGCCGACATCGGGGGCCATGGCGGCGTTGTCGGAATCGAGCGTCGCGCCGTCCAGTACGGTCATGTCGTCGCTGATCGTGCCGTCCACCGTATCCAGCTGGTTCAGCTCGGTAATCAGCGTGTTGTCGGTCCGCGCCGCTTCCTCTCCGCCGCCGCAGCCGGACAGGGCGGCAAGGGCAAGGGCGGGCGTCAGCAGCTGGCGCAGGCGGCGGTTCATCATGTCTGTCCCCAATGGTTTGCGACCCGGACCGTCAGGTGCCGTGGCGCCCAACCCTAAAGGGCGTCATCCGCGCGCTCAACCCCGCATCGTCCGGATGCGGCCAGCCGGTCGCAAAACTCGGGAAAGCGGGCATGGAGCGCGGCATCGAAGGCGGCGGGCGTGACAGGGCGGCCAAGCGCAGCGGCGCTGGTGACCGGAAATTCCGGCAGGCCGCAGGGCACGATGCCGCCGAAATGCGACAGATCGGGCGACAGGTTGATCGAAAATCCGTGCATCGTCACCCAGCGACGGACGCGCACGCCGATCGCGCCGATCTTTGCCTCTGTCCCGCCATCGGCCGTCCAGATGCCGACCCGGCCATCCACGGCATAGGCATGGATGCCAAGGTCGCCCAGCGTCGCGATCAGCCATGCCTCAAGCTGATGCACGAAACAGCGCACGTCGCGGCCCCGGCGGGTCAGGTCGAGCATCAGATAGCCGACGCGCTGGCCCGGCCCGTGATAGGTATAGCGCCCGCCGCGACCGGCGGTGTGAACCGGAAAGCGGCGGTCGATCAGTTCGGCGGGGTCCGCGCTGGTCCCGGCGGTGTAGAGCGGCGGGTGTTCGAGCAGCCAGACCAGCTCGTCCGCCGTGCCCGCACCCACCATCGCCGCCCGCTCGGTCATCGCCTGAAGCGCCGCGTCATAATCGGTCAGGCCAGCACTGACGCGCCATTCCACCCCGTCACGCGGGGCGAGCGGGGTTGCGACGGGATGATCGGCGGCAAGCATTGGCAAGGGGCGGTCCGGGGTCTAGAGCGGCGGCCTGTTTCACTTGGGGAGAAGCGCCCTGATGGTCAATATGCGTGCGGTCTGGGCCAGGACGGCGGCGTTCCTGAACGAACGCGCCGGGATGCTGGCTCCGTTCGCGCTGGCCGCCATCTGGGTGCCGACGGTCTTGGCTGCATTGATCCCGCCGCTGGCTGCAGAGCGCGGGACGGCGGTGCAGGTCGTCGTGATCCTGGCCGGGCTGGCGCTGAGCATCCTGGCCTATTGGGGGCGCAGCGTGGTGATGACCGCCGCCATGGCCCCCGAACAGGGCATGGCCGCGCGGCGGCTGGCCACCCGGCGCTTTCCGGTGCTGATCGGCGTCATGCTGGTGCTGGGCATCGTCCTGATCGTGGCGGTATCGCCGGTGTTCCTGATCCTGATGATGTACGGCGTCGATCCGGCCGTGTTCGTCGGCGCGTCGGATCAGTTGATCCCGGCCGATGCGGCGATGATGGCGGGCGGATATTTCCTGTTGCTGATCCCGATCCTGCTGACGCTGGGCGCGCGGCTGGCGCTGGTCGCGCCGGTGGTGATCGCCGAGGGGATGGGCATTGGTGCCATCAACCGGTCGGCGGCGCTGACGCGGGGCATGACCGGCAGGCTGATCGGCATGATCCTGCTCTATGCGGCCGTCGCCTTGCTGACGACATTGGGCGTGACCGATGGCCTGGGCCGCGTGCTGATCCCCGCGCTGGGCGGCGATGGGCCATGGGCGCCGGGCGTGCTGGCGACGTTGGTGCTGCTGGCGCTCGCCGAATCGCTGCTGGGCGTGGTGGCCGCGACGTTTGTGGGCAAGCTCTATCTGGCGGCGGTGGCGCGCCAGCACCGGACAGACGCGGCGGCCGCGGCATGACCCTTCGCCTGACCGAGGGGTTCGAGGTTGCGCTGACCCTGTTGCGGCGCGACCGCAGCGTCCTGATCCCGCTGGCCGGATTGTTCTTTGCCTGGCCCGCGCTGGCGCTAAAGCTGCTGGTCCCGCCGCTGGACTTCAAAGGCGTGGCGCAGGATGCGCAGCTGGCGCTGGTGCTCGGCTATCTGGCCGACCATTCGCTGATGCTGGTGCTGTCGATGCTGATGAACAGTTTCGGCACGGCCGTCATCCTGACCCTGTATCTCGATCCCCGGCGGCTGGATGTCGGCGGGGCGATGATCGCGGCGCTGCGCAGCTTTCCCCGCTATCTGACCGGGGTGGTGCTGGCCGGACTGGTCGCGGGCATCGGGTTTTTCCTGCTGATCGTGCCGGGCATCTATTTCACCGCGCGGGCGATGATGATCGGTCCGCGCCTGATCGCGCGGGCGGACGAGCCGCTGAACGATGCCGTCGGCCAGGCGGTGGCGATGACGGCAAAGGGCGGGTGGATGATCGCGGCGATGTGGCTGACCATCCTGATCGGCAGTTTTTCGGCCAACATCGTGGCGAACGGCATCAACAGCATGGCAAAGGCGACAGGATCGACCGGGCAGATCGTGGAATTGCCCGCCGCGTTCGTGCTGGCGCTGGCCAGCGGGGCGGCGGGGCTGGCGCTCGCGCTGTTGCAGGTGGCGCTTTACTGGCGGCTGGCCGGTTCGAGCAGGGGGATCTGAGGCGCGGCATCGCGCGGCAACAGGCCGGCAAGGCGCGGATCGGCAAAGGTTTCGATCGTCCGGCGCAGCGGCTGAAACCCGTGCCGGCGGTAAAAGCCGAGCGCGGCGGGATGATCGAGGGTGCAGGTGTTGACCCGCACCTCTGCAATGCCCGGCCGCCATATCAGCGCCATCGCCATGGCCATCAGCCAGTCGCCCTGTCGCTTGCCCGTCCATTCGGGAACCAGCCCGAAATAATCCAGACTGGCCCACGCGCCGTCGATCAGCGTGAATTCCAGCAGCCCGACCTCGATCCCCCGGCGGTCGGTGACGGCGTGCACTTGTGTCCCCGGCTTGCGGATCTGCGCAAGCAGCGCGGCGTCGTCCAGCGCCAGGCGGGAAAACCACAGCCAGGGCGCGCCGACCCGTTCGAACAGGATGCGATAGGCCGCCGGCGAAGGGTCGGCCCAGCGCACCAGGCGCAGCGGCGATGGCGGCAGCGGCGCGGGGCGCGGCCGATCGCGCAGGACCAGGGTGGTCACCACCGCCGCGATCTGGCCCGGGGCGACCGGCGTCAGTCCCATCGGGCGATCAGTCCCAGACGGCTTCCGGCGGAAGGCTCATCAGAATGGCGTCGATATTGCCGCCGGTCTTGAGCCCGAACAGCGTGCCGCGGTCATAGACCAGGTTGAATTCGGCATAGCGGCCGCGCCAGACCAGCTGGGCGTGCTTGTCCTCGGCGGTGAAGGGCTGGTTCATCCGTTTGCGGACCAGGGGCGGATAGGCGGCAAGGAACGCGTCGCCGACCGATCGGGTGAGGGCGAAGTCGGCGTCGAAATCCCCTTCCTGATGATCGTAGAAGATGCCGCCGACGCCGCGATGCACGCCGCGATGGGGGATGTAGAAATAGTCGTCGGCCCATGCCTTGAACTTCGGATAATAGGCCGGGTCGTGCGCATCGCACGCGGCCTGCATCTGCGCATGGAAAAACGCCGTATCCTCGTCATAGGGGATCGGCGGATTGAGGTCGGCACCGCCGCCGAACCAGCGGCGCGTGGTGACCAGGAACCGGGTATTCATGTGCACGGCGGGGACGTGCGGATTGGCCATATGGGCGACCAGGCTGATCCCGGTGGCGAAAAATTCCGGCTTTTCGGCCGCGCCGTGAATGGACTTTGCAAACTCCCCCTCGAACGTGCCGCCGACGGTGGAGACGTTGACGCCGACCTTTTCGAACACCTTGCCCTTCATCAGGCCGCGCACGCCGCCGCCGCCCGGCTCGCCCGACGGATCGGTCCGGTCCCAGGGCAGATAGTCGAAGCTGGCGTCGGATCCCGCTTCGCGCTCGATCGCCTCGAACTCCGCACAGATGCGGTCGCGCAGGGATTCGAACCAGGTGCGGGCGGCGGTTTGCTGTTCGTCGAGCGGTTTCATGCGCGCCGTTCTAGCCATGGAACGAGCCCGGCGTCGAGCCATGGATGACTGGCATGACAATGTTTGTTGTCAGACGCGCGATACACCGCGATGGCGTCGGCCGGCGTCCGGGTGCGTTCAGTCTTGCGCCTGTGGCCAGCCGCCCGTCTGGCGCAGCGCCTCGCCCAGCACCATCGCGCAGCTGACTGCGACGTTGAGGGAGCGCAACCCCGCCGCCATCGGCACGCGGACGCGCGCATCGGCGCGGGCGTGCACGTCCGCCGGTACGCCCGACCCTTCGGACCCGAACAGGAGGATATCGTCGGCATCGAAGCTGAACCGGTCCAGCCGGTCGGCCCCGGCGATGGTGGCCAGCACGATGCGGCCGGGCGTGGCGGCAAGGAAGCCGGGCCAGTCGGCATGGCGGACCAGCCGGGCACGATCGGCATAGTCCATGCCCGCGCGGCGCAGCGCCCGATCCCCGAACGGGAACCCCATCGGTTCGATCAGATCCACCGGCACGTCCATGCACGCCGCCAGGCGCAGGATGGTGCCGACATTGCCCGCAATGTCCGGTTGATAGAGCGCAATCCGCATGAAACCGCCTTAACGGTTGTCGCGTCCGGCGCAATCGCGGCCCCGCTTATCGATTTTGACGATTGCCAGAGCGGTAAATTGTTATTGGCATTTGGGCGTTTCTCTGTCTATCACGCCGCCAGCCGCCGGGGGCAGACGGCCGTGCACCGTGCGTGCGCGCTCGTTTGTCCAACCGGAACGAGGCGTTTTCTGCGCCGAAATCCATGGTTAGCAAGGCTGATATAGATGGCAACGGTTGACAATCTGACCCCCGGCGATTCGGCAGTGAGCGCGGACGACACGCTCGCCGATCCCCGCCGCCGCGACTATCTGAGCATCGCCGCCGTGTCCTTTGCGGGCGTTGGCGCGGGCGTGATCGCGCTGCCGCTGATCAATCAGATGAATCCTTCCGCCGACGTGCTGGCGCAATCGACGACCGCCGTCGATCTGTCCGCGATCCAGCCGGGCCAGTCGATCAAGGCGACGTTCCGCAAACAGCCCCTGTTCGTGCGGAACCTGACGCCCGAGGAGATCGCCCAGGCGAACCAGGTCGATTCCGCCAGCCTGCGCGATCCGCAGACGCTGGCCGAGCGGACCAAGGAAGGGAAGAATAACTGGCTGGTCACGCTGGGCGTGTGCACCCATCTGGGCTGCGTGCCGCTGGGTGCAGGCGAGGGCGAGAACAAGGGCCCGTTCGGCGGATATTTCTGCCCGTGCCATGGTTCGGCCTATGACACGGCCGGCCGCATCCGTTCCGGCCCGGCGCCAAAGAACCTGGCGGTGCCGGAATACGCATTCACCAGCGACACCACGATTCAGGTTGGTTGAGGAGCAGAACCATGAGCTTCCCCTGGGCCAAGAAGTACGAGCCGAAGAATCCGGTCATGCAGTGGGTGGATCAACGCCTGCCGCTGCCGCGCTTTGTCTATGGTGCGGTCGGTGGCGGTTATCCCGTTCCCCGCAACCTGAACTATATGTGGAACTTCGGCGTGCTCGCGGGCGCGGCGCTGGCCATTCAGATCATCACCGGCATCGTGCTGGCCATGCACTATGCGGCCAACGCAACGATCGCGTTCGACAGCGTCGAACACATCATGCGCGACGTGAACCAGGGCTGGTTGCTGCGTTATGCGCACGCCAACGGCGCCTCGATGTTCTTCATCGTCGTCTACACGCACATCGCCCGCGGCCTGTATTACGGGTCGTACAAGGCGCCGCGTGAAATGATCTGGCTGCTCGGCGTGGTCATCTTCCTGCTGATGATGGCGACCGCGTTCATGGGCTATGTGCTGCCCTGGGGTCAGATGAGCTTCTGGGGTGCGCAGGTCATCACCGGCTTCTTCACCGCCATTCCGCTGGTGGGCGAGCCGATCCAGATCTGGCTGCTTGGCGGATATGCGCCGGACAATGCCACGCTGAACCGCTTCTTCTCGCTCCACTATCTGATGCCGTTCGTCATTGCCGGCGTGATCGTGCTGCACATCTGGGCGCTGCACATTCCGGGGTCGAACAACCCGACCGGCGTCGATGTGAAGGGCGAACAGGACACGGTGCCGTTCCACCCCTATTACACGGCGAAGGACGGTTTCGGCCTGGGCGTGTTCCTGCTGGTGTTTGCGGGCCTGCTGTTCTTTGCGCCGAACGCGTTGGGCCACCCGGACAACTATATCCCGGCCAACCCGCTGTCGACGCCGGCGCACATCGTGCCCGAATGGTACTTCCTGCCCTTCTACGCCATTCTGAAGTCGTTCACCGTCGACTTCATTCTGGAAGCGAAGCTGTGGGGCGTGCTGGCCATGTTCGGCTCGATCCTGCTGCTGTTCTTCCTGCCCTGGCTGGATGGCTCGCCGGTCCGGTCGTCCAATTACCGGCCGACCTATCGCGTGTTCTTCTGGATCCTGATCGCTGACGTGTTCGTGCTGGGTTATGTCGGCGGCGCCGAACCGACCACGCCGAACGTCATCATCGGTCAGATCGCGACCGCCTATTACTTCCTGCACTTCCTGGTCATCCTGCCGATCGTGTCGATGATGGAGCGGCCCCGCCCGCTGCCTAATTCGATCACCGAAGCCGTGCTTGCCAAGAAGGGCGGAACCAGCCCGACCAAGACCGCGATTGCCGGTGGCCCCGCCGCCGTCCCGGCCGAATAAGGACTGAACCCGACCATGATCCGTCTTGTTTCCATCCTGATCGGCATTGGCGTGGCGATCGTGCTGCTGATCGGCCTGTTCGGCTCGATCATGGCCGAAGAAGCGCCGCACACCGTCGAGCATGAATTCCACCTGAAGCCCAAGGACGTGAGCTTTGCGTCCGACGGCATCTTTGGCGGGTTCAGCAAGAACCAGGCCCAGCTGCAGCGCGGGTTCCAGGTGTACAAGGAAGTCTGCTCGGCGTGCCACTCGCTGCGCCTGGTGTCGTTCCGCGACCTGGAAGGCATCGGCTACAGCGAAGCGCAGGTGAAGACGATCGCCGCCGAATGGGCCGTGCAGCAGCCGACGATCAACGAGGAAACCGGCGAGGCCGGCACGCGTCCGAACCTTCCGTCGGATCGCTTCCCGCTGGTCTATGCAAACGAAGCCGCTGCCCGCGCGGCGCAGAACGGCGCAGTGCCGCCGGATCTGTCGCTGATGACCAAGGCGCGTCCGTACGGGCCGCAATATGTCTATTCGCTGCTGACCGGATATTCGGACGTTCCGCCGGAACTGCTGAAGGAATTCCCGAACTATCAGGTGCCGGGCGGTCTGAACTTCAACCGTTATTTCCCGACCTTGGCGCTGGCCATGGCGGCGCCGCTGGCAGCCGATGGTCAGGTGACCTATCAGGACGGGACCAACCCGACGGTCGATCAGATGGCCAAGGACGTTGCGTCGTTCCTGGTCTGGACGGCCGAACCGAAGCTGGAAGTGCGCAAGCAGACCGGCGTTGCGGCGATCCTGTTTATCCTGATCTTCACCGCGCTGGCCTATGGTGCCTATCGCAACATCTGGCGCGATCTGAAGCATTGATCGCCTGAACCGGCAAACGCATCCGGCCCGCCCGACCCAGTGTCCGGCGGGCCGTTTGTTGTCCGGCGCAGTGGCATTTGCGCTGACCGAAGCGGCTTTTAGCACGAGGCGCAGCGGCATTTTGGATTGAGCGCACCGGCATTTTGCATTGAATGCGGCGCCCGCCCGGCTATGCGGATCGGCGACAAGGGGGACGGCCATGACACAGGAAACCATCACCGGCAGCGCAGATATCGCCGCGCGCATCCGCACCATTCCCGATTTTCCCAAGCCGGGCATCCTGTTCCGCGACATCACCACCCTGTTGCTGGATGGCGAGGGACTGAAGCTGGCGGTCGAAGGGATGCTGGCTGAGGTCGAGGGGCCGGTGGATCTGGTCGCGGGCATCGAGGCGCGGGGGTTTGTCTTCGCGCCCGCCCTGGCGCTTGCCCTTGGCGCCGGCGTGCTGCTGATCCGCAAGGACGGCAAGCTGCCCGGCGCGACCATCGCCGAGGATTATGCGCTGGAATACGGGACGGACCGGATCGCCATCCATGTCGATGCGGTGGCACCGGGCGCGCGCGTCCTGCTGGTCGACGACCTGATCGCCACGGGGGGTACGGCGCGGGCGGCAGTACGGTTGCTGCGCAAGGCGGGGGCCGTGGTGACGCAGGCGGCGTTCGTCATCGACCTGCCCGATCTGGGCGGAGCGGAACTGCTGCGCGCTGACGATGTCGCGGTCCATACGCTGGTCGGTTTTCCGGGACACTGATCGCGATCCTTCGCGTTCCGCGACGACGGGTCGTTCAGCCGCCGCTCAGCGTCGGCATGGGACCATCCGGCATCAACGGAACGGGAGTGGATGCGGTGAACCATGCGCTCAAGACCCTGGCCCTGACGATCGCGGCGGGGGCCGGACTGACGGCCTGCACCGATTATGGCTATGGCGGCTATGGCTACAGCTCGGTCGCGGTCGGGATCGGCGGGCCGGTCGGCTATGCCGACGATTGGTACGACCCCAGCTGGGGCGACCCCTATTGGGGCTGGCATCGCGGCTATTATTATCCGGGCACCGGCTATTACGTCTATGACCGGTATCGCCGCCCGTATCGCTGGAACGGCTATCAGCAGCGATACTGGCAGGGGCGCCATCATGGCTGGCGCGGCGATCGCCGGGCGTTCCGACCGTACTGGAATGATTTCGACCGGGGCTGGCGCGGCGGCGGACGGCGCGGCTGGCGGCGCTGATCCTGCTCAGCGAGGCTTGGCGGCAGTTCCCGGCGTGCAGCGATAGGTGAGCCATTCATTCGGCCGTGCGGGCAAGGTCTGGCGCAGCGCAGCCTGATCGCGGGCCAGCTGATCCAGCGTCGCGCGGTCGGTCGAACACGCCTTTTGCGTCACCCCGTCGCGCAGCCTGCGCGCCTCGGCCAGCCGTGCGCCGGGCAGGTAATAGCGGCTGTCGGTCAGCGTCATGCTGGCCGGATCATAGCGCATGACGGAAACGGTGGTTTCGGTTGAGGGGACGAGGACCCGTTCCCACGCCTGACCCGCCGGCGTGTACTGGGTGGTGCCGTTCATGCAGCCATCGCCGCGCCAGTCGATGGGAACGTCCTGTGTTTCGGAAACGGTAATCCGGCTGCGCTCGGTCAGGATGGTGCAGGTCATCGGCCCGGTTTGCGCGGCACGGGTTGCGGGCGGCACGGCGGCGCCGTCGCGGGCCGCCTCTGCCAGTGCTTGTGTGCCCGGGCGCAGCAGGAAGGCAAGGATCGCCGTGATCATCAGCAGCCCGCCAAGGACCGCCAGGGCGATGGCCGGTCCCTTTCGTCCCCGGTTCGCCAGCAGCCCGGCCCCGCCCAGCGACAGGACGGACAATGCCAGCGCCAGCGCGGCCGCAGCGATGAAGTTTTCCCGCACCGATTGCTGTTCCGCGCGGGCGAGATCGAGGCGGCGGGCGCGTTCCGCCGCGCTCTGCTGTTCGGCGGCACGCGCGGCATCGGCGGTGCGTGCGGCGGCCAGATCCTCTGCCTCCCGCTGTTGTTCCAGCAATTCCTCTGCCCCGACACAGGGCACGCCGATGGTGCGCACCGGCTGTTTTGCCTCCCGCAGGAACGCCGCCAGTTCCGCCTCGGTCACGGCGATGCCGAAGCTGCTGTCCCCTTCCTCGCCGCGGGTCAGCGCGCTGTTCACGCCCAGCACCCGGCCGCACCGGTCGAGCAGCGGGCCGCCGGAATTGCCGCGCGCGATGCTGGCGGTGTGCAGCAGGACATTGGTGCCAACAAGGCTGCGCTGGCCCGACAGGACACCCTGCGAGCGGACGGGGGACAAGGGCGTGATGAAGTCGCGGGCCGAGCGGGCGGTCGCCAGATCGACATTGCCGGGATAGCCGAGCGCGACCACCGCCTCACCCTCGCCCATCGGGCCGGTGAACAGGACTAGCGGGCTGAGGCGCACGCCGTCGAATTCGATCAGGGCAAGATCGCGGTCCGGGTCGAGCGCGATCAGCCGACCCTGAACGGCGCGCGCGCCCTCTGACGGCACCACGCCGATGATGACATTGCCGGGATAGCGGGCCGCCGCCTCCACCACATGGGCGTTGGTGACGATGCGGTTGGGCGCGACGGCAAAGCCGCTGCCATGGCTGAAATCCACAACCTCGTCATCGATGACCGCGATGGTGACGATGCGGACGACGCCGCGCGACGATGCCGCGATGTCATCGGCACGGGCGGGCGCGCCAAGGCCGATCAGGAGAGCAAAAGCCAGGATCAGCCGGATGACCATCAGCGGCAGGGATTACCGGCGGGACCGTGCGCTGTCGAGCGCGGCTTGAACCCATTCTTCATCTTTTGGGCCAAAACCGGTGCCCGCCATTTTGCGTCAGGAGTTCGGCGTTGAGGATCAAGGATCGGCCATGGAAGCTGTTGGCCGGAGCCATCGTCCTGCTGATCGGGCTGATCGGGTTCGGCATGGACCTGACCGACGGGTCGATCGAGTTGCGGCGCCATGGCATGATCGACGCAGAAGAACATCCAGTCCGCTTTGCCATGGTGTGTTTCATGTACGCGCTGGGATGGGTGCTCTGGCTGGTCTGCTGCGTCGCCGTGTTCGACGAATGGCAGATGAATTACAGCCCGCCGCCGAAGGATAGGTTCATCGACCCCGATCGTGTTCGCTCGCACCGGCCCAGTCTGTGGCGGCGAGGAAGGGATCAGACAAAGCTGTAGGGATCGACATCCACGGCCACGCGGACCTTGGCGGACCATTCGACGCTGGCCAGCCAGTCGCGGATCGCATCCTGTAGCGGGGCCGAGCGGGGGGCGTGGGCCAGCAGCCGCATCCGGTGGCGGCCGCGCAGCATGGCGAGCGGAGCGGGGGCGGGGCCATAGATGTGCAGGTCATCGCCGCGCGGGGCGGAGCGGGCGAGCGCATCGGCCGTCGCCTCTGCCGCGCCCTTGTCCTCGCTGGACACGATGATCGCGGCATAACGGCCAAAGGGGGGCACGCCAGCCTCGCGCCGCGCGTCTGTTTCCGCGGTATAAAAGCCGTCGGCATCGCCGTTCACCAGCGCCTGCATCACCGCTGCGCCCGGCTGGGTCGTCTGAATGAGGACATGGCCCGGCTTTTCCCCGCGCCCGGCCCGGCCGGCGACCTGCATGATCTGTTGAAACGTCCGTTCGGCCGCGCGCAGATCGCCGCCCGACAGGCCAAGATCGGCATCGACCACCCCGACCAGCGTCAGGTTGGGGAAATGATACCCCTTGGTCACCAGTTGCGTGCCGATCACGATATCGATGGCCCCTGCCTCCATCCGCGCGACGAACTCGGCGGCGCGGGCGGGGGACCAGAGCGTGTCCGAGGTGACGATGGCGGTGCGCGCTTCCGGCCATAGCGCGCGCGCTTCGTCGGCGATGCGTTCGACGCCGGGGCCGCAGGCGACCAGCGAATCCTCCGTCTCACATTCCGGGCAATGGTCCGGGCTTTTGATCGTGTGGCCGCAATGGTGACAGGTCAGCCGCGCGATCAGCCGGTGTTCGACCATCCATGCGGTGCAATTGGGGCATTGGAACCGGTGGCCACAGGTGCGGCACAGGGTCAGCGGGGCATAGCCGCGCCGGTTGAGGAACAGGAGCGCCTGTTCGCCGCGTTCCAGCGTGGCGTCGATCGCCTTGACCAGTTGCGGGGCCAGCCAGCGGCCGCGATCGGGCGGCGTGGCGATCAGGTCCACCGCCTCGATCGACGGCAGTTCGGCGGGGCCGTATCGGCCGGGCAGCTTGAGTTCGGTGTAACGGCCCATCGCGACCTGAACCCGGGTTTCGATGGCCGGGGTGGCACTGGCCAGCACGACCGGGCACCCCTGAAACCGGCCGCGCATCACCGCGACGTCGCGGGCGTGGTAATGCACGCCCTCTTCCTGCTTGAAACTCGTCTCGTGCGCCTCGTCCACGACGATCAGGGCAAGGTCGCGATAGGGCAGGAACAGGGCGGATCGGGCGCCGACGGTCACCAGCGCGTCGCCGCTGGCGATGGCGCGCCACGCGCGGCGGCGCTGGGTGGCGCGAAGGTCGGAATGCCATGCGACGGGGGCGCAGCCGAACCGCGCCTCGAACCGTTTCAGGAACGGTTCGGTCAGCGCGATTTCGGGGAGCAGCACCAGCGTCTGCCGCCCGGCGGCGATGGCGGCGGCCACCCCCTCGAAATAGGTTTCGGTCTTGCCGGAGCCGGTGACGCCGTCGAGCAGGAACGGGGCGAAGGCGCGGGCATCGACGGCGGCGGTGATCGCATCGGCCGCCGCCTGTTGTTCGGCGCTGAGCCGCGGCGGGCCAAAGGCGGGGTCGGGCACGGGCAGGGGGCGGTCGGCCATCGCCTCAACCGGTTCCAGCGCGCCCGCCTTGACGAGGCCGCGCAGCACCGCGTCGGAGGTTTCGGCCATGGCGGCAAGCTCGCGGATCGTGCCCTGTCGCACGCCGATCCGGGCCAGCGCCTGTTCGCGCTGCGGGGTCAGCCGGTCGGGAACCAGGCCGGTGGCGCGATATTCGATGATCGTGCGATCGCCCGCCAGCGCGGCGGTGGAGGCCAGCGCCATGCGCAGCACCGATGCCAGCGGGGCGACATAATAATCCGCCGTCCATTCGATCAGCCGGCGAAGCGGCAGCGGGACGGGCGGCGCATCGGCGACGGCGATCAGGTTGCGCAGCCGGTTGTCTCCGACCGTTTCGCCGGGCAGGCGATCCTCCTCCCACACCACGCCCAGCATCTGGCGCGGGCCGAGCGGGGCGACGACGATGCTGCCCGGTGCAACGGTCATTCCCGCCGGCACGCGATAATCGAGCGGGCCGAGCGCTGAATTGAGAACGATGACGCGGGCGCGGGAGGATGCCATGACCCCCATATCGCGGTTCCATGCCGTTCCGAAAACCCCGCCCGTTCATCCGTTGGCCAGCCCCGTGCGTTATGGGGAACGCATCAAGGGAGTGAGCATATGATCGAGGGTGTGATCCGGCGCCGCCATCTGCTGATCGGCATGGCGGCGTTGCCATTGGTGGCCGGGTGTACCGGCATGGGCGGCATGGCCAGCATGGACGAGGCGATCCGGCGGCTGTTGATGCTGTCGACGCAGCGCGCCTTTGCGCGGCTGGCGGCGCAGGACGGGTTTTTCGGCGACGCGGTGCTGCGTATCGGCGTGCCGGAACGACTGGCCAGCAACCAGGCGGGCGGCGTGCTTCAGCGGTTGCTGCGCACGCCCGTTGTGCAGGGGCAGCTGCTGCGGCTGGTCAATGATGCGGCATGGGATGCGGCGGAACGGACGACGCCGATCCTGTATGATTCGATCCGCCGGATGAGCTTTGGCGATGCGATCGGCATCGTGCGCGGCGGGCCGCAGGCAGCGACGGATTATCTGGAACGGTCGGTCGGCGACCGGATCGTCGATGCGCTGTTTCCCGAAGTGGGCGGCGCGCTGCGCGAACTGGATGGCGGCGTGCTGGGCCAGTTGCTGGGTGCGGCGACAGGCGTCGATTTCACCGGCATCCAGCGCGATGTGTCGGGATCGGCCGCCCGCGCGATCTGGAGCGCCATTGGGCGGGAGGAAGCGGGCATCCGCGCTGATCCGCGCTCTACCGGCGATCCGGTGCTGGAATCGGTGTTCGGCCTGATCCGGTAAGCCCGCCGGATGCGGGCGGGGCGGCGCGGGGTCAGTCCGCGCCGCGGGTATGGCCGCTGGGCCGGAACAACAGGCCGGAATAGCGGCGTGCCGTGCCCCGTTCGATGCGCTTTGCCTCGTACAGGGCGGTGTCGGCCCGGTGGATGAACTCGCGCTGCGACCCGGTGAGCGGACCATATTCGGCATAGCCGATGGTGCCCGATATCGGCAGGCGTCCTGCACTGGTATGAACCGGCATCTTGAGGTCGCACAGCAGCCGTTCGACCAGACCGCCGATATCCCCGCACAGCGCGGAATCCGTTAGGATCAGGGCAAATTCGTCGCCGCCAAGTCGTGCTGCAAAAGCGCCGGCGAGATAGGGCGCCCGCATCCGCCGGCCAACCGCACGCAGGATGTCGTCGCCCGCCATATGGCCATGGGTATCGTTCACGCCCTTGAAGCCATCCAGGTCGATCAGCACAAGGATCAGGGGATGATCGCCCCGTGCCGCACCGTCGATTGCGGTCTGAAGCTCGCGGTTGAATGCGGCGCGATTGCCGATCCGGGTGACTTCATCGACATTGGCGGACCGGCGCAGGGTCCGCTCCATGCGGTAGCGGTCGGTAATATCCTGGATCAGGCCAGTGACGGCAACCGGCCGGCCATCCTCAAGCTCAAGTTCGCCGATTGAACGCACGCGCAGGCGACGGCCGCGGGCGGTGTCGAAATCGACCTCCAGGTGCATCGGCTTGCCGGTGGCGATCACCTCGTCCAGCGCGTTGACCACCGTTTCGCGGGCGTGGAGCGGATAGAAATCCAGCGCGCTGATCAGCGAGATGTCCGTGCCCGGATCCAGTTCGTGAATCCGGAACACGCCGTCGGACCAAGTCACGTTGCGGTCGGGCAAGGTCATGCGCCACGATCCGATCATCGCCATGCGCTCTGCCTGTTCAAAGGTGCGGCGCTGATGGCGCAGGGCCTGGGCCTGATCGCGATACTCGTTCGACCGGTTTTCAACGGCGACGATTGCCGCCCGCATCTGGATGACCTGTTCCGCAATCCGTGCCAGCGCCTGAAGCCGCTCGACCTGTTCGGCGGTGAAGCTGCGCGGCTGGACATCGAACACGCACAGGGTGCCGATCGGGCACATCACGCCGCCGCCGGGATCGCGCAGCCGCACCGGAGCGCCGGCATAGGCGCTGACCGCATTTGCCCCGCGAGTATGGGGATTGTCGCGGCTGCGCGGATCACTGGACAGGTCCTCGATCACGACAAGTTCATTGTCGCGCAGGACGAGATCGCAAAAGGCGGTTTCGCGGGACGTGCCCGGCGTGTCGATGCCCACGCGGATCTTGGCCCAGAGCTGGCAATCGTCGATCAGCGTGACCAGTGCGGTCGGCGTACCCATCAGTTCGGCGGCGAGCGCGGCTATCTGTTGCAGTTCGCTGCCCGCCATCGCCTGATGCAGGCTGAGCGATTCGATCAGATGGAGGCGGTATTCGTCCTGAACCGGGGCGAAGTCATGGGCGTGAAGCATGATGCACGGTTTAGCGCCGGTTTGGTTAACAACTGGTGCCGCGGCGATCCCGTTCGGGCCGCCCTTGCCCGCGGCCTGCGGATGGGCGAAAGGGCGGCGAGGGCGACTCCGCCGACCGCAAGAGGGATATCATGAAGTTTTTTGTCGACACCGCCGACACCGCCGAGATCGCCGATCTGGCCGCAACCGGCCTGCTGGACGGCGTGACCACCAATCCCTCGCTGATCCACAAATCGGGTCGCCGGTTTCTTGAGGTCGTGGCGGAAATCTGTGGCCTGGTCGACGGACCGGTTTCGGCCGAGGTGGTCGCGCTGGATTATGACGGCATGATGCGCGAGGCCGAGGTGGTGCGCGCCATCGCCGACAATGTGTGCGTCAAGCTGCCGCTGACGCTGGATGGCCTGCGCGCGTGCAAGGCGCTGAGCAGCCAGGGCGTGATGACCAACGTGACCCTGTGCTTTTCGGCCAATCAGGCGTTGCTGGCGGCCAAGGCGGGCGCGACGTTCATTTCGCCCTTTGTCGGGCGGCATGACGATCTGGGGTTCGATGGCATGGACCTGATCCGCGACATCCGCCTGATCTATGACAACTATGCGTTCGGCACCGAAATCCTGGTCGCCAGCGTGCGTCACCCCGTTCATGTGCTGGAGTCGGCGCGGATCGGTGCCGATGTGATGACCGCCCCGCCGGCCGTGATCCGCCAGCTGGTCAAGCATCCGCTGACCGACAAGGGGATCGAGGGGTTCATGGCCGATTGGGCCAAGACCGGCGAAACCATCGCCTGAGACGGATCAGGGTCGGCGCGCCGGCCGGGCGAGGGTGTGAAAACGGACCAGCGCGCGCCGCTCCGTCGCGGGGGCCGCATTGGTACCGATGACCGCCCGCGCCGCCAGCCGGGCGACCCGCACGCCGGATGCGCCAAGATCGCGTTTCAGCCGGTGCGCGACCGCGATCATGCCGCAAACCCCGGCCGGGCGCCCGTCGCGGATCGCCCGGATCAGCGCGGCATCGAACAGCGCCGGGACGGCCGTGCCGAGCGGTTCGTCATCCGGCGATGACATAGACGAAATCCCCGACGGTTCGGCCGGTCCGTGCCTCGCACCGCGCGGTTCCGATGGCGGAGGCGGCGGGTCGCAACCGGACCCAGGCTTCGCTGTGCGCCTCGATCGCGGCGACGAAGCGGCAGCCATTGCCCTGTTCATCGACATAGCTGAGTTCCAGCCGGTGCTGGTCCGCCTCGGACACGGGCACCATGATCTTGCCCAATGGGCTGCCCAGCCATTCCGCCGATCCGGGCGCAATGCGCGCGGTGGGAGCATTGACGAAATGGCCGGGCATCCGGTTTTCCCGCAGATGGACAGGCCGCTCGGTCCGGTTTTCGATCACTACTGTCTTTGCCGGGGCAGGGGTGAGCAGCAGTGCCATGATGGGCCATAACGACGTCGGCATAACCCTCTCCATCCATCTGCGGGTCCGCGCCATGCGAACATGGCCGACCCATGAGTGAGATGGCGGCGGGCAGGCCGCCATCCCGGGTGGTCCGACCGGGAGCCCTGGTCAGGGGGCTCCCGGCCGGCGCAGAGCCACGGGCGCAAGACCTTGGTCGCGTCCTGTCTGCGCCCCGCCGTCCATGTCGCGTGGATCGGCTTTGGGAACAGGCTCTGCGGTTGCGGACCGGTGGGGGCAAGGGGACATTGGCCCGCTGGAAAAGGAATGCCCGTGACCAACCCAAAGCTCAAATGGATTTAGGATGGTACTTTTGATAGGTTTTCGCTATGCCCGGCGGAAAGGGGAGTGCCCATGGTCAAGCTGCGCCAACTCGAATATCTCGTCGCCATCGCCGATGCGCATAGTTTCGGCCAGGCCGCGGTCAGCGCCAATGTGTCCCAGCCGACATTGAGCCAGCAGATCCGCGTGCTTGAGGAAGAACTGGG
Source organism: Sphingomonas sp. BGYR3 (assembly GCF_025153455.1). Lineage (NCBI taxonomy): Bacteria > Pseudomonadati > Pseudomonadota > Alphaproteobacteria > Sphingomonadales > Sphingomonadaceae > Sphingomonas > Sphingomonas sp. BGYR3. The sequence goes on along the minus strand of NZ_JANZNT010000001.1, from coordinate 1,353,924 downwards.
CATCACACTGGTGGAGCGGCGGGCGAACGGGGCGATCCCGACGCCGATCGGCCGCGCGATCATCGACCGGGCGCGCGCGATCCTGCGCGATGTGCGCGAGCTGGAGGCGGTGGCGCGGCAGGGGCGGCATGGCCTGTCCGGCACCCTGCGGCTGGGCACCACGCCGACGCTGGGGCCGTATCTGTTGTCGCCGATCATTTCGCGCCTGCACGAATATGCGCCGGACCTGCGCCTGTATGTCCGCGAAGGGATTCCCGCGCATCAGGCGCTGGAGCTTTCGCGCGGGCAGATCGACCTGCATCTGGGGCCGTTGCCGATCGGCGGCGAGGGCGTGGTGATCGAGCCGCTGTTCCGCGAACCGTTGCTGCCGGTGGTGGCGGCCGACCATCCGCTGACCCGGCGCGACGAGGTGACGATTGCGGACCTGCGCGGCGAAGTGATGCTGTCGATGGATCCGCGCCATCATTTCCACCGCCAGCTGGCCGAGGTTGCCAGCGATCACGGCATGGCGATCAGCCCGGATTATGAGGGCACCAGCCTGGACAGCCTGCATCAGATGGTGGCCAGCGGCATGGGCATGACGCTGTTGCCCGGCCTGTACCTGTCGTCGGAGGTCGGCGGCAGTTCCAGCCTGAAAATCCTGAAAATCCCCGGCTGGAACGTCTATCGCTCCATCGCGCTCGCATGGCGCAACGGGTCGGCATACGAAACGGAATATCGCGCGCTGGGCGAGCGGATTGCCGACCTGGCCCGTGCGATCCTGACGCGGCGCGAACCCGCCGGGAATTAGGGGCATGGAGGGGCCGCCGCCGCTGCCGCTGGAATACGCCCGGCACCTTACGCGCGACCGGCGGCGGTCGGCGCACACGGTCCGCGCCTATCAGGCGACGGCGGAGCGGCTGATCGCGTTTCTGCAGGGGCATTGGGGCGGCCCGGTCGACCGGGCGGCGCTGGGCGGAGTGAATGCGGCCGACCTGCGCGCGTTCCTGGCGCATCGGCGCGCCGATGGCCTGACCAACGCCTCTGCCGCGCGGGAGCTGTCTGCGGTGCGCGGGTTCCTGGCCTGGGCAGGCGGGGAGGGGGCGGCGCTGCCCCGGCTGAAAGGACCGCGCGTGAAAAAGGGGCTGCCCCGGCCGGTCAGCCCGGACGAGGCGGTCGCGCTGGCCGAGGATGTGGCCGAACAGGCGGATGAGCCGTGGATCGCGGCGCGCGACTGGGCAGTACTGCTGCTGCTGTACGGCGCGGGGCTGCGCATCGGGGAGGCGATGGCGCTGACCGGGGCCATCCTGCCGCTGGGCGAGACCATGGTGGTGACGGGCAAGCGGGCCAAGACGCGGATCGTGCCGGTATTGTCGCCGGTGCGTGCGGCAATCGAGGAGTATGTGCGGCTCTGCCCCTATGGCACGGCGCGCGATGCCGTGCTGTTCCGGGGCGCGCGGGGCGGGCCGCTGTCGCCCGCGATCATCCGCAAGTCGGTGCGCGCGGCACGGGTGCGGCTTGGCCTGAACGGACGGACGACGCCCCATGCGCTGCGCCACAGCTTTGCCACGCACCTGCTGGGCCGGGGGGCGGACCTGCGCTCGCTACAGGCGTTGCTGGGCCATGCCAGCCTGTCGTCGACGCAGGTCTATACCGGCGTGGATGCAGCGCATCTGATGGACGTGTATCGCAACGCCCACCCGCGCGCCTAATCCTCCTTTTTCCAGGTGATGACGCGGTAGAGATAGATGACGATGATCCCCACCGTCATCGCCACCGCGATCGGCCCGACATAGCGGTCGAGTTCGCGGAAATTGGCGCCCAGATAATAGCCGGCGGCGATCAGCACGGCGTTCCACACGCTGCTGCCCGCCAGCGTCCACAGCGAAAAGCGCCACACCGACATCCCCGTCATGCCGGCGGGCAGCGAGATCATCGTGCGAAACGTCGGCAGCATGCGGAACACGAACACGGTGATCCCGCCATGGCGCAGGAAGAAATGGTGAACTCGCTCCACATCCGCCCAGTCGAGCGTCAGCCACCGGCCGTGGCGTTCGACAAAGGGGCGAAGGCGGTGATAGCCGACGCGGCGGCCGACCCAGTACCACCAGTAATTGCCGGCCAGCGTGCCCAGCGTGCCCCAGATGAGCAGCGGCCAGAAGCTCATGTCGCCGCGCGCGATCGCCATGCCGCCCAGGCCCATGATCACTTCGGACGGCACCGGCGGCACGATGTTTTCCAGCGCCATCAACAGGAAGATGGCGACATATCCGCCCCAGGCGATCCAGTCGAGAATCCAGTCGGTCATGCCGCCCCAACGCACGAGTGCGGCAATCGCACGCAGCGCATGATCAGCCGCGGGCCGCGACCCGAGCCTCGATCGCGTCCCAGATCATGGCGGCGGTATCCGTGCCGTTGAACCGGTCGATGGCGACGATGCCGGTCGGGCTGGTCACGTTGATTTCGGTCAGCCATTCGCCGCCGATCACGTCGATGCCGACAAAGATCAGCCCGCGCCGTTTCAGTTCCGGGCCAAGCGCGGCGCAGATCTCGCGCTCCCGCGGGGTCAGGTCGGCCTGCACCGCCGAACCGCCGACCGCCAGGTTCGACCGGATCTCCCCAGCGCCGGGGATGCGGTTGATCGCGCCCGCAACCTCGCCATCGACCAGCACGATGCGTTTGTCGCCGTGTGCCACGTCCGGCAGGAATGCCTGAACCATGTGCGGTTCGCGATAGGCGGTGTTGAACACCTCCATCAGCGAGGACAGGTTCTGGCCATCGGCGTCGATCTTGAAGATCGCCTTGCCGCCATTGCCGTGCAGCGGTTTGACGACGATCGCGCCGTGCTGCGCCAGAAACGCCTTTGCCTCGTCATAGGACCGGGTGACGAGCGTCGGCGGCATGAAGCGGGCGAAATCGAGGACCCAGACCTTTTCGGGCGCATCGCGCACCGAACGGGGATCGTTGACGACGAGGGTGCGGTCTCCGATCCGCTCCAGCAGGTGGGTGGCGGTGATGTAGCTGAGGTCGAAGGGCGGATCCTGACGCATCAGCACCACGTCCGCTTCATCGCCCAGATCAAGATTGACTGGATCGCCGAGGTCGAAGTGATTACCCGGTTCGCGCCGCACGGTGACGGGATGCGCCCGCGTCCATAGCCGCCCGTCGGACCAGCTGAGGTCCTGAACCAGATAATGGAACAGCCGGTGGCCGCGCGCCTGGGCGGACAGCATCAGGGCAAAGGTCGAATCGCCCGCAATGTTGATGGTGTCCAGCGGGTCCATCTGGACAGCGACGGTCAGCGGCATGGTTGGTCATTCCCCTCGATAGCTGGCGGGCAGATAGGGGCTGGCCCGGCATATGTCACCCGATCCACGCATTCTCGATATGCCGGGGCGGATGACCGGGCGCGATGAGCAGGACGTCGATGCGGATATCCTGTCCATCGGTGGCGTATCGATGCGCCAGCGCCTCGGCAGCGGCGGCGACCCGGGCCAGGCGATGTTCGTCGATGGCGAAATCCAGGTCGGCAGGGGTTGCGCGCAGCTTTACCTCGACAAAGGCGATCAGGCCGGGACGGGCGGCGATCAGGTCGACCTCGCCCGCGCGCGTCCGCACGCGGCGGTCCAGGATGTGCCATCCCTGCTGTTCCAGCCATCGGGCGGCGCTGTCCTCACCCGCCCGGCCCATCGCCTCTGCCGCGCGGCGGTCACGCATCCGATTCGCCTTTCAGCGCCATGGCGCGTGCATAGAGTTCGCGCCGGTCGAGGCCGAAGCGTTTCGCCACCTCGCCCGCGGCCTTTGATGCGGGCAGGCGGGTCATCGCCTCTGCCAGCGCGGCGTCGGCATCCTCGATGGCGGGGGGCGGCGCATCGGCAGGCGGGCCGACGATCACCACGATTTCGCCCTTTGGCGGGGCATCGGCATAGCGTTCGGCAAGCTGAACCAGCGTGCCGGTGACGCATTCCTCGAACTTCTTGCTGATTTCGCGCGCCACCGCCGCTTCGCGATCCCCCAGCCCCTCGGCCAGCGCGGTCAGGCAGGCGGCAAGGCGGGGGCCGGATTCATAAAGGATCAGCGTGGCGCGGATGCCAGCGACCTCGCGGATCGCCTCTGCCCGCGCCCCCGATTTGGCGGGCAGAAAGCCCAGGAAGAAGAACCGGTCGGTGGGCAGCCCGGCCAGCGTCAGTGCGGCAATCGCGGCGCAAGGACCGGGAATGGTGACGACCAGATGCCCGGCCGCCCGCGCATCGCGCACCAGTTTGAACCCCGGATCGGAAATCAGCGGCGTGCCCGCATCGCTGACCAGCGCAACCACTTGTCGTGCCATCCGTTCGATCAGGCCAGGGCGGACCTGATCGGCATTATGGTCATGATAGGGTGTCATTGGCCGCTTGATGCCGATATGGCGCAGGAGGCCTGCTGTGACCCGGCTGTCCTCCACCGCGATGACATCGGCGCGGGAGAGGATGTCGGCGGCGCGCGGCGAGAGATCGCCGAGATTGCCGATGGGCGTGGCGACGATATAGAGACCGGGCGAGAGTTCGGCGTGCATGAGGACGGGAGTGGCATGACTGAGGCGGCAGGGAAACCCGGAAGGATGACGACGTGGTTCAGGCTGGCGGCAATCGGCCTTGGCCTGGCGCTGGCCGGATGTCAGGTCGTGCCGAAACAGGGGCCGCAACAGCCCGGCCCGGTCACCCGGCCACGCCCCGTGCCACCGCCGCCCGTCACCGGCGGCATCCCGGAGGACCGCGAGCGGCACCGGGTCGCGCTGCTGGTGCCGTTAACCGGTGCCAATGCCGGCGTTGGGCAGAGCCTGTCCAACGCGACCACGCTGGCCCTGCTGGACACCAATACCAAGGCGGTGCGCATCACCACCTATGACACCGCAACCGGCGCGGCGGCGGCGGCGCAGCGGGCGATTGCGGACGGCAACCGCCTGATCCTGGGCCCCTTGCTGGCCGAGGATGTGCGCGCGGTGACGCCGATTGCGCGCCGGGCGGGCGTTCCCGTGCTCAGCTTTTCCAACGACGTGTCGGTGGCGGGCAACGGCGCCTATGTCATGGGTTATTCCCCCGACCAGTCGATCGAGCGGGTGGTCGGTTTTGCCCGGCAGAGCGGCATCACCAGTTTCGCGGGCCTGATGCCGCGCGGCGTGTATGGGGAGCGGGCATCGACCAGTTTCCTGCGCGCGGTCGAAGGGGCGGGCGGGCGCGTGGTCGCCATGCAGAGCTATGACCGCAGCCAGGCATCGATCAACGCGGCGGTCGGCCGGCTGAATGGCGCATCGCCGTTCCAGGCCGTGCTGGTCGCCGACAGTTCGGGGACGGCGGCGCTGTCCATCCCGGCGATCCGGCGCGGCAAGAATGCCGGTGCGCGGCTGCTGGGCACCGAATTGTGGAATACCGATACCGGCGTGGCGGGCAATCCCGCGCTGAACGGCGCATGGTATGCCAGCGTGTCCAACGGCCTGTATCGCACCTATGCTACCAAATATCGCACCCGGTTCGGTGCCGCGCCCTATCGTCTGTCCAGCCTGGGCTATGATGCGGTGCTGCTGACCATCCGGATCGCCCGCGAGTGGAAGGTGGGAACGCCGTTCCCCGAGGCGCGGCTGGTGTCGCAGGACGGCTTTGCCGGTCTGGACGGGGCGTTCCGGTTCGGGCGCAACGGCGTGGCGGAGCGGGCGCTGGAGGTTCAGGAAATCCGTGGCGGCACGACGACCGTGGTGTCGGCGGCGCCGCGCAGCTTCGCCGACTAACGCGCCAGGTCGCGCAGCACGGCATCGAGCAGCGGCATCCCGGCGGGAGTCAGGCCGATCCGGTCGGGCGTCCGCCAGACAAGGCCGTGCCCGGCCAGCCTGTCGGCCGCGCTCATGTCGATCCGCGTGTCCGCAGGGGCATTGCCGACGTTCGTCAGGTGACCAAGGTCCAGCCCCTCGGCCAGGCGCAGGCCCATCACCATCGCCTCTGTCGCGCGTTCATCGGCCGTGAGCGCGGTTTCCTCTCGCAACCCATGGCCGTTGCGTTCGACCGCCGCGATCCAGTTTTCCGGCTTTTTATGGCGGAACGTGGCGATGCCGCCCCGCCGCCCATGCGCGCCGGGGCCGATGCCGGCATAGTCGGTATAGCGCCAGTAGCTGAGGTTATGGCGGCTTTCCGCGCCCGGCCGGGCATGGTTCGACACCTCGTACAGCGGCAGCCCGGCGGCGGTGGTCAGCGCCTGTGTCGCGTCCCACAGATCGGCGGCGGCATCGCCATCGGGGATCACCAGATCGCCCTTTGCCGCCAGCGTGGCGAAGCGCGTGCCGGGTTCGATGGTCAGTTGATACAGCGACAGATGCTCGGTGCCATAGGCGAGGGCACGGGTCAGTTCCGCCTCCCACCCCGCAAGCGACTGACCGGGGCGGGCATAGATCAGGTCGAAGCTGACGCGGCCGAAGGACGCCTGCGCCGTGGCGAGCGCGGCCAGCCCCTCGTCAACGCCGTGCGCACGGCCCAGAAAGGCAAGCGCGGCATCCTCCAGCGCCTGCAGCCCCAGCGAGACGCGGTTGACGCCCGCGGCGGCAAGATCGGCAAAGCGCGCCGCCTCTACCGAGGACGGATTTGCCTCCAGCGTCACCTCCAGGCGGTCGACCGGCGACCAGGCGGCGGTCGCCGTGTCGATGATCGCCGCGACGGTCGCGGGCGGCATCAGCGACGGCGTGCCGCCGCCGAAAAAGATCGATCCCAGCCGCCGCCCGGGCAATAGGGCGGCTTCGTGGGCGAGGTCAGCGAGCAGCGCGGCGGCCCATGCGTCCTGATCCACCGTCTCGCGGACATGGCTGTTAAAGTCGCAATAGGGGCATTTGCTGACGCAGAACGGCCAGTGGACATAGAGGGCGAGTGGGGCGGATGTCGTCATGCTTCCGCCTTCTCTCCCGTCAGGGGGAGGTGGCAGTGCGCAGCACTGGCGGAGGGGGCGGTGCCCGCATCGATCCGTTCATGGGTGACGGACATGATTTGCCGGACCACGGCATCCAGGTCGCTCGCCACGTCACGGGCGCTGAACCGTAGCGTCACAACCCCATGCGCCGACAGCCAGGCGTCGCGCGCCGCGTCCCGTCCCGGCCGGTTTCCCCGTTCATGCGCCTCACCATCCACCTCAACCGCCAATTTTGCCGGAGCGCAGTAAAAGTCCAGAATGTAGCTGCCGGCAGGATGCTGGCGCCGAAATCGGACGCCCGTCCTGTTGCCGCGAAGGGCGCTCCATAGGGCGAGTTCTGGAGGCGTCATTCGTTGGCGCAGCGCTTTCGCAGCCTGTCTTGCTTTGGTGGTTCCTGTCAGGCGCACTGGATTCCGCCCCCTCCGTCGCCGTTGGCGACACCTCCCCCTGGCGGGGGAGGAGTAGTGCGATCCTCCCCCGCCAGGGGTAGGTGGCAGTGCGCAGCACTGACGGAGGGGGCGGTGCCCGTCATCGCCGGCGCCTAGAACACCGCAGCGACCAGTTGGCGGAAGGCGTCGGCGCGGTGGCTGATGCTGTGTTTTTCCGCCGGGTCCATTTCCGCAAAGGTGCGGGTGTCGCCTTCCGGCACGAATACGGGGTCATAGCCGAAGCCGAGCGTGCCGCGCGGCGGCCAGACCAGGTGGCCGTGCGCGCGGCCTTCGAACCATTCGACATGACCGTCGGGCCAGGCGAGGGCGAGGGTGCAGGCGAAATAGGCCGAGCGGTTGGCATCGGGGCCAAGTTCGGCGAGTTTCCCCTCCACCTTGCCCATCGCCATGTACCAGTCGCGGCCCTTCGGCCCCTCATACGGATGACGCTCCGCCCAGTCGGCGGTGAACACGCCGGGCGCGCCCAGCAGCGCCTCGACACACAGGCCGCTGTCGTCGGACAGGGCGGGCAGGCCGCTGAGGTCAGCGGCCTGCATCGCCTTCAGCTCCGCATTGGCGAGGAAGGTGGTGCCGGTTTCGATGGGTTCCGGCAGGTCCAGTTCCTTGGCGCTGACCGGTTCGATGCCATAGGGGGCGAGGAGCTCGCGGATTTCGCGGACCTTCCCCTCATTATGGCTGGCGATGACCAGCTTGCCGGGCGCCAGCTTGCGGATCGCCTGGGGCGGCACGGCGTCCTCGTCCGGGGTCATCGACCGACGGCCTTTGCCTGCGCGGCGAAGATCTGCGTGCAGCCGATCCGGGCGAGGCGGAGCAGGCGGAGCAGCCCTTCCTCGTCATAGGTCGCGCCCTCGGCCGTGGCCTGCGCCTCTGCAATGTTGCCATTGCCCAGCAGCACGAAATTGGCGTCGGCATCGGCCGCGCTGTCTTCGGGATAATCAAGGTCGAGCACCGGCGTCCCCTGCCAGATGCCGCAGCTGACCGCCGCGACCTGGGCAGTGATCGGATCGACGGTCAGCTTGCCCTCTGCCATCAGCTTGTCGACGGCGAGGCGCAGCGCGACCCATGCGCCGGAGATGGAAGCGGTGCGGGTGCCGCCATCGGCCTGAATCACGTCGCAGTCGATCGTGATCTGGCGCTCGCCGAGCAGTTTCAGGTCGGTGACGGCGCGCAGGCTGCGGCCGATCAAACGCTGGATTTCCTGAGTCCGGCCGGACTGCTTGCCCTTTGCTGCCTCCCGGCTGCCGCGGGTATGGGTGGCGCGGGGCAGCATCCCATATTCGGCGGTCACCCAGCCTTCGCCCTTGCCGCGCAGCCATGGCGGCAGCTTTTCCTCGATGCTGGCGGTGACCAGCACCTGCGTGTCGCCGAACGCGATCAGGCAGGAACCTTCCGCATGGCGGGTGAAATTGGGCGTGATGGTGATGGCGCGCATTTCGTCGGGCGCACGGCCGGATGGACGCATGGGGTTCTCCTGTGGCTGTCGCTGCGTCCCCTAGACCCGATGGGCGCGGGGCGAAAGGGGCGCGCAAGGTGGCGAGGGCCGGACGGCGCAAGGGGAGAGGGATTCTGGATGCCGCTTTGATTCTGCGCAAAAATCCTTAAATCTGCGTCCATGATGGGGCCGCCGATTACCGAATTGACCGACCGGGCGCGCGATGTGTTCCGCATTGTCGTGGAATCCTATCTGGACACCGGCGCACCGGTGGGATCGCGGACGATTTCCAAGGTGTCCGCGCTGAACCTGTCGCCCGCGTCGATCCGCAACGTGATGCAGGACTTGGAGGAGCTGGGCCTGCTGGCCGCGCCGCATACCAGCGCGGGGCGGATGCCGACCGACATGGGCCTGCGCCTGTTCGTCGACGGCATGATGCAGGCGCATGAACCGTCGCTGGAGGAACGCAGCGCCATCGAGCGCGAGGCGGGGCAGGGCGGGCCGGTGGACGCAGCCATTGCCGGAACCACGGCGGCGCTGTCCGGCCTGTCCGCCTGTGCCGGCCTGGTGCTGGTGCCCAAGCGTGAGCCGGTGCTGCGCCAGATGGGGTTCGTGCCGCTGGCGCAGGACAAGGCGCTGGCCGTGCTGGTCGGCACGGACGGGACGGTGGAAAACCGGGTCATCGACCTGCCCCCCGGCCTGCCGCCCGGCGCGCTGGAACAGGCGGCCAATTACCTGTCCGCCATGCTGGCCGGCCAGACGCTGAGCGAGGCGCGCGCCCGGCTGTCGGCCGAGATCGCGCGGGAACGGGCGGAGCTGGACGCGGCGGGCCGGGCACTGGTCGAACGCGGCCTGGCGGTGTGGAGCGAGGATGGCGATCAGCGCCCGGTGCTAATCGTGCGCGGTCAGGCGCGGCTGGTGGACAGCGCGGCAGCCGAGGACCTGGAACGGGTGCGCCAGTTGCTGGACGAACTGGAGGGCAAGCAGGAAATCGCCCGCCTGCTCGATTCGGCGCGGCAGGGGGATGCGGCGCGCATCTTTATCGGCAGCGAGAACAAGCTGTTCGCCCTGTCCGGTTCGTCGGTGATCGCAAAGCCGGTGCGGGCGCTTGACGGGCGGGTGGTCGGCGTGGTGGGGGTGATCGGCCCCACCCGGTTGAACTATGCCCGCGTGGTACCCATGGTGGATTTCACCGCAGCGACGCTGGCGCGTCTGCTGGCATAAAGACGAAGCAGAACAGGGACATGATGACCGAGGAAACCGAGAACGCCGGGCAGCAGCCGGGCGGCGAAACCGTCAGCGAGGAATTGCGCGAGGCAACCGCCGAAGCAGCGCCGGAAGTGGCGATGCAGGACCGGCTGGCCGCGCTTGAAGCCGAACTGGTCGAGGCACGGCAGCAGGTGCTGTATGCCCGCGCCGATACCGAGAATGTGCGCCGCCGGGCGGAAAAGGAAGCGCAGGACGCCCGCGCCTATGCCGCGACCGGATTTGCCCGCGACATCCTGTCGGTGGCCGACAACCTGTCGCGCGCGCTGGCCGCGATCCCCGACGAGCTGCGCGCGGACGAGAAGATGAAGGGCCTGGTCATCGGGCTGGAGGCGACGGGCCGCGAGCTGGAAACGGTGTTCAGCCGCCACGGCATCACGCGGATCGAGGCGGTGGGCCAGCCGCTCGACCCCAACCGGCACCAGGCGATGATGGAAATGCCGTCGGACGCCGAACCGGGCACGGTGGTGCAGGAAATCCAGGCCGGATACATGATCAAGGACCGGCTGCTGCGCCCCGCGCTGGTGGGCGTGGCGAAGAAGGCGGAGTGACGGGGTGGCGCGGACGTCGCTTTTTGAAAAAGTGACGTTGCGCTGCTTTTGCTATCTGTCGCTGTATGGCCTGGTCGGCTGTGCCGCCGAACCCTTATGCTCGACCAAGGTTCTTCAGGTTGCACGCGATCCTGGCAGCGACCGATATGCTTCGACGGTGCTGCGAGATTGCGGGGCGACGACGGACTATGCGACCGTCGTTCTGGTCGGTCGCGCGAACGAGCGACCGTCCGATGCCGTCGAAGTGTTCGTTGCCGACAGCGACCATGGTAACGCTCCACGGGCGAATGCGGGCGGGATCTGGACAAGCGTCGTCTGGTCAGCGCCGGGCCAGCTATCGATCGTCCATGAGGCAAAGGCTCGTGTCTTCAAGCGGATAGGCACGGCGAAGGGCGGAGTGATCTCCTTCAGAGCGGGAGAGCCATACCTGTCGGTTCCCCCCGTTGACTGACGCTGAAGACACGGTCGCACGGGCGTTGAGCCGAGGCTGGGCTGATCTTTCGGGCAAGGTGCCCGACCCCGGATCAATTCCGGGGCGGCGCATTGTTTTGGGGCTGTGAACAGAAATCAGCCGTGACGCGGGGGCGTGGACCGCTTATCTGACACCCCATGCCAGAACGCTTTGCCGCCGTCCGCAATCGCCGTGAGATCATCGACCGCCGGGCGCTTGCCGAGGGGCTGGCGGCGATCCCGCAGGGCGATGCCGGGCCGATGCGGCAGGCGGCGACGGCGGCGCTGAAGGCGGCGCTGACCGCGGGCTGGGCGGAAATCCGGCGGCGGTTCGAGGAGAGCCCCGGCAATGGCATGATCGCCGCGGCATCCGGCGCGTTCCTGACCGACCAGATCCTGCGCCTGCTGTGGGATTTCACCACCGAGCGGCTGTATCCGCTGGCCAATCCGACCGCGTCGGAGCGCATGACGTTGATCGCCGTCGGCGGCTATGGCCGGGGCGAGATGGCGCCGTTTTCGGACGTCGATATCGGCTTCCTCACCCCCTATAAACAGTCCGCCTGGCACGAGCAGGTGATCGAGACCATGCTTTATGGCCTGTGGGACCTGGGGCTGAAGGTCGGCCAGTCCAGCCGGTCGATCGACGAGATGGTGCGGCAGGCGAAGAGCGACATCACCATCCGCACCGCCCTGCTGGAGGCGCGATATGTCTGGGGCGACACCGGCGTCTATGAAGAGGCTGCCCGGCGGTTCAAGACCGATGTGCAGGCGGACGGCGCGCGCAGTTTCGTCGTGGAAAAGCTGGCCGAGCGGGACGAGCGGCACCGCAAGATGGGCGACAGCCGATATGTGGTCGAACCGAACGTCAAGGAAGGCAAGGGCGGCCTGCGCGACCTGCACACGCTGTTCTGGATCGGCAAATATGTGCACAATGTCGGCGATGCCGCCGCGCTGGTCGATGCGGGCCTGTTGACCAAGACCGAATATCGCCAGTTCAAGCGCGCGGAAAATTTCCTGTGGTCGGTCAGGTTCCACCTGCACCTGCTGGCCGGACGGGCCGAAGAGCGGCTGACGTTCGATGTGCAGCCGGAAATCGCGGCGCGGATGCACTATGCCGACCGGCCGGGAAAGAGCCGGGTCGAACGGTTCATGCAGTTCTATTTCCTGCAGGCCAAGCGGGTCGGCGACCTGACCGGCCTGTTCCTGGCGCATCTGGACGAGCAGTTCGCCAGCCGGACGGCGCGGTTCGGCCTGCCGCGCATCCGCCGGTCGCCGCGCAAGCTGAACGGGTTCGTGCTGGATCGCGGGCGGCTGGCGCTGCCTGCCGACGACTGGTTCGCGGCCGATCCGGTGCGGCTGATCGAGATGTTCTGGCTGGCCGACAAGCACGGGCTGGAGGTGCATCCGCTGGCGATGCGGGCGGCGGCGCGCGATGCCAAGATGATCGACGACAAGCGCACCGATGCACGGGCCAATGCGCTGTTCATGGATGTGCTGGCGTCGCCGCGCGATCCGGCGCTGGTGCTGCGATGGATGAACGAGGCGGGCGTGTTCGGCCGGTTCATGCCCGATTTCGGCCGGGTCGTGGCGCAGATGCAGTATGACATGTACCACCATTATACGGTGGACGAGCATACCATCCGGGCCATCGGCCTGCTGAGCCGGATCGAGCGGGGCGAACTGACCGAGGATCATCCGCTGGCGTTCGGGATTTTCCCGCAGATCGTGTCGCGCCGCGCGCTGTATGTCGCGGTGCTGCTGCACGACATTGCCAAGGGGCGGGGCGGGGATCATTCGATCCTGGGCGCAGAGGTGGCGGAACGGCTGTGCCCGCGCCTGGGCCTGACCAAGGCGGAGACGGAGACGGTCGCCTGGCTGGTGCGGTATCACCTGCTGATGTCGGCCACCGCGTTCAAGCGCGACCTGTCGGATTTCAAGACGATCCTGGATTTTGCCGAGGTGGTGCAAAGCCCGCAGCGGCTGATGATGCTGCTGGTGTTGACCGTCGTCGATATCCGCGCAGTGGGGCCGGGCATCTGGAACGGGTGGAAGCGCCAGTTGCTGACCAACCTGTATGACAGCGCCGAGGAAGTCCTTCGCCTGGGCCACAAGCAGAAGGGGCGGGGCGAGCGGATTTCAGCGAAGCAGGACGCCGTTGCCAAGGCGCTGCGGTGGAGTCAGGCCAAGCGCGACAAGATGGTCCGCGTGCTGCCCGAAGCCTATTGGGTGGCAGAGCCGGTGGATGTGCTGATCCGCAACCTGAAACTGATGGAGGAGGCGGGCGATGCGCCGCTGTCCATCGCGACCGAGCCGGATGCGGAGCGTGCCGCGACGCTGGTGACCGTTTATGCCGCCGACCATCCCGGCCTGTTCTATCGCATCGCGGGCGCGATCCATGCGGCCGGGGGCAACATCATCGATGCGCGCATCCATACCACGCGGTCGGGCATGGCGCTGGACAATTTCCTGGTTCAGTCGCCGCTGGGTGGGCCGTTCGACGATGCGGGGCAGTTGCAGCGGTTGAAGACCGCGATTGCCGATGCGCTGGCCAACCGGGCGAAGCTGCGCGAAAAGCTGGACCGCAAGACGGCGATGCGCCCGCGGACCGAGGCGTTCACGATCGCGCCCAACGTCCTGATCGACAATCGCGCATCCAACCGGTTCACGGTGATCGAGGTGAATGCCCGCGACCGGCCCGCGCTGCTCCACCACCTGGCCAACGCGCTGTTCCAGTCAAAGGTGACGATCCATTCGGCCCATGTCGCCACCTATGGCGAGCGCGCGGTGGATACCTTTTATGTCACCGACCTGATGGGCGACAAGATCGGCAGCGGCACCCGGCTGCGCGCGATCGAGCGGCGGCTGCTGGAGGCGGCGGGGGGCGAGGTGCTGGCCGAGGCAGCCTGACGGGTCCGTTCCCGGCCGGCTGCGGCGCGGGGCATCCCCCGGCGATCAGGCAGCGGCGGGCATCGGGATCGCGGGGGCGCGGTATCGGGCAAGCGCCCAGCGGGCCAGCCGCACCAGCGCATCGGCCGCCAGCATGACCAGCAGGCCATAGACAAGATAGCTGTACCGCTGAACCGGCTGCACCACGGCATAGGGCAGCGCCACCGTGCCGAGATAGACGGCCAGCATCCCGTATCCCGGCCGCCGCTGCCACAGCCCGGCGGCCAGTCCGGCCAGTCCGATCGCGCTGACCACGCCCATGATGCCGGCGCGCAGGCCTGGCAGGCCGAACATCAGCTGCCAGGATTCCGGAAAGAAGAACTGGCGCAGGTGGCGCAGGAACAGCTGCGCAAAGCCGGCGGGGTGATCGGCGATCCATTGCGTCGCCTGTCGCCCCAGCCCGCGGGCATAGGCGACCTCGCCGCCCGCATCGCGGATCTTTTGCCGGGCCGGGACGCTGAAATAGGGCTGCACGGCCAGCAGGCGTTCGAAATACACCTCTCCATTCGGCCGCCCGGACAGTGCGGCGGGATGATTGGCGATGGCCAGTTCCAGGCCGGCGTTGCTGCGCAGCAGAACGGGTTCGCCCATCACCGCAGCATTGCGCATCGCCCAGGGCAGCACGATCAGGCCCAGCGCGGCGGCGCTCATTGCGGCAAAACCGGCGATGCGCGGCAGCGACAGGGTGCGGATCGCCCAGATCGCCCAGCACAGGTCGATGGCAAGGCCGGCGGGCGGACAGAGGAAAAAGGTGAATGCAGTCAGCGCGGCGATGCCAGCAAGCCGGGGCCAGCCGGGGTTGCGGCGGCCGGTCAGGTCGTGGACGAGGATCAGGTTGGCGACGACCAGCGCCAGCGTCAGCGCCCCTTCCCAGAAGCGGAAGACGATCACCTCATCCCCCATGAACACCGGGACCAAGGCCAGGATGCCGATGCCCCAGCGCAGCGCCGCGCCATCGACGCCGAGGCGGCGGAACAGCGCGAGCATCAGCACCCAGCCAAGGATCACCTGTCCCAGCGACCAGCAGAGCAGGGCGATGTTCGATGCCGCCGTATCGACGCCGAGCAGCATCATCACGCCCGCCGCAATGGCCGGACTGATCGGGGTCAGATGCGCGGTATGGCCGTATCCGGCGTAAAAGGCGTCGGCAAACTGCCCCGTGCGGGCAAGGCTGAGCGCGACTCG
This sequence comes from Sphingomonas sp. BGYR3, assembly GCF_025153455.1. Classification (NCBI taxonomy): domain Bacteria; kingdom Pseudomonadati; phylum Pseudomonadota; class Alphaproteobacteria; order Sphingomonadales; family Sphingomonadaceae; genus Sphingomonas; species Sphingomonas sp. BGYR3. Next base: position 1,338,739 of record NZ_JANZNT010000001.1, on the reverse strand, counting down.
CGTTGCCTCTCCAGCGCCGATGAAGTTCAGCAGATTGCCCTCTGCAACCGTGAACCACGCCAGCCGCAGGGCGATGCCGACCGCGATCACGATGAGGATGAAGGGCCAGTCAAGGGCGGGGCGGGCGACGTCGCGGTGCATGGCGCCGGTTTAGGCCAGGCGGTGTTGCGATATGGTTGACGAAAGCTTGCCCTCTTGCGCTTGGCACGGGCAGGGCCGATGTAGGTCGCTCAATTTCCTGAGCGGGATTTTATGAACGACACCTTCGACCCCATGAATGCCCTGGTTCCCATCGTTATCGAACAGTCGAGCCGCGGCGAGCGCAGCTTCGACATCTTTTCCCGCCTGTTGCGGGAACGGATCGTGTTCGTGAACGGGCCGGTCGAAGACGGCATGGCTTCGCTGATTGTGGCGCAGCTGCTGTTTCTCGAGTCGGAAAATCCGAAAAAGGACATCTGGCTGTACATAAACTCGCCGGGCGGCGTGGTGACGGCCGGCATGGCGATCCACGACACCATGCATTACATCCGCCCGCGCGTCGGCACGGTGTGCATCGGGCAGGCGGCATCGATGGGCAGTTTCCTGCTGGCCAGCGGCGAGCCGGGGATGCGCGTTGCGCTGACCAACGCCCGGATCATGGTACACCAGCCGTCGGGCGGCGCGCAGGGCATGGCTTCGGACATCGAAATCCAGGCCAAGGAAATCCTGCGGATCCGCCGCCGGATGAACGATCTGTACGCAAAATATACCGGCAAGCCGCTGGAAGAGATCGAGCGTGCGATGGACCGCGACACGTTTCTGGAAGCCGAAGAGGCCAAGGCGTTCGGCCTGGTCGATCAGGTGTACGACAAGCGGCCCCAGCCGGCCGAGGAGGGTGCGACGGGGGGTGCCTAACCCCCTGTCCATCGGACCGGCGTTACCGGCCAAGCTAATTAGGCGATTGCCGGATGGTCCCGTCAGTGTAGGATGGCGGGTGGACAAGCGCCCGCCGATGCGTGCGAAGGATGGACGTTATGGTGGACAAGGTTAAGGGCGGCGACGCCAAGAGCACGCTTTATTGCTCGTTCTGTGGAAAGAGCCAGCATGAGGTGCGCAAGCTGATCGCGGGGCCGACCGTGTTCATCTGCGATGAATGCGTCGAGCTGTGCAACGACATCATCCGCGAAGAGACCAAGTCCGCGCTGATCGCGAAGAAGGACGGCGGCGTCCCGTCGCCGCAGGAAATCTGCGACGTCTTGGACGATTATGTGATCGGGCAGAAGCGCGCCAAGCGCGTGCTGTCGGTGGCGGTCCACAATCACTACAAGCGTCTGAACCACGGGGCCAAGGGCGCCGATGTCGAACTGTCGAAATCGAACATCCTGCTGGTCGGCCCGACCGGCTGCGGCAAGACGCTGCTGGCGCAGACGCTGGCCCGCATCCTGGACGTGCCGTTCACCATGGCGGATGCGACCACGCTGACCGAGGCCGGATATGTCGGCGAGGATGTGGAAAACATCATCCTCAAGCTGCTTCAGGCATCGGACTACAATGTCGAGCGGGCGCAGCGCGGCATCGTGTACATCGACGAGATCGACAAGATCAGCCGCAAGGCGGAGAACCCGTCGATCACCCGCGACGTGTCGGGCGAAGGCGTGCAGCAGGCGCTGCTCAAGCTGATGGAAGGCACCACCGCCAGCGTGCCGCCCCAGGGCGGGCGCAAGCATCCGCAGCAGGAGTTCCTGCAGGTCGACACGACGAACATCCTGTTCATCTGCGGCGGCGCGTTCTCGGGCCTGGAAAAGATCATCGGCGACCGGTTGCAGGGCAAGTCGATCGGCTTTGGCGCCTATGTGGCCGCGCCGGAAGAGCGCCGGACCGGCGAGGTGCTGCGCCAGACCGAGCCGGAAGATCTGCTGAAGTTCGGCCTGATCCCCGAATTTGTCGGTCGTCTGCCCGTCATCGCGACGCTGGAGGACCTGGACAATGACGCGCTGGTCAAAATCCTGACCGAGCCGAAGAACGCCCTGGTCAAGCAGTATCAGAAGCTGTTCGACATGGAGGGCGTCGAGCTTGGCTTTAACGACGACGCGCTGACCGCGATTGCCAAGCGCGCGATCGAGCGCAAGACCGGCGCGCGCGGCCTGCGGTCGATCCTGGAGGCGATCCTGCTCGACACCATGTTCGACCTGCCGTCGATGGACGGCGTGGAACAGGTGGTCGTGGACAAGGACGTGGTCGAGGGCCGCAAGGAACCCGTCCGCGTCTATGCCGAAAAGAAGAAGACCGGCGACGCCGCCTGACGGGCGCGTCACCCGATGAAACAGACGGGCCGGCCCCCATGGGCTGGCCCGTTTTCGTTTGTGCGATCCGCGGGCGGCGCAACGGCCCCCCGCATGGCGGCAACCGGTGGCCGGACGGGCGGATGGCTTAACCATGTCCGTCAATGTTTCGGTTACCAATGACCGGCACCCCTGAACGCCCCCTGTTGTTTCCCGGATGCCGACGATGCGTTTTTATCGTGCGACCCGATTTCTGTTCCCCAACAGCCTGCGCCTCAGGATGTTCGCCATCTGCTTTGTCGGCACGCACGTGCCGCTGTTCGCGCTGATCGGGTGGGAGGCGTGGCGCGGGGCGATCGGATGGACCCCGGTGATCGTCGTCCTGATCGCGATGCTGGCCGGCACGGCATTCAGCCTGGCGGCGATCAATGCGCTGCTCCAGCCCGTGCGGGCCAGCGCCCGCGCGTTGCGGGCGATGAGCGATGGCAAGGCCGCGCCGCTGGACCAGATGGACAGCCGCGACCTGATGGGCGCGCTGATCGCCAGCGTGAACCGGGCCGCGACCAGCGCGGGCGAGCGGATGCGCGAACTGGGCGAGGCGGCCAATCGCGATGCGCTGACCGGCCTGCTCAACCGGCGCGGCTTTCATGCGCTGATCGAAGGGGGCGAGGGCGAGGAGGAGCGGCCGGGCGGCACGCTGGCGCTGATCGACATCGATCATTTCAAGGCGATCAACGACGATCACGGCCATGGCGCGGGGGATCATGTGCTGCGGTTGTTCGCCCAGCGGCTGATCGCGGGGCTGCGGCGCGGCGATGTGATCGCGCGCTGGGGCGGAGAGGAGTTCCTGATCTTTCTGCCCGCCACAACGATGGGCGATGCCCGCGCGATCATCGACCGGTTGGCCGGTGAAAGCCGGATGGAGCCGGTTGCGGCAATCGGCGGATGCGCCATCACCTTTTCCGCCGGCCTGACTCCATGGGTCGCGGGCCATCCGCACGAAGCCGCGCTGCTGCGCGTGGATGCCGCGCTCTATGCGGCAAAACGGGCCGGGCGCGACTGCATCCGCGAAACGGCGGGAATGACGCTGTCCGCCTGATCGCAGGAGAACCGGCCGGATATCACGGCACCGCAGGAACGATCGGGCCCCCGATGCGCTTGGGATAAAGCAGCCACAGGGGAGCCAATGCCAGCATCACCGGAACAGCATCATCCTGATAAGGGGTCAGGCGCGGGCATTGATCGCGCGCTGATCGATCTATCCATCCTGCCTGTCTGGTCCATCGCATTTCCGGTGATCGGCGTGCTGATGGTACTGATCGGTGCGGCAAAGCTGGGCGGGATCGGCATTGCGGCGGCAGCCATCGTGCTGGGCGGCGCAGTGATCGCGGCGGTCCATCATGCCGAGGTCGTGGCGCACCGGGTGGGTGAGCCGTTCGGGACGCTGGTGCTGGCCGTATCGGTGACGGTGATCGAGGTGTCGCTGATCGTGTCGCTGATGCTGTCGGATAACGGCAATGCGTCGGCGCTGGCCCGCGATACGGTATTCGCCGCGATCATGATCATCCTGAATGGCATTGTCGGCATCTGTCTGCTGGTCGGCGGGGTGCGCCATCATGAGCAGCGGTTCGCGCTGCGCGGCGTGAGTGCCGCCCTGTGCGTGCTGGCCGCGCTGGCGGTGCTGACGCTGGTCATGCCCAATTACACATCGACGCTGAGCGGCCCCTATTATGCGCCGTCGCAGATGATCTTTGCCGCCATTGCCTCGCTGGTCCTGTATGGCGTGTTCGTGCTGGTCCAGACGGTGCGGCACCGCGACTATTTCCTGCCCGATGCGCCCGGCGACCTGCCCAAAGATGCCCATGCGGAGCCGCCATTGGCGCGGTCGGCATGGATGGCGTTTGGCGTGCTGATCATCGCGCTGGTCGCCGTGGTGCTGCTGGCCAAGCAGCTTGCCCCGGCGCTGGAGGCGGGGATCGGCGCGCTGGGCCTGCCGCTGGCGCTGGTCGGCGTGGCGATTGCGGCGCTGGTGCTGGCCCCCGAAAGCCTGGCGGCGATGCGCGCGGCGCGGCGCAACCGGTTGCAGACCAGCCTCAACCTGGCGCTGGGATCGGCGCTGGCGACCATCGGCCTGACCATCCCGGTTGTGGTGATCGCGGCGCTGGCGCTGGATATCCCGCTGGCGCTGGGGATCGAGCCGAAGCACGTCGCGCTGCTTGGCCTGTCGCTGGTCGTCGCGGTGCTGTCGCTGGGCAACGGGCGCACCACAGTGTTGCAGGGGGCGGTGCACCTCGTGCTGTTCGCGGCCTATCTGTTCACGATCATTGTGCCATAGCGCCCGCCTGAACCCGGTCGATCGCGTCCGATTGGCGCAGCACGCGGGCATTGGGATCGACGATCAGGTGCGCGCCCGCCGGTGCGGGGACAAAGCCGCTGCCGCCGGTCATCGCCACCCGCTGAACCACGCCGTCCACCGACACCTCGACCGGCAGGGGAAAGGGCCGGCCGCCCGGTGCCCTCCACGTCAGGCGAAGGCCGTTGGCGGATCGCTGCTCGATCAGCCGGGGCAGGGCGGCCTGGCGCAGATAGACGTCGAAGAACCAGTCGAGCCGCTGGCCCGACGCCTCGGTCATCAGCCGCTCGAACTCCGCAGTCGTGGCAAAGCGGGGCGCGAAATTGCCGGGGCGCGGATCGGGTCGGCCATAGACCAGCCGCCGCGTCGCATCGAAAAAGGCCGTGTCCCCGATCAGGCTGCGCAGCGTGTGCAGCACCCAGCTGCCCTTGAAATAGATGTCGACGCCGGGCCCGCCCAGCTTTGCCTCATACACCTCTTCCGCCGTGCGGGTGCGGCCGGAAACGATGGGTGATTTGTTGGCGATGCGCAGCCGCTGTTCAGCCATCATCGCGGCATAGCGGGCCTCGCCCTCTCGCCAGCGGCCGTAAAGCGGCTGCATGTACTGGCCATAGCCTTCGTGGAGCCAGAAATCGTCCCAGTCGGCGGCCGTCATCTGATTGCCGAACCATTCATGGCCCAGTTCATGGTGGAACAGCCAGTCGAACCCCTCGACCGACGGTTTATAATCGTTGCCATATCCGTTGAGCGTCTGATGCTCCATGCCGAGATAGGGCGTCTGAACCACCCCCAGCTTCTGGTCGGCAAAGGGGAACGGGCCGATCACGCTTTCAAAGAAGTCCAGCGTCGGGGCGAATTCGGCGAACAGGCCCATTGCCTCTGCCGTGCGGCCCAGATGCCAATAGTGCAGCGGCACCCGGTTGCCGAAGCGGCTGGCATAATCGCCCTTCAGTTCCGCATAGGCGCCGATATTGATCGTGATGAGATAGGGATTGATCGGCCCCGACCGCCAGTGAAAGGTTCGCGCGCCGCCGGTCGCCTGCACCACGCCCATCGCCCGGCCATTGGACAGGGCGACCAGCGGCGACGGCACGGTGATGCGGATATCGGCATCCGCAACCTCACCCGACGGATGGTCGATGCACGGCCAGATCAGGTCGCAGCCATATCCCTGTGCCGTGGTGGCGATCCAGGGCTGGCCATCGGGCGATCGCGCCCATACCCAGCCATCGTCCCAGGGCGGATTGGCCGCGACATGGGGTGTGCCGGCATAGACGATATAGGCCTTGATCGTCTGACCCGCCGTCGTCCGGGCGGGCAGGTCGATGGTGAGCCGCCCGTCGTGATTGCGCCAGCGTCCGGCGGCCAGTTCGGCGCCGTCGATCCGCACGGCGCTGACCGCCAGATTGGTGTCGAGATCGAGGAGCAGGCGCGATACCGGCCGCTGCGCTTCCAGCGTCAGTTCGGCAACCCCGCTCATTCCCTTTGCCTCCGGCGTCACGGCAATGCTGAGGTCGAGGTGGCGCAGGCGCAGCGCCGCCTGCTCCGCCGGTTGCTGTCCCCCCGACCGCATCGTCTGCGCCGTGATGGGCGAGTCCGCTGGCTCGCCCGCCTGCACCGGCGGGATCGCCGCCAGCATTAGTGCCGATACGGCCGCCGCGGACCCTTGCCAGAAACGGGTCACTGCGCTGCCTTTGCCTTTTCCGCAGCCTTTGCCGCGTCCTGTTGCGCCTTGAACCGCGCCTCGCTCCAGTCGCCGAACGCGCTGACCGCTTCGGTGTGGCGCAGCACGCGCGACATTGGGTCGATGACGACATGCGCCCCGTCCGGCACGGCAATGGAGCCGCGTCCGTCCGTCATGGCCACGCGCGTCACCTTCCCATCCACCGACACGTCGATTGGCATCGGAAAGGGCTTGTTCCCTTCGGTCGTCCACTGAAGCGACAGCATCCCGCCCTTGCGCTGTTCGATCAGGCGGGGTAGCGCGGCAGAGCGCAGATACACGTCGAAGAACCAGTCATAGGTGCCGCCGCTGGTCTGATTGACGAACCCGATGAACTCCGGCGTGGTGCGATAGACGGGTTTGAAATTGCCGGGTTTCGGATCGGTGCGGCCATAGATGGCGAGCCGCAGCGCGTCGAAGAACGCCTTGTCCCCGATCAGTCCCCGCAGCGTGTGCAGCGTCCAGCTGCCCTTCACATAAATGTCGCTGCCCCGGCGCGCTTCGGAATTATAGACGTCCTCTGCCGATTGCGGTTTGCCCGCGACGATCGGCGCGCGGTTGTAGATGCGCGCGACCGAACCCAGCATGTGCGCGATATAGCCGGCATCGCCCTGTCGCCACTGCACATACAGGGGCTGCATGTAACTGCCCGTCCCCTCGTGCAGCCAGAAGTCGTCCCAGTCGGGCACGGTCAGCTGATTGGCGAACCATTCATGGGCAAATTCGTGCTGGAACAGGTCGTCAAAGCCCCAGACGGTCTTTGCATAGTCGTTGCCATAGGCATTGATGGATTGATGCTCCATGCCCTTGTGTGGGGTTTCGACGACGCCGAGCTTCTGGTCGGCGAACGGATAGGGGCCGATCATCGTTTCGAAGAAATCGAGGGTGGGGGCGAACTCCGCGAACAGCTTTTGCGGCTTGTCGTCGCTGCGCGGCAGGTGCCAGAAATACATCGGAATGGTGTTGCCGAACCGGCTTCGGTACGTGCCGCTGATCTCTTCATACGGGCCGACGTTGATGGCGACGCCATACAGTGTCGGATCGCGCGCCTCCCATCGCCAGGTGGTGCGGCCGTCGGCCAGCGTGTCGACCCCCTTCAGCACCCCGTTCGACGGTGCCTTCAGCCCCGCAGGCACGGTGATGGCGATCTTCATCGTTGCCGGTTCGTAGGTGGGATGGTCGATGCACGGCCAGATGAGGTCGCACCCCTCCATCTGGACCGACGTCGCGACCCACGGCTTGCCATCCGGTGTCTTTGCCCAGGTCCATCCGCCGTCCCATGGCGGGCGGACGGCGACGTGCGGCTTGCCAGCGTAACGGATGGTGACGGCGAAGGAGGCGCCCTTTGCCACCGCGCGGGGCAGACGAACCATCATGCGCCCTTCAGGATTGGCATAGGCCGAAGCGGGCAGGGTGGTGGCGCCGACCGACACCGCCTCGACGCGATAATTGGTGTCGAGGTCAATCGCGATCCGGTCCGTGCGTTCGGTTGCGGTAAAGGACAGGGTGGCGGCACCGGCAATCGTCTCGCTGGCGGGAAACACTTCGACCGACAGGTCGACCGTGTCGAGCCGGACGCGTTTCTGCGATGGGTCCAGCGGCCCGCCCGAACTGGATGTCTGGGCAGTGATCGGCGGGTTGCCGGGGTCGGCCGATGCGGCAGCCGGAATAATCAGGACAGCGGAGAGGAGCAGGGCAGCGCGCATTCAGGCATGATCCCGTGATGATCCGGATATGCCGATGGCTGCCGCGCCAGGGGCGCGGACGCAAGCCGTTTCGCATGCGGCCATCCGCCGTTACCGGAAAAACCCGCGATTGATGGATTGCTTACATTCCCCATATACATGTCGTGAAACGTCCCCGATGGGGATGATCGGAGTTTGCATGAAGTCTTCTTATCCAGTCCTGCCGCTGCGCGACATCGTCGTTTTTCCGCACATGATCGTGCCGCTGTTCGTCGGTCGGGACAAGTCGGTCGCCGCGCTGGAAGCGGCGATGGCCGACGACAAGAGCATTTTCCTGGTGGCGCAGCTGGACCCGGCCGAGGACGATCCGGCGCGCGACGATCTGTATGACATTGGCGTCACGGCCGAGGTGCTGCAGATGCTGAAGCTGCCCGATGGCACGGTCCGCGTGCTGGTGGCCGGGCGCGAGCGTGCGCGGCTGGAGGGATTGTCGGAGCAGGAGGGCGTGCTGACCGCGCAGGTCAGCCCGGTGGCCGAGAGTGAGGCGGACGGCACCGAGGTGCAGGCGCTGATGCGGTCGGTGGTCGAGCAGTTCGAGAATTACGCCAAGCTCAACCGCAAGTTGCCGAGCGAGACGGCGGTGCAGGTCGCCGAACTGACCGAGGCATCGCGGCTGGCCGATGCGATTGCGGCGAACATCGCGGTCAAGGTGGCCGACAAGCAGGCGCTGCTGGTCGAGACGGACCCGCAGAAGCGGCTGGAGATGGTGTTCGCGTTCATGGAGGGCGAGCTGGGCGTCCTTCAGGTCGAGAAGAAGATCCGCAGCCGCGTGAAGCGGCAGATGGAGAAGACCCAGCGCGAATATTATCTGAACGAGCAGCTGAAGGCGATCCAGCGCGAGCTGGGCAATGAGGGCGAGGAAGGCGATGGCGACGAGATCGCCGACCTGACCCAGAAGATCGCCACGCTGAAGCTGTCGAAGGAAGCGCGCGCCAAGGCGCAGAGCGAGCTGAAGAAGCTGAAGACCATGGCGCCGATGAGTGCCGAGGCGACGGTGGTGCGCAATTATCTGGACGTGCTGCTGGGCCTGCCCTGGGGCAAGAAGTCCAAGCTGAAGCGCGACATTGCCGAGGCGCAGGGCGTCCTGGATCAGGATCATTACGCGCTGGAAAAGGTGAAGGACCGGATTGTCGAATATCTGGCCGTGCAGGCGCGTACCAACAAGCTGAAAGGGCCGATCCTGTGCCTCGTTGGGCCGCCGGGCGTGGGCAAGACCAGCCTGGGCAAGAGCATCGCCAAGGCGACGGGGCGCGAATTCATCCGTCAGTCGCTGGGGGGCGTCAGGGACGAGGCCGAGATCAGGGGCCATCGCCGCACCTATATCGGATCGCTGCCCGGCAAGATCGTATCGAACCTGAAAAAGGCGGGGACCGGCAATCCCCTGTTCCTGCTCGACGAGATCGACAAGCTGGGCCAGGATTTCCGGGGCGACCCGGCCAGCGCGTTGCTGGAGGTGCTGGACCCCGAACAGAATGCCAAGTTCAACGACCATTATCTGGAGATCGACATCGATCTGTCGGATGTGATGTTCGTCTGCACGGCCAATTCGCTGAACCTGCCCCAGCCGCTGCTCGACCGGATGGAGATCATCCGGCTGGAGGGATATACCGAGGACGAGAAGGTTGAGATCGCTCAGCGGCATCTGATCGCCAAGCAGATCGAGGCGCACGGGTTGAAGGCGGGCGAGTTCGAGCTGACCGAGCCGGGCCTGCGGGACCTGATCCGGTACTACACGCGGGAGGCGGGTGTCCGCACGCTGGAACGCGAGATCGCCAAGCTGGCGCGCAAGGCGCTGCGCCGCATCCTTGAGGGTAAGGCCGAGAGCGTCACGGTGACGCCCGACAATCTGGCCGAGTTCGCCGGCGTACGGAAATATCGCCATGGCGTTGGCGAGGAGGAAAACCAGATCGGCGCGGTCACCGGCCTGGCCTGGACCGAGGTGGGCGGCGAATTGCTGACCATCGAGGCGGTGACGGCCAGCGGCAAGGGCATGATCAAGACGACCGGCAAGCTGGGCGATGTGATGAAGGAGTCGGTGGAAACCGCCTTCAGCTTCGTCAAGGCGCGTGCGCCGGGCTTTGGCATCAAGCCCAGCCTGTTCGCGCGCAAGGATATTCACGTCCATTTGCCCGAAGGTGCGGTGCCCAAGGACGGACCGTCGGCGGGCATCGGACTGGTCACCGCGATCATCTCGACCTTGACCGGCGTGGCCGTGCGCCGCGATGTGGCGATGACCGGCGAGGTGACGCTGCGCGGCCGGGTGCTGCCGATCGGCGGCCTGAAGGAAAAGCTGCTGGCGGCACTGCGCGGCGGCATCACGACCGTGCTGATCCCGCAGGAGAATGAAAAGGACCTGGCGGAAATCCCGTCCAACATCCGCGAGGGGCTGGAGATCATTCCGGTGCGGCACGTCGACGAAGTGCTTCGGCTGGCGCTGGTGGAGGGGCTGTCGCCCATCGACTGGAGCGATGCCGACGAGCTGGCGGCACAGCCTCCGGCGGCGATTTCGGCGGCCGGTGATGCACTGCACCATTGATATTTGAGCAATTTTGAGCCGAATTGCCCGGAAAACGGCCGATTTGCTTTGACAGCTGGGGGTCAAGCAGCCTTACTGCGCGCCCGGCCCCAGGCCGCGATTCATTTTCGATAAACCCGTTAGTCAAACAGGGACCCACAGGACAATGAACAAGCAAGAGCTGATTGGACAGGTTGCCGAGCAATCCGGACTGAGCAAGAACGACGCCAGCGGCGCCGTCGAGGCAGTATTCGATGCCATTTCGGCAGCGCTGAAGAAGGGTGACGAAGTGCGCCTGGTCGGTTTCGGCACGTTTTCGGTCAGCAAGCGCAAGGCGTCGACCGGCCGCAACCCGCGCACCGGTGAGGAAATGACGATCAAGGCGTCCAACCAGCCGAAGTTCAAGGCCGGCAAGGGCCTGAAGGACGCGGTGAACTGATCCGCCTGGCCCCGCCGCCTGTCGGCGGGGCTGGACAAGGCGGGAAGCGGGCCTTATGGGGCCGCTTCCCGGCGGTCTTCGGACCGCAAGGACCATGGATATCCATGGGCGCGTAGCTCAGCGGTAGAGCACACCCTTCACACGGGTGGGGTCACAGGTTCAATCCCTGTCGCGCCCACCATCCGCCAAAAGCCCGTCGACCATCCGGTCCGGCGGGCTTTTTGTTTGGCGCAGGGCGCAGGGCGTGGTGGCCGGCGTGTCTGCGGCGCGAGCAATGCGGTGCGAACCCCTGCGCGGCGATCGTCTCCCGCAATCCTGCTGATGGTGTTGCCGGTCTTGCATCCTTCGACAGGCTCAGGATGAGCGGGGAGGGGTGATGGCGCGGCTTGCCGTTTGCGCGCTGCGCGGTGCAGGCCGGGGGGCCTGTGCGGATGACCTCGAAGCGGCCGATTGGTTGGCCGCCTGTCATTGAACCGTCATTTTCGTGTCACTCAACTGACCCGAAATTCCAATTTTCCTGTCATCCAACGCTCCTACCGCACGGGTCGAGGTCGACAGGGGGATGTCCGAGTCGATCGGGGGGCGGTGCAGTCCCCGTCCTTGCAACCGGAACGACCCGACGGGAGATCTTATGCGAAATCCGAACCGCCTTGCCCTCATCCTGCTGACTGGCGCTGCAGCTGCTGCGCTGTCCGCCTGTGATGGTGCGACCAGCGTCGCATCGCCCGGCGAAGGCGTGATCGTGCTGCCCGCGCCGACGCCCGCGCCGTCGCCGACCCCCAGCCCGACGCCCACCCCCCCGCCGACCACCGGCCCGGCCGCGTCCTGCCCGACCGGCACGACCAATGTCGGCACCATCGGCAATTTCCGCAGCTGCCGCCTGCCGTCGCTGGTCAACACGCTGACCCTGCCCGCGCTGGCCGGTGTCGCCTATGAACTGAACGGCCGCGTCGATGTGGGCGTCGACCGGGGCGGTGCGGGCACGGCGGGCAGCGCTGGCAGCCTGACCATCGAGCCGGGCGCGATCATCTATGCCAACACGACCAACGCCGACAACGACCTGCTGGTCGTCAATCGCGGATCGACCATTTCGGCCGAAGGGACCGAGGCGCGCCCGATCATCTTTACCGCGCAACAGAACCTGACCGGCAATGTCACCGACGAAAGCCAGGGCCTGTGGGGCGGCATCATCCTGCTGGGCCGCGCGCCGATTTCGAACTGTAACCTGAGCGGCGTGACCGGCGGCTCGGCGAATTGCGAGAACGTCGTCGAAGGCACCGGCAACGCGCTGTATGGCGGCGCGACCGCGGGCGACAGCTCGGGCGTCATGCGCTATGTCCAGATCCGCTATTCGGGCACGGTCATCACGCCGGGCAACGAGCTGCAGGGCCTGACCACCGGCGGCGTCGGTTCGGGCACGCGGCTGGAATATATCCAGATCCACAACAGCTCCGACGACGGTATCGAGATTTTCGGCGGCACGCACAACGCCCGTTACTTCGTGGTGACCGGCGCGGATGACGACAGCATCGACACGGATGTGGGCTGGAAGGGCTTCCTGCAGTTCATGATCGCGTCACAGCGGCCGAACAACACGCAGACCGACACGTACATGATGGAGATCGATTCGAACGGGAACGAAGACGCCACGCCGCGTCAGTTCGGCCGGATTTCGAACTTTACCTTCATCCACCGGTCGACCGGCGTGAACGCGGCGCTTCGCCTGCGCGGCGGTGCGGACTTCACCTTCGTCAACGGCATCATGACGAGCGGCCAGCCCTGTCTGAATGTCGTTGCGGGCACCACGGACAATGGTGGCAAATCGACCATCCGCGCCGCCAACGCATCGCTGGACGAACAGGGCCCGCCGGTGTTCAACTCCATCTATTTCGGCTGCCCGACGCTGACGGCGGAAACCGCCGTCAACAGCGTGACGGTGACCAATGCGGAACAGGCCGCGCTGGTTTCCGCCGGCACGAACAATGTGGCGAACGGCACTGCGGCCGCCGCGCTGAACGGCTTCCTGCCGGGCACCGGCGCTGCCGGCGTGACGGCGTTCAACGCCGCGTCGCTGAACCCGACGGGTACGTCGTTCCTGGTCACCACCAACTATATCGGCGCAGTCTCCGGCGCGTCCGACAACTGGTATCGTGGCTGGACCTGCAATTCCAACCGCGGCGATTTCGGCACGACCAGCGCAAGCTGCACCGTGCTGCCCGGCCTGTAAGCGACGGGGATGATGTGTCCGGCGGATGCGGCAAAAGGGGGCCGCACCCGCCGGATCATGCCCGCGACCTGATGCTCCCGAGCCGGAAACAGAACGACCATGAAGAACAAGATCGCCTTTGGCAGCCTGCTGCTCCTGACCTCAATGCTGGTGGCGCCCGCCGCCGTTGCGCGTGAGGCGGCACCGGCCGCCGATGTGCCGGGCCTGAAGACGCAGGACATGCCGCCGCCCCCGCCCGCCGAGGGCGAAGTGGCGCAGGAAACGCCGCAGGAAGAGGTCGAGATTTCCGCGCCGGGTGCCGGCAATGTCGAGGACATCGTCGTCGTCGGCCGGTTCATCCCCAATGTCGTGCGCTCGACGCCGCAGGTCGTGTCCGTCCTGTCCCAGGCGGACATCGAGCGGACGGGCGAGGGCGACATCGCCGGCGCGCTGCAGCGGGTGACCGGCCTGAGCGTCGTCGGCAACGGGTTCGTGTTCGTCCGCGGCCTTGGCGACCGTTACTCCTCGTCCCTGCTCAACGGCCTGCCGCTACCCAGCCCGGAACCGCTGCGCCGCGTGGTGCCGCTCGACATCTTTCCGACCAACGTCATTGCATCGGCGCTGGTCCAGAAAAGCTATTCGGCGAACTATCCCGGCGAATTCGGCGGCGGCGCGATCAACCTGACCACCCGCGCGGTGCCCAAGGACAGTTTCATCCAGCTGGGCGGCTCCGTCGGCTTCGACACCTATTCGACCAGCGAGCTTGGCTATGTCTATGACGGCGGGTCGCGCGATGTGTTCGGATATGATGACGGGACGCGCAGCGTGCCGCGGTTCGTGCGCGATGCCGGACAGAACAATACCGGCCTGACCCCGGAACAGGCGACGCAGCTGACCAACGCGCAGACGACGCTGTTGCAGGAAAACCGCGACATTCCGCCCAACTGGTCGGGCGATCTGTCGCTGGGCACGGCCGTGGACGTCAGCGATAGCGTTCGTGTCGGCCTGATCGCCGGGGGCGGCATTTCCAACAGTTTCCGCACCCGTTCCGCCCGTCAGCAGACGGCGATTTCCGCCGACGGCCTGCTGGCCAGCGATTTCACCACGGTGACGACCGACAACCGCATCCTGGTCAACGGCCTGATCGGGCTGGGCGCGGAAGTGGGCGAACACCGGTTCCGCCTCACCAACGTCTATATCCACGACACGCTGAAGCAGGGCATCCTGGGCGCGGGCGATTTCGACAATCTGGGCATTCCCGGTCCGTTCGCGCCGATCCCGACCTATATCGAGCAATATACCAACTGGTTCGAGCGCCAGCTGTTCACCAGCCAGTTCGTAGGCGAGCTGGATTTCGACAAGCTGCAGGTCGATTTTCGCGGATCTTATTCGAATACCAAGCGCAAGGCGCCGTATGAGCGGTTCTTCCGCTATGAATATACCGATGCCAATGGCATCAACGATTACATCAACACGCTGGGCGGCACGACGCAGACCGCGCAGATCGCGTTCAGCGACCTCAATGAGGACCTTTGGGCCAGCGCGATCGATTTCAGCTATGATCTGGACCTGGATCGCCCGGTCACGCTGTCGGCCGGATATGCGTTCAGCGATGCCGAGCGTACGGCCAGCCGCTATCAGTTCCGCTATGTCGGCCCGAACAACGCGACGCTGCCGATCGAGATCGGCCAGTTGCGGCCCGACTTCCTGCTATCGGATGCGATCATCAGCCTGTACGGCATCAACCTTCAGAACATCTCCGGCTCCGGCGCCAATGCTGCGCCCGCCTATGACGCGGGGCTGACGGTTCATGCGGTCTATGGCCAGATGGAGGCCGAACTGCTCGACGGGCTGCGCGCCACGGTCGGCTATCGGTACGAGGATGCCAAGGAAACGGTGGCGCTGCGTACCACCACGGGCGTGCAGCCGGGCACCAACCTTGAGAATAGCTATATCCTGCCAGCGGCGACGCTGACGTGGAACTTCGCCGATTCGATGCAGCTGCGCCTGCACGGGTCAAAGACGATCGCCCGGCCGCAGTTCCGCGAGCTGGCGCCGCAGCTGTACGTCGATTTCGATTCCAACCGGCAGTTTTTCGGCAACCCGAACCTGCAGGATTCGGAACTGCTGAATGCCGAGGCGCGGTACGAATGGTTCTTTGGCCGTGACGAGCGGCTGACCGTTGCCGGGTTCTTCAAGCGGATCGACAGCCCGATCGAACAGATCGCGGTGCTGGCGCCGGGCAGCAGCACGTTCTTCACCGGATTTTCGAACGCGCCCAAGGCCAATCTGTATGGCGGCGAGATCGAGGTTCAGAAGTATTTCCCGATCGATTCGCTGTGGAGCGGCGCGCGCATCCTGGCGCTGGCCAACTACACCTATACCAAGTCGGAACTGCTGATCGGCAACGAGCCGGTGTCCAACCCGATCTTTGGCGCGCCGCCGGTTGCCGCCGATCTGGTGTTCGTCAACGGCGCGCCGCTGGTCGGCCAGTCGGACCATCTGATCAATGCGCAGCTGGGCATCGAGAATCAGGACAGCCGCACCCAGGCGACGCTGCTGTTCAATTATGCCACCGACCGCGTCGTCAGCCGTGGTCCGGTGATCGACGGCCTGCGCCTGCCCGATATCGTCGAGCGGCCGGGCATCCGGCTGGACGTTGTGGTGCGGCAGGGGATCGCACTGGGCACCGACCGCGAAATCGAGCTGAAGTTCGAGGGCCGCAACCTGACGGCCACGCGGTCGCAGGAATTCCAGAGCTTTCCCAACGATGTCCGCGTCGACACCAACACGTTCCAGCTTGGCCGGATTTTCTCGGTCAGCGCCAGCGTCAAACTCTGACGGCCCCCAAGCCAGAGGTACTGACGGTGTCGGAGCCATGCGCTCCGGCACCGTTTCTTTATGTGGAAGGGCCAGGCCGCATCCGGCCGATTACCCCCAGGGGCGTTCGCGGAACCATTTGGTCAGCACATATTTGGTGCCCGCCCGCACTTTCATTCCATGATGCAGCGTGGCGGCATTGGGGCTGCCATCGGCGCGCAGATTGTTCCACGCGAGCAGTTTTCCGGTTTCGGGCTGAACGATCTTGTCGATGGATTTGAAGCGGGTGGCCCCGCCCGCATCGGGTTCGTTCAGATAGATCATGACGGTCCAGGTGCGATTGCCCGCGACCGAGCAGAACCGGTCGAAATCTACGCCGGTCGGCTCGAAATAATCGGTATGCGCCTTGAACTCCTGCCCCACGGCGTATCGCTGTCCCTGAAGCGGTTCGCCATGGGCGGGGTCGATCCCGCTAAAGGCGGTAATCCGCCGCTCCACCTCCATCACCGCGGGGGCATCGGCGGCCAGATCGCAGGTTTCGCTGGTGCGAAAGGCAGCGTCGCCATTGTCGTCGCTGATCGTCGACGGGCGGCGATCGCGGTCGATCATCGCCATCAGAACGGTGCACAGATCGCGTTCCAGAAACCCGCGCATCTGGAACAGGTCCAGCTTTGGGCTGGGCACGCGCTGAACGCCGGACTGGGCGGTGATCCGGGCGATGACGGGCTGTGCCGGATAGCCGGAACCGAGATGAAGGGGCGCCAGGTCGTTCATGCCGGAACCATGGCAAAGCGCGGGGCGAATCGAAAGGGGCTGAAGCCGGGCGACACCGCCCCTCGCCGGGCGCAATAAAACTGCAAGAAAAGCGCAACATCGCGGCGTTAGCGGATGACCGGGCGGGTCAGGGGGCTGCGGCAGGGGATGACGATCAACGGGCCGGGGGACAGCGCGACGATCGTGCCGCCATCGGCGGTCGCGGACCCCATGCTGTCGCACCCGGCGCAGGATATGGCGCTGGCCCGCGCGCTGGCCCGGCGAACCGGCCTGTTGCTGGTGGCCGGACACGGGGGCAGCGGGCGTTCGACCACGCTGGCCCGCATGGAGCAGCGGCTGGGCACTGCGGATGCTGGCGATGATGCGCCGCCGCTGCTGATCGACGGCATCCATGACCGGCGCAGTGCCGACCATGCCGTGCAGGCCGCGTTGCAGGACCGGATCGTGCTGGCCAGTATCGATGCGGCGGGTGCGCTGGCCGCGATCCAGACGCTGCGCGACATGCGGCAGGACGATTTCGCCATTGCATCGACGCTCAGGCTGGTGATCGGCCAGCAACCGGTGCTGCGCCTGTGCCCCGTCTGTCGCCATCCGGTACAGGCATCGAACAGCGTCGCCGCTCTGCTTGGGTTCGATCCGGGGTCGGTGGTGCACCATGCGCCGGGCTGTCCCGCCTGTGACGACAGCGGGATTGCCGGGCGGCTGACGATTCACGAGGTGATCGAGGTGGATTATCCGCTCCGCCGCCTGATCAACGGGGGCGGGGATGCCGCGATCCTGGCCCGCCATGCGTTCGTCCAGATGCCGACGATGGGATCGATTGCCCGGCAACTGGCGCGGACCGGCATCATTTCGGGAGCCGAGGCAGTGCGGGTTTCGCGCGGCGATCCGCTGGTTCTGCGGGACCGAAACTGATATGCTTGACCAGCGCGGGCAAGAGCCGCTAAGCGCGCGGCTTCGCGGCGACCGTAGTTCAATTGGTTAGAGCGCCGGCTTGTGATGCCGGAAGTTGCGGGTTCAAGTCCCGTCGGTCGCCCCATTGCTCCTGATGGCGGATCCGCCCACCGCCCTTTGCCCGAAGAGATGGAACCATGCCCACCGATTGGGGATTTCCCGATTTCGACGACCATGAAGGCGTCCACCTGGTCACTGACCGGGAAAGCGGCCTGACGGCGGTCATTGCGGTGCATTCCACGGCGCTGGGCCCGGCGGCGGGCGGTGTCCGATTCTGGCATTATGCCGATCACGGCGCGGCCATCACCGACGCGCTGCGCCTGTCGCGCGGCATGAGTTACAAGAACGCCATGGCCGGACTGCCGATGGGCGGGGGCAAGGGCGTGATCCTGGCCAATGCCGAGCGCGCCAAGTCGCCGGAGCTGCTGGCGGCATTCGGCCGTGCGATCGAATCGCTGGGCGGCCGGTATATCACTGCCGAGGATGTCGGCATGAGCGAGGCGGACATGCAGGCGATCGCCGCCGAAACCCGCCATGTCAGCGGCCTGCCGGTGGGCAGCGGCGCGGCGGGCGGCAATCCTGGGCCGACCACGGCGCATGGCGTCTATCTGGGCATTCGCGCGGCCGCACGCCGGGCGCTGGGCACCGACGACATGCATGGCGTTCGCGTCGCCATTCAGGGCGTGGGCAGCGTTGGCGGCGGCGTGGCGCGCAAGCTGGCGGCCGATGGCGCGGACCTGATCCTGGCCGATGTCGATTCGCGCCGGGCCGAGGCGCTGGCCGCCGAACTGGGCGCGCGGACCGTGCCGACCGACGCGATCCTGGCCGAAGAGGCCGAAATCGTCAGCCCCAACGCGCTGGGCGCGGTGCTGACCGAGGCGAGCATCGCGGCGCTGAAGTGCAAGGCGGTGGCGGGCGGTGCGAACAACCAGCTGGCGACCCGCGCCGACGGCGCCCGGCTGCACGCGCGCGGCATCCTGTATGCGCCGGATTATGTCATCAACGCCGGCGGCATCATCAACGTCGCGCTGGAATATCTGGGGCAGGGCGACCGGGCCGAGGTGGATGCCCGCGTGACGCGCATTCCGGAACGGCTGATCGAGGTGTGGGACGAAAGCGCCCGCACCGGCCAGCCCGAGGCGGAAGTGGCCGATGCCATTGCCCGCCGGCTGATCGGGCGCGGCTGACCGCAATCGAGCGGGGCTATTGCCCCACGGCCCAAAGCCGGTGTGGCATGGCCCGCATATTGTGTGTAGTGGACGGATAACGCCATGCACGCCCTAGCCAATCCAGCCCGTTTCCTGCGTATCGCCCGGCCGTTGACGCCGGTGCTGTTCTGGCTGGGTCTTGCGCTGATTCTGGTCGGGGCCGGGGCCGGGCTGTTCGTGACGCCGCCCGATTACCTGCAGGGGGATAGCGTCCGCATCCTGTACATCCATGTGCCCGCCGCGTGGCTGGGCATGGGTGGATGGACGGGCATTGCGGTGTCCAGCCTGTGCTATCTGATCTGGCGGCATCCGCTGGCCGCGCTGTCGGCGCGGGCGGTTGCCGCGCCCGGTGCGCTGTTCGCTGCATTGTGCCTGATCACCGGCTCGATCTGGGGTCGGCCGACCTGGGGCACGTGGTGGGAATGGGACGGGCGGCTGACCAGCATGCTGATCCTGTTCTTTGTCTATCTGGGCTGGATCGCGCTGGAACGCGGCGATGCCGAGCGCGGCGGCGATGGGCGCATCCCCGCCCTGTTCGGCGTGGCGGGGACCGTGTTGCTGCCGGTCATCAAATATTCCGTCACCTGGTGGAACACGCTGCATCAGCCGGCCAGCATCACGCTGACCCGCAACAGCATCGACGACAGCCTGTTATGGCCGCTGTGGCTGACCGTTCTGGGCTTTTCGCTCTGGTTCGGCGCGATCGTGCTGATCCGGATGCGGGCCTATCTGGCCGAGGCGCGGGTCGAGGCGCGGATGCGGCGGATGGCGGCGGCATGAACCCCTGGCCATTCGTGATCGCCGCCTATGGCGTGGTGATGCTGGGCGTCGTTGCCCTGTCGCTGGCCAGCTGGCGCGCGATGCGCCGGGCCGAGCGGGCATCGGATGCAATGAAGGACCGGCGATGAAGGCAAAGCATCAGCGGCTGGCCCTGGCCGGGCTGGCCATCGTCGCCCTGATGGGGGCAAGCGCGCTGGCGCTGTCCGGCCTGCAGGATCAGGCCGCGTTCTTTTATGCCCCCGCCGATGCAGTCGCCAACCCGCCAGAGCCGGGCCGCGCCGTGCGGCTGGGCGGCATGGTGGAGGCAGGGTCGATCCAGCGTCAGCCCGATGGCGTGTCGATCCGCTTTACCGTCACCGACGGCAAGGCGCGGGTGCCCGTGACGTTCAGCGGCATCGCCCCCGACCTGTTCAAGGAAGGATCGGGCGTGGTGGCCGAAGGCAGCTTTACCGGCCAGGGCAGTTTCCGCGCCACCAACCTGCTGGCCAAGCATGACGAGCGGTACATGCCGCCCGAAATGGCGAGCCGGATGAAGCCGCAGGATACCATCGCCCAATGATCGCAGAACTGGGTCTGGCCGCGCTGTGGCTGGCGGCGGCAATGGCGCTGTTTCAGCTGTGCGCCGCAGTGGCGGGCATCCGCCTGGACGGACGCAGCACGGTGGTGGCGGATCAGTTTCACGCAGCCGTCCGCCCCGTCGCGGTGGTTCAGGGCGTGCTGGCCGCGATCAGTTTCGGTGCGCTGATCTGGCTGTTCGCGGTCACCGACCTGTCGGTGCTGATCGTGGCGGAAAACAGCCATACGGCCAAGCCGATGCTGTACAAGATCGCCGGCGCATGGGGCAATCACGAAGGGTCGATGCTCCTGTGGGTGACCGTGCTGGCGGTGGCCGGCGGCGCGATCGCGATCATCGAGCGGCGGTTGAGCAAGCCGATGCTGACCGCGACGCTGGGTGCGCAGGCGGCCATCGCGCTTGGCTTTTATGCCTTTATCCTGTTCGCCTCCAACGCCTTTGCCCGGATGAACCCCGCCGCGCCGGAGGGGCTGGGCCTGAACCCGCTGTTGCAGGACCCCGGCCTCGCCTTTCACCCGCCCACCCTGTACATCGGTTATGTCGGCCTGTCGGTCGCCTTTTCCTTTGCCATCGGCGCGCTGGTCGTCCGGGATGTCGGGCCGGCCTTTGCCCGCGCGATGCGGCCCTGGATCCTGATCGCGTGGATTTTCCTGACGCTGGGCATCACGGCGGGCAGCTATTGGGCCTATTACGAGCTGGGCTGGGGCGGCTGGTGGTTCTGGGACCCGGTGGAGAATGCCTCGCTGATGCCGTGGCTTGCGGCGACGGCGCTGCTGCATTCGGTCAATGTGCTGGCGGCGCGGGACGGTCTTAGGTCATGGACGGTGATGCTGGCAGTCATCGCCTTTTCCATGTCGATGCTTGGCACGTTCCTGGTGCGGTCGGGCATCCTGACCAGCGTCCATGCCTTTGCCGTCGATCCTGAGCGGGGCACGTTCATCCTGGTGCTGCTGGGCCTCTATATCGGCGGTGCGCTGGCGCTGTTCGCGCTGCGCATCGGGACGGTGCGGCAGGGTGCGACGTTCGAATTGCTCAGCCGCGAAGGCGGGCTGGTGTTGAACAACCTGTTGCTCAGCGTGATCCTGGGCATCGTGCTGATCGGCACGCTGTATCCGATTGCTGCGGCAGCGATGGGCCAGCAGCTGTCGGTTGGCCCGCCCTTTTTCAACAAATCGACGGCGCCTATCGCGCTGGTGCTGATGGCGGGCATGGCGATCGGGCCGATGCTGCGCTGGCGCAGCGACGATCAGGCGCGGGTGACGCGCAAGCTGTTCGCGCCGGTGCTGGCGATCTGTGTCACGGCGGCGGCGACATGGCTGATGGCGCCGGGCGCGGGCTGGGCGGCGATTGCGGGCCTTGCGCTGGCCGCGGGGCTGGCGGTGGGCAGCGTCCAGCCGCTGATCGTGTCCAACTGGCGGCGTCTGCCGATGGCGACGGTCGGCATGGCGATCGCGCATCTGGGCGTTGCCGTCAGCGTGGCCGGCATGGCCAGCGAAGGCGCGTTCACGCAGGAAAAGCTGGTTGCAGCAGCGCCGGGGGAGCGGATTTCCGTGGGGCCGTTCAGCGTGACCTTTGACGGCATCCAGCCGGTGGTGGGCCGCAACTGGTCCGCCATCGAGGCCAAGCTGACCATCCAGCGGGGCGAGGCGGGCAAGCCGTTCATTCTGCGCCCGCAGCAGCGGTTCTTTGCCTCCCCGCCGACCGAAACGGCCGAGGCGGCGATCAGCACCCTGACCGACGGACAGCTTTATGCCGTGATCGGCAAGGATGATGGATCGGGCCGGGCGCAGATCCGGCTGTGGTGGAAACCCTGGGTCACGCTGATCTGGTTCGGCGGCGGCATGATCGCCTTTGGCGGAGCGCTGGCGCTGCTCGGCCGGGTGTGGCGCGAACGCCGGCAATGGCTGGCCCGCCGTGCGCGTGAGGCGATGGCATGAACCGCTGGCTGATCTGGGCGCCGCTGATCGCCTTTGCCGCGCTGGTCGTGCTGTTCGTTGCCGGGTTGCAGCGCGTTCCGCAGTCGATCGTGGCGTCCAAACTGGTCGGCAAGCCGGTTCCGGCGCTGGCGCTGCCGGCGCTGATCGCGGGCAAGCCGGGGCTGGACAAGCCGCTGTCCGGGCCTCGGCTGATCAACGTCTTTGCCAGCTGGTGCGTCCCCTGTGCCGCAGAGGCCCCGCAGCTGATGGCGCTGAAGCAGCGCGGCGTGACGATCGATGCGGTCGCCATCCGCGACACCGCGCCCGCCGCCACCCAGTTTCTGAGCGATTATGGCGACCCCTATCGCGCGATCGGGGACGACCGGGAAAGCCGGTTTCAGCTGTCGCTGGGATCGGCGGGCGTTCCCGAAACCTTTGTCGTCGATGCAGGCGGCGTCATCCGTGCCCAGCATATCGGGCCGATCCGCGACGAGGATGTGCCGAAGCTGATCGCCGCGCTGGAGGCCGCACGATGAGGGGGATGAGGGTTGCCATCGCTCTGGCGGGTGCGCTGATCGCCGCGCCGCTTGCCGCCCAGTCGGACATGCCACAGGCGCGCATGGCCAATACCCAGCTGTCCGATCCCGCCAAGGAGGCCGAGGCAAAGGCGCTGATGAACACGCTGCGCTGTCTGGTGTGCCAGGGCCAGTCGATCGCGGACAGCGATGCCGACATGGCCGGCGATATGCGCGCGCTGGTGCGGCAGCGGATTGCGGCGGGCGACAGTGCGGAACAGGTGCGCGACTGGCTGATCGAACGCTATGGCGATTATGTCAGCTATGATCCGCCGATCAGCGCGGCGACCGCGCCGCTGTGGATCGCGCCCATCGTCATGCTGATCATCGGCGTGATCGTGGCAGCGACCAGTTTTCGCAGGAAGAAGCGCGCATGATGGGCTGGGTGATCCTGACGGCCCTGCTGGTCGTCGCCGCGCTTGTCCTGTGGCGCGCGCGCGTGTCCGGCGGCGTGCTGCGGCTGGCGCTGGCGGCGCTGATGCTGGGCGCGGCGGGATATGCGCTGCAGGGGCGGCCGTCGCTGACCGGCAGTCCGACCGAGGCACAGCGGGCGACCCGCCCGATGGACCCCGGCCAGCTGGCGCTGCGGCGGTCGATGTTCGGGCAGTTCGTGTTTTCCGACCAGTATTTCATCGCATCCGACGCCATGCTGCGGACCGGCAAGACCGAGGCGGCGGCCAAGGTGCTGCTGAGCGGATTGCAGCAATCGCCGCGCGATCCCGCGCTGTGGGCCGGGCTTGGCCTCGCGTTGCAGGAGCATGACGGCAACGCGCTGTCCCCGCCGGCGCGCCGCGCCTTTGCCCGTGCGGTGCAGCTTGGCCCGGACCAGCCGGGCGTGTGGTTCTATCTGGGCCTGGCCCATGTCCGCGCGGGCGATTTTGTGCGGGCGCGGGGGGCATGGGCGCGTGCGGCCCGGCTGGCGCGGCCGGGCAGTGATGCCAGCCAGTCGATCATGACCCGGCTGGTGCTGCTGGACGGTGTGCTGGCCAGCCAGCCCGGGGCGGAAGGCGCGACCGCCCCCCGCCGCTGACCGGGATTAGGCCCAGGCTTCGAACGGCAGGTCCAGCGCATCGGCCACCGCCTGATGCCGGATGCGGCCGCCGGACACGTTCAGCCCCGCCGCCAGATGCGGATCGGCGCGCATCGCGGCCTCTGCCCCATGATCGGCCAGTTTCAGGACGAACGGCAGGGTGGCGTTGTTGAGCGCAAAGGTGCTGGTGCGCGCCACCGCGCCCGGCATATTGGCGACGCAATAATGGATGACGCCGTCCACTTCGAACACCGGATCGTCATGCGTCGTCGCGCGCGAGGTTTCGAAACAGCCGCCCTGATCGATCGCGATGTCGACCAGCACGCTGCCGCGCTTCATCGTCTTCAGCATCTCGCGCGTCACCAGTTTCGGGGCGGCCGCGCCCGGAACCAGGACAGCGCCGATCACCAGATGCGCGTTCTTGACCGCCGCGGCGATCGCCGCCTTGCTGGCATAGGCTGTCTTGATCTGGCTGCCGAAATGCATGTCCAGTTCGGCCAGCCGGTCATTGTTGATGTCATAGATTGTGACATCGGCGCGCAGGCCCGTCGCCATCTGGGCCGCGTTGATGCCGGAAACGCCGCCGCCAAGGATCGCCACGCGCGCCGGAGCGACGCCGGGCACCCCGCCCAGCAGGACGCCGCGACCGCCCTGTTCCTTTTCCAGATAATGCGCGCCGACCTGAACCGACATGCGGCCTGCCACTTCGCTCATCGGCTTGAGCAGCGGGAGGGAGCGGTTGGCGCTGGTGACGGTTTCATAGGCGATGCAGGTCGCGCCCGACGCGATCAGCCCTTCGGCCTGCGGCTTGTCGGCGGCCAGGTGCAGATAGGTGAACAGCGTGTGCCGCGCCTCCAGCATCGCGATTTCGGACGGCTGCGGCTCCTTCACCTTCACGATCATGTCGCTGCCGGCAAAGACGGCTGCGGCATCGGGGGCGATGGTGGCGCCGGCGGCCTGATAATCGCTGTCGGCGAAATCGATGCCGCTGCCCGCGCCCGTCTGAACAACCACCTGATGGCCGCGCGCGGTCAGCTCCGCCACGCCGGGCGGGGTCAGGCCGACGCGATATTCGTGGTTCTTGATTTCCTTTGGCACGCCGATGCGCATGGCCCGATCCTTCTCCGTAACGGTTGTTGGTGGCGGTTTAGCACCATGCGCCGCGTAAGGTCCGCTCGATAATTGCGCCGTTGCTGTTGCATTATATCTTGAACATCGCCCTGCGCCCTGCATCCGTTGCCAAGGCGGCGGGGGTCCGAGTCGAGCCCTTGTTCCCCGGTGCTGCGGATGCTAACGCCGCGCGTCTTCACTTGGGGCATGAACGCGGGCCTTATGAACTTGGCCGTTTGCATTTGGTGGCGGACATCACGCCCGTGAACTCGGAACCTCCGACCGATCTCGCCCCGTCGGCGCGCGATGCGTCCGACGCGGCCGCTGGCGCGCATCATCCGTCGGGTGCGCTGTGGAAGCTGTGCCTGGGGGCGGTCGGCATCGTCTTTGGCGATATCGGCACCAGCCCGATTTATGCGTTCCGCGAAACCTTTGCCGGGCATCATCCGCTGACGCCGGACGCGACGCACATCCTGGGCGTGCTCAGCCTGATCTTCTGGTCGATGATGATCGTGGTCAGCATCAAATATGTATCGGTCATCATGCGCGCCGACAACAAGGGCGAGGGGGGCAGCCTGGCGCTGCTGGCGCTGATCAACCGGCAATCGGGCGGCGGCAAGCGGTGGACCGGGCCGATCGTGATGCTGGGCGTATTCGCCACCGCACTGTTCTATGGCGACAGCATGATTACCCCGGCGATGTCGGTGCTGTCGGCGTCGGAAGGTCTGACCACCGTCGATCCGCGGTTCGGCCCGTGGGTTCTGCCGATTTCGGTCGGCATCCTGGTAGGCCTGTTCGCCATTCAGGCGCGCGGCACGGCCAAGGTGGGTGCGTTGTTCGGCCCGATCATGGTGTTTTATTTCATCACCCTGTCGGTACTGGGCATCATCCACATCGCCTCCGATCCCACGATCCTGATGGCGCTGAACCCGTGGTACGCCGTCCAGTTTTTTTCGCGGGATTTCGGCTCTGCCTTTCTGGCGCTGGGTTCCGTCGTGCTGGCGGTGACGGGGGCAGAGGCGCTGTATGCCGATATGGGTCATTTCGGGCGCAACCCGATCCGCGTGTCGTGGATGTTCTTTGTCCTGCCCGGCCTGATGCTCAATTATCTGGGGCAGGGGGCGATGATCCTGTCGCTCGATCCCGTCGCGGCGCAGGAGGCGATCAGGAACCCGTTCTTCCTGCTGGCCGACGAACCCTTTCGCCTGCCGCTGGTCATCCTGGCGATGATGGCGACGATCATCGCCAGCCAGGCGGTGATTTCCGGCGCGTTCAGCCTGACGCAGCAGGCGATCCAGCTGGGCTTCATCCCCCGGCTGCGCATCACGCACACCTCGGCCAGTGCGCAGGGCCAGATCTATATCCCCGTCATCAACTGGGCGCTGATGGTCATGGTGCTGTTGCTGGTGCTGACGTTCCAGTCGTCGAGCAATCTGGCCGCCGCCTATGGCATTGCGGTGACCGGGGCGATGTTCATCGACACCTGTCTGCTGGTCGTCGTGCTGTTCAGCCTGTGGAAGTGGAACAAGCTGGTCGCGGGCGGGGTGCTGGCGCTGTTCTTCTTGGTCGACACCGCCTATTTCGCGGCCAACCTGACCAAGGTGCCGGATGGCGGCTGGTTCCCGCTGCTGGTCGGCCTCATCGTGTTCACGCTGCTGACCACCTGGGCCAAGGGCCGCAAGCTGATGATCGACCGGTTGCGCCAGAGCGCCATGCCGATTCAGGTGTTCATTCAGTCAGCGGCGAACAGCGCGGCGCGGGTGCCGGGCACCGCAGTGTTCATGACGTCCACCCCCGACGGCGTGCCGCACGCGCTGCTCCACAACCTCAAGCACAACAAGGTGCTGCACGAGCGGGTCATCCTCCTGACCGTCAAGATTTCGGACGAACCCTATATCTCCGATGACCGGCGCACCGATCTGACCGATCTGGGTCAGGGGTTTCACCGGCTGGTCCTGCGCTATGGCTTCATGCAGGAGGCGGACGTGCCCGCCGCGCTGAAGCAGGTGCGCGAGTGCGGTTCGGCGTTCAAGATGATGGACACCAGCTTTTTCCTGGCGCGTCAGACGCTGCTGCCGTCGGCCAATCCCGGCATGGCGCTGTGGCGGGAAAAGCTGTTCGCGTGGATGCTGCGCAACGCAGAAAGCGCGATGGAGTTTTTCCGGCTGCCCACCAATCGTGTGGTCGAGCTGGGCAGTCAGGTCGAGATTTGACCGGACCCGATGACCCGTCCGGTGCGGCGCCGGTCATCGTGACGGCATTGTTCGGGCAACAGGATTTTGCCTGGCTGGACGGCCTGCGCCGCGCGCATTTCCCGCCAGAGCGCAATCAGGTGCCGGCGCACATCACGCTGTTCCACCATCTGCCGCCCGCGATCATGCCCGAATTGCGGCAGCGGCTGAATGCAGAAACGCGGGGGCAGCACGCGCCCCGGGCATGGATTGCGGGTGTCGTCACGCTGGGCCGGGGCACCGCCTTTCGCATCGAAAGCCCCGACCTGGCCGCGCTGCGCGACCGGCTGGCCGATGCGTTCACGGGGATGCTGGTGCCGCAGGATCAGGCCGGATGGCGTCCGCACGTGACGATCCAGAACAAGGTCGAGCCGCATCAGGCCAGGGCATTGCGCGCCGAGATGGAGGCCGGTTTTCGCGTCCGTCCGCTGGCCATTACGGGCATTGGCTGCTGGGCCTATCGCGACGGGCCATGGGAAGCATTATCCCGGCATATGTTCGCTTGACCGGCGCGCCCGCCCGCACTAAGTCGCCGCTTCGCCCGCAAGGGTGCCCTGTCATGGGGCGGAGTAGCTCAGTTGGTTAGAGCACGGGAATCATAATCCTGGGGTCGGGGGTTCAAGTCCCTCCTCCGCTACCATTACCCCCAAAATTATCGGCGCAGTCGCGGGATCAGGCGTCCCGCGAATGACGCAGATCGCACCCCCACCATCACCGCCGCATCCGCGGGATCAGTAATCCCGCGAATAGCGCAGATTGACGCTGGATCCGCCGAAGCTGCCCGTTTGCGACAGGAGCGACAGGGCACGGGTCAGCGCGATTTCCAGCTGGGTTGCGGTAAAGCCGCGCGCGTCGGTGATGATTTCGACATAGATGTCGTCGGTCAGATACTGGCCGGCGGCAAGGGCGGTGCCCCGGCCGGCGGTATCGTCCGCGCCCAGGATGCGGAGCCGGTCGATCCCGCCCGCCTGACGCAGTTCGCCCAGCGGGTTGAGCCCGCCTCCCGATCCGCGCAGCGAATTGAGCGCAGAGGCCAGCTGGATCGCCTGAATCGCCGACAGGTTGGTGACGGACCGGCCGAACAGGATGCGGGACAGCACCTCGTCCTGCGCCAGCGCGGGCGTGGATGTGAACGCGACCTGTGGCCGCTGGGCAGTGCCGGTGACGTTGATGATCGCCGTCACCCCCTCTGTCGTCGTCGATGCCGAGATCGCGATATTGGGGTTGAGCAGGTCATTGCCCTCATAGGTCACGTTGCCGTCGTCCAGTTCGAACCGGCGGCCGGCAAAGCTGTACGTGCCGCGAATCGCCTCGATCTGGCCGGAGATGCGCGGGTTGGCCGACGTGCCGCGCACGCGCAGATCGGCCTGCCATTCGCTTTCCAGGCCCATGCCGGACACATAGAGCCGGTTGTCGGCCCGGACGCGCAGGTCAAGGCGGAAGAGCCCAGCCGATGGTGGCGGCGTAGAGCCGCGCGGTGCATTGGCGGCCTCCAGCGCGGTGGTGCGGCGGCGCACGCCGGTCAGTTCGGCAACCTCTGCCGCGCCCTGCCGAATGATCTGGTACCGCGCCTCCGGAATGCGGATATCGCCCTGAATCTGGCCGCCGTCCGGGCCGTTGGTCAGGCGGATTTCGCCTGTGGCGGTGGCGCCGATCATGTCGCTGCGCGCAAGCCGGGCGTTGTTCAGGCGGGCGGTCACATCCACCGGAAAGCCGCTGTTCGACGACAGGCCGACAAAGCCCCGTGCCGTGACATTGCCTTCACCCGCCGTGGCGCGCAGGTCCTGCAGCTCGAACCGGTCATTGGTGAATCGGCCGGTGATCCGCATGGCGGACAGGCGCGTGCCATAGGTTTCGTTTTCGTAGACAAGGTCGTTTGCGCGGACCAGGCCGGTGATGCGCGGCGCGCCAAGCGTGCCGGAGAAGTCGGCGGCCAGGCCGATCGGTCCGGACAGCTGCTGATCCGCGATGCCACCCAGTGACCACAGCACCTCTGCCGGGCCGTTGTACCGCACCCCGCCGGTCAGCGGTGCCCCGGCGGTCAGCCCGGTGCGCGCCTGTACCCGGCCGATGGTCGCGCCGCCGCGCTGGATCAGCGCGCGCACGTCCGCCTGCCCGGCATTCAGGGCAAGGATCGACTGGATATCGACCGGGCTGGACACCGTGGCCAGGCTGGACCGGGTGAAGTTGCTGATCGCGATGCGGGCATTGCCATTGGGGTTGCCGCCCGCGCCCTGATCCACGGTAAAGCTGCCCGTGGCCGTGCCGCCGATGCCGATGCCGGGGGCAAAGGCGTTGGCGATTTGCAGGTCGAGCCGGTCAAGCTGACCCTGAAGGCTGTAGCCATTGCCATAGCGCCCGGCGATCCGCACCGCCCCCTGATCCAGCGTGATGCGGGTGGGGAGCAGGCGATAGTCATTGCCGCTGACGTCGATGCGGGCGGGTTCCTGTGTCCGGAACCCGACGCCGTTGCCCTTGCCCTTTAGCGCGACGGTCCACAGGCGAGGCGTCAGGTCGGCATTGGCGGCCAGTTCGAACGGCACGCCGGTCGTGCCGCGCGCCACCGCCTGAACCGTGCCGCGCCCGCCGCGATAATCGCCGCGCGCACGGGCTCGGGTGACAACATATTCGCCCTGACGCAGATTGGCGACCTGAGCATCGAAGGTAACGGCGGGGGCATCATCGTACAGGACCACCCGGCCGGTCGCCAGCGCCTGACCAATGGTCAGGCCCATGTCGCCGGGAATGGCGGCGTTGGTGGCGCGGGCGTTGATCGCCGCCGTCTGGAACCGCCCCTGTGCGCCAAGGTCAGCGCGGCCGGTGACGCCGGAACCGGCAAAGTCCAGCGCCCCGGCAAACGGGCCTGCGGGTGTCGCCGCAACTTGGCCGTTGAACGTGATCCCCGCGAACAGGGTGTCGCGGATCGTCGCGTTCAGGCGTGGGGCGGTGCGGACGACAAGGTTTGCGTTGAATGGCCCATAGTTGGTGCCGCCGGTGGCGGTGATGGCATAGGCATCGCCCTGGCCACGCACGCGCGCTTCCAGATTGGCAAGGCCGATGCCGACGCCCGGACGCGGCGCGCGCAGCAGCACGAGCGGCGCGGCCACGGTGCCCGATACCCGCGCGGACAGCGGACCATATTGCGTGGAGACGGCATCCGCATCGATCAGCAGCGGTCCGGCGAAATCATAGCTGCCCCGCCCGCGCGTGATGCGGAATTGCGGGGCCGACAGGCGCAGATTGTCGAACCGGACGATGTTTTCGGGTGTCAGCACGACATCCACCGCGGCCTTTGCATTGCCGCCCAGGAACGTTGCGATCCCTTCGTTGAACAGGCGCTTTGTCCGGGTCACCAGCCGCCCGCGAATCCCGTAGCCGCCGCCGGGCGCGGTGTAGAGATCGGCGTTGGTTTCAAGATCGAAGATGCCGAATGATGCGAGTTCGTAATTGTTCACCCGGCCCTGCAGCGCGCCGGTATAGCGGCCCGTCGCGACATCGGCGGCGATGATCGCGGTGGCGTTCACCCGGTCGGACCGGATGCGCAGATTGTCGGACAGGATCTGGGTGCCGTTGATGGCGATATCGCCGTTCAGCGCGACATTGGTTACCAGCCCGCCGACCGCGGCGTTCAGGCCAGCAATGCGCGCGGCGCGGGCATTGACCGGCACCAGGATGCGGTTGGCATCGATCCGTGCCTGCCCCTCGGCATAGAGCCGTTCGACCACCGTTTCGCCAAAGCCCAAGGCAGCGGCGGCCAGTTTGTAATCCACGGTCGGGGTGGCGAAGGGGCCGTTCAACGCCACATCCAGCCGCACGGCATTGCCGTTCAGATTGTCGGCAATCGCGCCGGGGGTCAGCAACTGCGCCTCTGCCCGCACGCCGTCGAACCGGCTGCGGGCGAGGTCGATCAGGCCCTGCGTGGCGACGGCCATCGCATCGGAGCGCAGGCGAAGCTGCGTGTCCAGCCGCCGGTCGCCCAGCAGCCGCGCGTCCATCGCGATCTGCAGCCGCGGCGCGGTCAGCCGCTCGACAGGGCCGGTCAGATAGAGGCCCGGCCGCGCATCGCCGCGCACCCGGAACAGGCCATTGGCCGCATCCAGAGCAAGATTGGCGATCGACTGACCGCCCAGCGTGCCGGCAAGCGTGCCGCGCCAGCGTTGCCAGCTGCCATCGCCGTCAAGCGTGGCGACCAGCGGCGCCTTTAGCCCGGCCAGCGAGCCGACCAGGCCATTGGCAGGCGCGTTGAGGCGCATGTCGACATCCAGCCGGTCGGCATCCGGAACGGCATCAAGACGCAGGGCAACCCGGTCGCCGCCGGCAAGGCCGGGACCGTTCAGCGTGACGCCATCGGCCCGCACCTGTGCCCGGCGATCCGCGATATGCGCGTCCCCGGCAAGGCGGGCGAGATAGCGGCGGCCCGCCACAGCGGGGGCAAGCTCGATCCGGTCGATGACCAGCCGGTTCACGTCGATATCGATATCGGGCAGCAGCGGCGCGTCGGGATCGGTCGGCGTTTCCTTTAGCTCCGGCAACCGGTCGACGCGGACCAGCGGGCTGGTCAGGCTGCGCACATCGACATGGTTGGACGCAAAGGCGAACGGCCGCCAATCGACGCGCAGTTCGGGCGAGGTTGCGAACACGCCCTTTTGATCGCTGGCCCGGACATCGCGCAGCACCATCGCGCCATAGATCGACCCGTCGATCCGCCCGACCTTGAGGTTCAGGCCGGATGCCAGCGTGTAGCCGCCGATCTGCCGGGCCAGAAACGCCCGGCCGGGACCGGTGTTGAGGCCAAGCACCAGCGCGCCGAGCAGCAGCACCAGGCCGAGCAGCACGATCAGGATGATCCGCGCAATCCGTTGCCAGCGGGGGCGGCGGACGATCACGGGTTCATCGACGGGCGGTGCGCTGGCCATCAGAATGCCTGTCCGATCGAGATATAAAGAGCGATGCGCGATTCACCCGGCTGGCGGTTGATCGGCGTGGCGATGTCGACGCGCATCGGCCCGAAATTGGTATAGAAGCGCCCGCCAATGCCCGCGCCGAAACGCAGATCGCTCCCCCTGGGCAGGGTGCTGTCATACACCTGGCCCGCATCGACGAACGGCACGATGCCGAAATTGCCGAAGCGATAGCGCGCCTCCAGCGCGAATTCGTTGAGGCTGCGCCCGCCAAGCGGACGGAAGATCGTGGGCGGATCCTTTTCGTTTGGATTGGTCGGGTCGAAATCGGGATTGGGTTCGATCGTGCGGGGCCCAAGCTCCTGAAAGCCGAAGCCGCGCACCGACCCGCCGCCACCCGCATAATAGCGGCGCGAGGGGGCCAGATTGTCGCGCGAAATGCCCGCAATCGATCCGGCGCGGGCGCGCCCTGCGATGACCAGATCGTCCGTGATCGGGTAATATCCCGTCACCTCGACCATCGAGCGCAGATAGGGGCGCGTGCTGCCCTGAACCGATGCCTCGGGGCTGAGGTTCAGCTTGACCCGGAAACCGCGCGTCGGATTGAGCAGGTCGTCCGACGCGTCATAGCCCAGGAACAGCGGCAGCGCGGCAATGCCATAGGTACGCCGGATGCGTTCGTTGCGGTCGAAACTGAACACATCCTCGTTCGTGCCGACCAGTTCCGCACCGAAATAATAGGTCCAGCGTTTCTGCCAGATCGGGGTCGAATCATAGCTGATCCGGGCCGACAGCGTGCCGGTGAACGCTTCGAACGCGTCGTAATTGGACCGGTTGGCGATGGCCGCGAGGCTGAAGGTGCGGTCACGCTTGCCGGCATTGGACCGGCGGAACGTGACGCCCGCGCCCTGTTCCTGCGTCCCGGCAACGGCGCTGACGATCAGCGCGCCCTCTGGCGGGAACAGGTTGCGATGGGTCCAGGTGCCTTCGACCCGGATGCCCTGTCCCGTGCCATAGCCGCCCTCGGCCGCCAGCGTGCGGGCGGGGCCGGCATTCTGGCGGACGAGCAGATCGACCTGTTCGGTGCCGTCGGGGCCGGGCGTGCCGGTCCGCTGCGGTTCGACCGAGACGGTGGAGAACAGGCCCGTCGCGATCAGGGCGTCGCGCAGATCGTCGACGCGGCGGACATCGTACAGCTCGCCCGCCTTGAACCGGGGAAAGACGGCCAGATGATCGACGTCGAAGGCCAGTTCGCCCTCTGTCTTCAGGCCGCCAAAGCTGCTGCGCGGGCCGGTGTCGACGGGCAGGGTATAGTCGCCGGTAAAGTCGCGTTCGTCGAGCACGATGTCCCGCTGACCCACCTGGACAAACGGATAGCCCTGGCGCGGCAGCTGCAGGGCGACATTCGCCTCTGCCCCCTGAACCCGGTCGGCCTCGATCGGATCGCCGGATTTCAGCGGCAGGACGCTTTCGACAAGACCCGGCGGCACGGTGGGTTCGGCGCGGACGGCAATCGCGTCCAGCCGGTATTGCTTGCCGGGCGTTGCCGACACGGTGGCGCGCAGCCGCCCGGAATTGGCCGGATTTTGTTCGACGGTCGAAATCGCGGTGCCGTCATAATAGCCGCGTGAGCGCATCAGGCGGACGGCAAGCTGTTCGTCCTCCCGCGCACGGGCAGCCACCATCGTGGCATTGGCGGCCTTGCCATCGCCTTCCCGCAGGGCCGACAGATCGTTGAACAGGTCCTTCAGGCCCAGCGTATCCAGCCCCTCGACCACCGTCGTATATCGGATTTCGACGGTGCGGGGATCGGTTTCCGCCGCAACTTCGACGGGCGGGGTGACGTCGAATCCATCGAGTGGCGGCAGCGGTTCGGCCAGCACGGGTTCGGCGGGCAGTGGCGCGGGGGCGGCGATATCTCCCGATGTTGCGGGCGAGGCCGGGTTGGCGGGCGGTGCCGGCTGTCCCTGTTCCTGCTGCCCCTGCTCCTTCGGCTTTGCCTGGTCCGCCGGCTTCCCCTCAAACGCGCTCATCGGTTCCAGCGGCGCGTTGGGATCGTTCGACAGGGCGGGCAACGCGTCCTCGAACTCCTTATCGGGGACGATCGGGGTGTCGGTATCGCTGTCCGGCGATGGTTCGGGGGTCGGCGCTGGCGCCGGTGCAGGGGTGGGCACGGTCTGTGCGGGCGCGGTGCTGCCCGATTCCTGCGCATGGGCAGCCCAGGGCAGCATGGCCGCGCTGGCCAGCAACACGTGCCGAGCCGTTCGTCCGAACCTGATTGTCACCGCCCCTCACCATTCCCGGATCAACGGCACACTTGCCCCCGATCAACGCTCCCCAACGCAGAACGCGTCGTTTGGCTCCATCTGCTGGACAAAATCGGCCGCATCTTCAAGGCTTAACCGTCGATATTCGTCGCAATGCGGGCGAATGGGGACGATCAGCCGGGACTGCGCAGCTGTGCGACCTCGTCCCGTTCGGCCAGCGGGTTGCCGGGATGATCGACCTGACCGACGGGGTCGATATGGATCAGCACCTCCATGCCCGGAAATTCGGCCTCAAGCGCGCGTTCCAGCGCCTCGACCACGTCATGGGCCGCAGCGACGGTCATGTCGGGGTCCATCCACATGTGAAACTGGGCAAAGTCGCGGTTGCCGCTGGTGCGGATGCGCAGGTCGTGCAGCCCCTTCAGCTCCGGATGACGGCTGGCAACCTCGACAAAGCGGCGCCGCTTTTCCTCCGGCCATTCCTTGTCCATCAACTGGCCGATCGCCTCGATCGAGGCGCGCCACGCGCCGAACAGCAGCCACAGCGCAATGCCGATGCCGAACACCGGGTCCGCGCCGCGCAGGCCAAGATACTGTTCCAGCACCAGTGCCGCGATGACGGCGGCGTTGAGCAAAAGGTCGCTGGTATAATGCACCCGGTCCGTGCCGATGGCGAGCGATCCGGTGCGCGCGACGACATGCGCCTGATACCGGGTCAGCGCGAGCGTCGCGATGATCGCGATGACGCTGACACCGATGCCATATTCGGCCTGGGCGACGACCCGATCTGCCGAGAGATCGCGGATGGCGCGGCCCAGGATGCCGATGGCCGACACGGTGATGACCGCCACCTGGAACAGCGCGGCCAGCGCCTCTGCCTTGCCATGGCCGAACCGGTGATCCTCGTCCGCCGGACGGGCCGCGATCTGAACCCCGAACAGTGTGACCAGCGATGCGATCAGGTCGAGCGCGGAATCGGCCAGCGAGCCGAGCATCGCGACGGAACCGGTCGCCCAGGCGGCATAGCCCTTGATCCCGCCCAGAAACAGGGCAGTGCCGACGCTGGCCAGCGCAGCCGACCGGGCGAGCCGCGCCGGATCGGTCACGGGAACAGCATCCCTTCGCGCCAGGCATTGCCGTCGCGGGTGAACACGTGGCGTTCGTGCAGCCGATAGTCGCGGTCCTGCCAGAATTCGATCCGTTCCGGGGTCACGCGATATCCGCCCCAGTGCGGTGGGCGCGGCACGTCGGCGCCGTCGAACCGGGCCTCTGCCTCGGCCAGGCGCAACTCGAACGTCGCGCGCGCCGTCAGCGGCCGGGACTGGTCCGACGCCCATGCGCCAAGTTGCGAGGCGCGCGGGCGCGTGGCGAAATAGGTGTCCGATTCGGCATCGTCGATGATCGAAACCGGCCCCTCGATCCGCACCTGTCGGCGCAGCGATTTCCAGTGGAACAGCAGCATGGCGCGGGGGTTGGCGGCCAGTTCCAGCCCCTTTCGGCTTTCCCGGTTGGTGTAAAAGACGAATCCGCGCGCATCATGCCCCTTCAGCAGCACCGTGCGGACGGCCGGGCGGCCATCCGCATCGGCCGTGGCCAGCGCCATGGCATTGGGATCGTTGATCTCGCTTGCCTCGGCCTCGGCCATCCAGCTGTCGAACAGGGTGTGGGGGTCAGTGCTCATGCGCGCTCATTACGCCGGCGGGTCAAGGTTATCCACGGGGAAGTTCGCCATGTGGTTCCTGCGCGGTTGCGCGGGGGGATGCTTTGTGGTTGCACGGAAACCGCATTCAGCGGGGGCGGTGCATGACGGGAACGGCATTTGGCTAGCCTGGCGACAGGATCGACCGGCACCGCGGACGCCGCGGAGCAATGGATCCGCGATTATTGCGGCGACGGTAATGCCGGCGACATGCTGTGCGCTGCCGACGGGGCAGAGCGCGATGCGTGGCTGGCGATGCTGGACGAACTGGCCGGCGCGTCCGGCGGCAGGCTGGACGAGGTGCGCGAGCGGGCGCAGCGTCAGGCAGACGATATCGGCACGGGATACCGCATCCCTGGCGAAAGCGAGGAGCGGCCATGGCCCCTGTCGCCGGTGCCGCTGATGATCGGTTCGGCCGAATGGGCAGAAATCAGTGCGGGCGTGACCCAGCGGGCGACGCTGATGGAGGCGTTGATCGCCGACATCTATGGCCCGGGCGATCTGGTCAGCCAGGGCGCGCTGCCCGCCGCGCTGGTCACTGGCAGCGCGCTGTTCCTGCGGCCGATGGTCGGGCTGACCCCGCCGGGGGGCAGGCACCTGCATTTCTATGCCGTCGATCTGGGCCGGGGTCCGGACGGGCAGTGGCGCGTGCTGGCCGATCATGTGCGAGCACCGACCGGCGCGGGCTATGCGCTGGAAAACCGGCTGGCCATCGGACGAGTGCTGGACGGGTTACAGCTGCGGCTGAACATCCAGCGGCACGCGCCGTTCTTTACGGCGATGCGCGACGGCCTGGCCGCCAGCTGCCGTCGGGCGGAGCCGCGCATCGGCCTGCTGACGCCCGGGCGCTACAATGCAAGCTATGCCGAACAGGCGCATCTGGCCCGGTATCTGGGCTTTCTGCTGGTCGAGGGCGCCGACCTCGCGGTGCGGGACGACAAAGTCTATGTCCGCACCGTCGCCGGGCTGAAGCGGATCGACGCGCTGTGGCGGCGGCTCGATCCGCGCCTGCTCGATCCGCTGGCGTTCGATTCCCATTCCGAAATCGGGGTGGCGGGGCTGGTCGATGCGATGGCGGCGGGCGATGTCGTGGTGGCCAATGCACCCGGTGTCGGCGTGGTCGAGGCGCCGGCACTGGCCGCGTTCCTGCCCGCGCTGGCCGAGCGGCTGGTCGGCGCGCCGCTGCGCCTGCCCAATGTCGCAACCTGGTGGTGCGGGCAGCCGGCCGAGCGCGACCATGTGCTGGCCCATCTGGACCGGATGGAGCTGTCCCCTGCCTTTTCCGATCCGCCGCTGGGCTTGCCGGGCGGGCAGGCGCTGCTCGGGTGCGAGCTGGATGCCGCCGGGCGCGCGTCGGTCGAGGCGGATATGGCGCGGCGGCCGCAGGATTATGTCGGGCGCGAAGTGGTGCGGCTGTGCACCATGCCGGTGGTGCAGGGCGACCGGATGGTGGCCCGCCCGTTCACGCTGCGCGTGTTCGCCGCGCGCGGGCCGGATGGGGAATGGGCCGTGCTGCCCGGCGGCTTTGCGCGGATCGCCGATCACCCGGACCCGCGTGCGGCGGTGATGGGCGAGGGCGTCTGGTCCGCCGATGTGTGCATCCACGGCCCCGACCCCGTCGATCCGGTCAGCCTGTTGCCCGCAAGCACGACCGTGCAGCTGCGGCGCAACCCCGGCACGCTGCCCAGCCGGGTGGCGGACAACATGTTCTGGCTGGGCCGGTATCTGGAACGGGGCGAGGCATTGCTGGCCGTGATCCGCGTCCTGCTGGGCCATTCGATCACCGCCGACACCGGCGCTGCGCTGTCCAGCGGCACGGTACAGCATCTGATCAACCTGATCGTCGCCACCGGGGCGGCCAGCGAACCGGCCGGGCGGGGGCGCAGCGAACTGGCGGCGTTCGCCATGGCGGCGCTGGGCAATGACAGCCCGTTCAGCGTGGCGGGCATCAACCGCGCGATCGCCGGGATCGGCGCGATATCGCGCGACCGGCTGTCGGCGGACATGACGCGCCTGATCGATGCGCCGTTTCCCGACCGGGGCAGCGTGCTGGACCGGGCGGGCACGCTGCAGCGCCGCTATGCCGCGATCGCCGGCCTGTCCGCGGAGCATATGGCGCGGACCGATGCCTGGCGCTTTCTGGACCTGGGCCGCCGGATCGAGCGGGGGGCGGGGATGATCCAGAATGTCCGCGCCTTCATGGCGATGCACGCGACGGCCGACGACCTGTCCACGCTGCTCGACCTGGCCGACAGCCAGATCAGTTACCGCCAGCGTTACCTGACCGGTATTGCGCGGGTGCCGGTGATCGACCTGGTGCTGCTGGATCCGGGCAATCCGCGCAGCTTGGCCTATCAGGCGCAGGTGATCCGCGAGCATCTGACCCGGCTGCCCATGCTGGCCGATGACGGGATACAGGAGCCGCAACAGGCGTTGGCGGCGGAACTGGCCGCGCTGGTCGACCTGACCCGCGCCGCCAGCATCGAGGAGGTGCAGCTGAACCGCCTGAATGCCATGCTGGCCGATCTGTCGGACGCCATCGCCCGCCGCTATTTCCTGCACGGGTCGGAGGCGCTGCGTGCCCCCGGCCTGACGCTCGCCTGATCGCGCGGGGACGGCGGCAATGATGCGCTATGCCATCCGTCACATCACCCGGTTCGATTATGCCGAGCCGGCGGGATTCGTCCGCTGCAACCTGCGGCTGAAGCCGATCCTGTGGTCGGGCCAGACGCTGGAGGCGCACACGCTGGCCATCGAGCCTGCCGGGCGGCTGGCCCCGGCCCGCGCGCAGGCGGGGCTGGCCAATGTGCAGCGGCTGGTGGTGGAAAACACGACGCGCAGCCTGGTGATCGAAAGCAGCGCGCTGGTCACGCTGACCCGGCCGATCCCGATGCCGCAGCCGGGCGACCCGACCCTGGCCGAGGTGGCGGCGATGGCGCGCGCCAGCCGCGACATGGGCCCGGCCAGCCCGGCCAGTTACCAGTTTCCGTCGCCCCGCATCCCGCTGGACGCAGAGATCGGCGCATGGTGCGCGGCCGAGCTGGATCCCCGGCGCGGCGTGCTGGAGGCAGGCATGGCGCTGGCCCGGCGCATCCAGAGCGAGTTCCTGTTCGATCCCAGCGCGACATTGGTCGACACCCCGCCGATCGAGGCGTTCCACAAGCGCGGCGGGGTGTGTCAGGATTTCGCCCAGATCATGATTTCGGGGCTGAGGACCGCGGGGCTGCCGGCTGCATACGTCTCCGGATATCTTCGCACCCTGCCGCCGCCGGGTCAGGAGCGGCTGGTCGGGGCCGATGCCACCCATGCATGGGTGATGCTGTGGGCAGGCCCCGCCATCGGATGGGTCGGCGTCGATCCGACCAATGGCATCTGGATGGCGGAGGATCATGTCGTCGTCGCCATCGGCCGCGATTATGGCGACATCGCGCCGATTGACGGCGTGGTGCTGGGTACCGGGGGTCAGACGATGCACGTATCGGTCGACGTGGCGCCGCTGGACTGACCGACACGCCGGGCGGGAATGGCTTCGTCCATCCGCCGGAATTGCGTCAGCGCCTGCTTTCCCCCACATAGGCGCGCGACAGGAGTAACGGACCTCAAATGGCAGCAGATCCCTATACCACTCTGGGCGTGGCACGCGGTGCGAGCGAGGCGGAGATCAAGTCCGCCTATCGCAAGCTGGCCAAGGAGCTGCACCCCGACCGCAATCGCGACAATCCGCGTGCGGCCGAACGCTTTGCCACGGTGACGCAGGCCTATGACCTGCTCAGCGACAAGGACAAGCGCGCCCGGTTCGACCGGGGAGAGATCGACGCGGACGGCAATCCGGCCATGCCGTTCGGTTTTGGCGGCGCGCGCGGGCCGGGTGGACAGGGCCGCCCCGGCGGGTTCGACTTTTCGGGCGACAGCGGGGATTTCACCGATATTTTCGAGGGGCTGTTCGGCGGCGGTGCAGGCGCGCGGGGCGGCGGTTTTGCCAGCGGGTTCGGCCGACGGCCCCAGCCAAAGGGCGGCAACATCCCCTATCGCCTGGCGGTATCGTTCGTCGATGCGGCCATGCTGGCCCCGCAGCGCATCACGCTGAACGATGGCAAGACCATCGACCTGAAACTGCCCGCCGGGGTGGAGACCGGCACGCAGATGCGGCTGGCGGGCAAGGGGCAGCCGGGGCCGGGCGGGGCGGGCGACGCCATCGTCACCATCGAGGTTCAGGCGCACCGGTTCTTTACCCGCGACGGCGACGATGTGCGCATCGACCTGCCCATTGGCCTGGCCGAAGCGGTGCTGGGCGGTGAGGTGAAGGTGCCGACGGTGGACGGCAGCGTGATGCTGAAACTGCCCGCCGGGTCGACATCGGGCAAGGTGATGCGCCTGCGCGGCAAGGGGTTTCACAAAAAGGGCGGCGGCCGGGGGGATCAGCTGGTCACGCTGATGATCGACCTGCCGGCCGACGATGCCGCGTTGACCGCGTTCGCCCGCGACTGGCCCGGCGCTGCCACGCATGACCCGCGCAGCCGGCTCGGCCTTTGATCCTGCCAGCCGGTGCGGAGCAAAGTGACGGGCAGCGGGTTATGACTGGCATGACTGAAGGCTCATCGCAAACACCCGAGGCACGTCGTGAACAGGGTGGGCTCCAGCAGCGGCTGGCCAATCTCGGCATCAGCCAGCGCGTGTTCGAGGTCGCCAAGCGCGTCGTTGCCGGCGTGTTTGCCGAAGGGTTCACCCATGCGGGCAATCTGGCCTATCTGAGCCTGGTCACGTTGTTCCCGTTCTTCATCGTCGCCGCCGCCATCGCCCGGCTGTTCGGCCGGACCGAGGACGGGCTGCGCACGGTCGAGGCGTTTTTGCGCACCATGCCGCCCGATGTCGCGTTGGTGCTGCAAAAACCGATCCTGGACGTGCTGCAGGCCCGTTCGGGATCGCTGTTGTGGCTGGGCGCGATCGTCGGGCTGTGGACCACGGCCAGCTTTGTCGAGACGCTGCGCGCGATCCAGCGACAGGCCTATGGCGTCAAGATGAGCCGGCCGTTCTGGGAATACCGGCTGAGCGCGATCGGGATGATCTTTGCCTCGGTCATCCTGGCGATGACGGCATTCAGCTTTCAGGTCGCGCTGACCGGGGTGGAGGCGTTCATTACCCAATTCTTCCCCTTTGCCACCGACATCCAGACGACGCTTAGCCTGTCGCGGTTCGTGCCGGGCATCGCGCTGTTCGCCGCGCTCTATATCCTGTTCTACGCCCTGACCCCCGGCGTTTATCGCCGGTCGAACAATCCGAAATGGCCGGGCGCTGCGCTGACCACCGGATGGTGGCTGGCGACGACCGCATTGCTGCCGATCATCCTGACCAATCTGGCCAATTACGACTTGACCTATGGCAGCCTGGCGGGGGTGATGATCGCCCTGATCTTCTTCTTCATCGTGGGGCTGGGCGTCGTTGTGGGTGCGCAACTGAACGCGGCGCTGGCAGAATCGCCCGAAACCGGTCTAGAGAGCGCGTCGAACAAGGACTTGGGCGCGGAAGGGAACGCATGACTGGATTGATGGCGGGCAAGCGCGGGCTCATCATGGGCCTGGCGAACGACAAGTCACTTGCCTGGGGCATTGCCAAGCAACTTGCCGAACATGGCGCCGAGCTGGCCTTTACCTATCCCAATGATTCGCTGGCCAAGCGTGTGGTTCCGCTGGCCGCCGAACTGGGATCGGATTTCTGCTTTCCGTGCGAGGTGTCCGACATGGCCAGCGTGGACGCGGCCTTTTCGACGCTGGCGGCCCGCTGGCCGACGATTGATTTCGTGGTCCACGCCATCGGCTTTTCGGACAAGAACGAGCTGCGCGGCCGCTATTACGAAACCAGCCTCGACAATTTCCTGATGACGATGAACATCAGCGTCTATTCCTTCACCGCCGTGGCGCGTCATGCCAAGGCGCTGATGCCGAATGGCGGCAGCTTGCTCACGCTGACCTATTACGGGTCGGAAAAGGTCGTGCCGCATTACAATGTCATGGGCATCGCCAAGTCGGCGCTGGATACCAGCGTGAAATATCTCGCCGTTGACCTTGGCCGCGACAATATCCGCGTCAACGCGATCTCGGCCGGGCCGATCAAGACGCTGGCGGCGAGCGGCATCGGCGATTTCCGCTATATCCTGAAGTGGAACGAGCTGAACGCGCCGCTGAAGCGCAACGTGACGATCGAGGATGTCGGCGGCGCCGGACTGTATCTGCTCAGCGACCTGTCGGCCGGCGTGACGGGCGAGATCCATCATGTCGATGCCGGGTACAATGTCGTGGGCATGAAGGCCGAGGACGCGCCCGACATCGCATTGTCGTGACGGCACGATGACGTTGACCGTCCGCCCCGCAGGTGCCGGCGACGTGGCTGGCATCGACCGGTTGATGCGCCAGAACTTCGCCGCGCCGGCCGAGGCGGAGCTGCTGATGCGGCTGTGCCTGGATGGCGACATGGTGCTGGCGATGGTGGCGGCGGACGAGGCGGGCGGCACGCTGGCCGGGGCCGCGATATTCAGCCGGATGCACGTTGAGCTGGATGGCGATCCCGTTGCTGCGGTCGCGCTGGCGCCGCTGGCCGTGCTGCCCGAATATCGGCGACAGGGGGTTGGCGAGGCGCTGGTTTCCGCCGGGTTGGAACAGCTGTCCCGCGCCGGGCTCGGCCTGTGCTTCGTGCTGGGCGATCCGGCCTATTATGCCCGGTTCGGGTTCAAGGCCGAGACGGCAGCCGGGTTCGACAGCCCCTATGCCGGGGATCATTTCATGGCGGCGGTGCTGACCGGACGGCCCATGCCGCCCGGCGTGCGCGGCGTGGCGGCGCATGCCCCCGCCTTTGCGGCGCTGGGGGAGGACGCATGAGTTTCAACACGTTCGGGCGGGTGTTCCGCTTTACCACCTGGGGCGAAAGCCATGGCCCGGCGCTGGGCGCGGTGGTCGATGGCTGCCCCCCCGGCCTGTCGCTGAGCGAGGCGGACATTCAGCCGTTCCTGGACCAGCGCCGTCCCGGCCAGTCGCGCTTTACCACCCAGCGGCAGGAACCGGATCAGGTCCGCATCCTGTCCGGCGTGTTCGAAGGGCGGACGACCGGCACGCCGATCAGCCTGATGATCGAAAACGTCGACCAGCGGTCCAAGGATTATTCGGACGTCGCAAAGGCCTATCGCCCCGGCCATGCCGATTATGCCTATGACGCCAAATACGGCTTTCGCGACTATCGCGGCGGCGGGCGATCCTCGGCGCGGGAAACGGCGGCGCGGGTCGCGGCGGGCGGCGTCGCCCGGCTGGCGATCCCGGAGGTGACGATCACCGCCTGGGTCGAGGCGATTGGCGGCGATGCGATCGATTATGCCAATTTCGATGCGGCGGAAATCGGGAACAATCCCTTTTTCTGTCCCGATGCAGCGGCCGCAGCGCGCTGGGAGGCGCTGGTCGACGGCGCGCGCAAGAGCGGATCGTCGCTGGGCGCGGTCATTGCGTGCGAGGCGCGCGGCGTGCCCGCCGGATGGGGCGCGCCGCTCTATGCCAAGCTGGACAGCGAACTGGCCGCCGCGATGATGAGCATCAACGCGGTGAAGGGCGTGGAGATCGGCGACGGCTTTGCCGCAGCGACCCTGACCGGCGAACAGAATGCCGATGCCATGCGGCCGGGCGAGGACGGGACGCCGCAATTCCTGGCCAATCACGCGGGCGGCATTGCTGGCGGCATTTCGACTGGCCAGCCCGTTCTTGTGCGGGTGGCGTTCAAGCCGACCAGTTCCATCCTGACCCCCGTCGAAACGGTGACGCGGGAGGGGGAGGCGACCGAGATCCTGACCAAGGGACGGCACGACCCGTGCGTCGGCATTCGCGGCGCACCGGTGGTGGCGGCGATGATGGCGCTGGTTCTGGCCGATCAGAAGCTGCTTCATCGCGCCCAGTGCGGTTGATTTGCGTAAGGGGCTGAATTCCGGCCGGTGAAACGGCACGGCTGACCGAAAGCCGTGGCAATCCGGCGACGGATCGATTGAACCATGGCGGGGATCGGCAGTTTTCCTTGGGTGTCCTACCAAAGGAGAGTAACTATGCTTACCAAGTTCCTCACTGCCAGCGCCCTGATGCTGTCGGCCACCGGCATTGCCGCGGCCCAGACGACGCCGGGCACGCAGACCGCCCCGTCGGCCCCGACCGATACGCAGCAGACGCAGACCCCGTCACCGGAGCAGACGCCGGACGCATCGACCGCGCCGACGACCAGCCCGACGCCGACGACGGAGCCGCAGGATCCGAACGCGACGACCAGCCCCGCGCCGGAATCGCAGACGGATGAGGCCAAGCCGACCGAAGAGAGCGAACCGGCCACGCCGCAGGTCCGCTAACGCAAGCAAACCCCCGGATTGGAAAGGGCGCGGGCCACACCCGCGCCCTTTTTCACGTCCGCGCGATCAGGCGGTGCGTTCCGGCACCTCGGCCGCGTCGGCGGCAATCGCGCTGTCCGGGGCCATCGCCTCCCACGGAAAGATG
Source organism: Sphingomonas sp. BGYR3 (assembly GCF_025153455.1). NCBI lineage: Bacteria > Pseudomonadati > Pseudomonadota > Alphaproteobacteria > Sphingomonadales > Sphingomonadaceae > Sphingomonas > Sphingomonas sp. BGYR3. The sequence continues at coordinate 1,294,145 of NZ_JANZNT010000001.1, read as the reverse complement.
AACCAGTCCTTGGTCACTGCCCGGTCGATCATGCGGGCGCGGTAATCGACCTTTTGCGTGGAGCGGACATTGTCGAGCAGCGTGGCAAAGCGGACCTGACCCATCGCCGCGCCCTTGGCCGCCATGCGTTCGCGCAGCTTGCCGATGGTGCCGCCGGTATCGTTGATGTCATCGAGGAACAACAGCCGCTCGCCGGCCCGCGTCCGTTCCGCCAGCCGGTCGAGCGGCGCTTCGGAGAAATCAGCGTTCTTCGAAGAATAATCCACCGACAGCGTGGCCAGCCCCGTGGCGTGGCTGAGATAGACACCGGGGGCAAGGCCGCCCCGGCCGATGCCGATGATGAAATCCGGCTGCCAGTCGTCCGCCGCCAGTTCGGCCGCCAGCGCACGGATCAGATCGGCAAAGGCATCGTGCAGAATGGGCGTGAAAATCGGCATCAGGCGTGTTCCGCGACAAAGGCATCGACTGCGGCGACATGGGCTGCAATGCTGTCCGCATCAAGGAAGCTGCCGGTAAAGCTGTTGCGGGCCAGCGTTGCCAGATCGCCGTGCGACAGCCCGCGTGCCGCCGCGACCGCGCGGTAGTTTTCGGCGACATAGCCGCCGAAATAGGCGGGATCGTCGCTGTTCACCGTCGCGCGCAGGCCCAGTTGCAGCATCCGGTCGATGGGATGGGCATCCAGCGACGGGACGACGCACAGCTTCAGGTTGGACAGCGGGCACACCGTCAGCGTCATGCCCGTTTCGGCCAGCCGCCGGGTCAGCGCATCGTCCTCAAGACTGCGATTGCCATGGTCCAGCCGGTCGATGCGAAGCACATCCAGCGCCTGTTCGACATAATCGGGCGGTCCTTCCTCTCCGGCATGGGCGACCAGTTTCAGCCCGGCATCCCGGGCGCGGGCAAAGACGCGGGCAAACTTTTCCGGCGGATGGCCAAGCTCGGACGAATCCAGGCCGACGCCGGTGATCCGGTCCAGCCACGGCTCCGCCTGAGCCAGGGTGGCAAAGGCCGCATCCTCATCCAGGTGACGCAGGAAACAGAGGATCAGTTTCGAGGTAAGGCCATGCCGTTCCTCTGCCGCTGCCATCCCGGCAAGCAGGCCCTGCATGACCGTATCGAACGCAATGCCGCGGTCGGTGTGCGTCTGGGGATCGAAGAAAATCTCTGCATGGACGACGCCGTCCGCCGCCGCCCGGTCGAAATAGGCGATGGCCAGATCGCGGAAGTCTTCTGCGGTGCGCAGCACGTTCGCGCCCTGATAATAGATGTCCAGGAAATCCTGCAGCCGGCTGAACTGATAGGCTGCGCGGATATCCTCCACCGTGGCGAAGGGGATGTCGACGCGGTTGCGCCTGGCCAGCGCCATCATCAGCTCCGGCTCCAGGCTCCCCTCGATATGCAGGTGAAGCTCCGCCTTTGGCAGGCCGGTGATGAACGGTTTGGTAACGGGTGTCATGCCAAGAACGGTAGGCGCAGAGGGCGCACCGCTGCAACACGGTATCGTGTCTCCGGGGGCAGACGATCGTGACGGACAGCGTGCCGAACCGTGGCTCAAGGATATTGGAAGCGGGGTTGACCGGAGCAGCGCCACGCCCCCGCTTCAGCAATTTCGACTGGCTGCGCCTGGTGGCGGCAAGCGCCGTGATCTTTTCGCATTCCTTTCCGATTGCCGAGGACAGCGAGGTCAACGAACCCTTTGTCCGGTATCTGGACGCGCCGATTCTGGGTCTTTTCGGCGTTGCCATGTTCTTTGCGATGAGCGGATTCCTGATTGCGCAGAGCGCTGGATTCAACCCATCGTGGCGGGCATTCCTGCTCAATCGCGCGCTGCGAATCTATCCGGCGTTGCTGGTCGTACTTGTCCTGACTGCGTTCGTGGTTGCCCCGTTCTTCCACGCCCGCGGTGCGATGGGTTTCCTGACCTCGACGATCCCTTTTCGATATGTGGCAAAGGGGCTGTTGCTGCTCGACGGACTACTTCTGAGCGGCCTGCAATTCTATCCCGGCGACTATGGCTGGGTGGTCAACGGGTCCATGTGGACGATCTTGTACGAAATCGCCTGTTATGTGGCGATCGCGCTGCTGATGATGCTGGGCATCATGCGCCTGTGGGCGGTTCTGGCCATAGGGCTGGGCACGGTGCTGGTCGTGCCGTTGCTCATGTCGCCATGGGTGGGGCTGGCCGAGGCGCGGATCGTGCTCCTCGTCGTCCCGGCCTTCTTTGCGGGCGCGGCGATCCATTTCCTCTTGCGCGGCCGGCCCGCCTATCCCGCCTGGCCGATCGCCCTGTGTGCGATGCTGGCCGTGGTCGGTTTTCGCATCGGCCTGCCCCTCGAAACCTTCGGGCTTTGGGGCGCCTATCCGTTGATCTGGATCGCCACCCATCCGCGCTGGCAATTGCCGGGTCTCGATCGCTTCGGCGACATATCCTACGGCATGTATCTTTACGGCTGGCCGGTGCAGCAGGTGTGGCGCGTTCTTTTGGGCGAAGGGGCGACGTGGCAGGCGGTTTTCATGCTCAGCCTGCCGACTGCGGCGCTGTTCGGCTATGCCTCATGGCACCTGATCGAGCGTCGTGCGCTGGCCTTCAAGGCCAGAGCACGTCGACCCGACGGGATTACCGCGCCGCCAGTTCGTTGGCGGCGTTGGCGAGCTGGATGAAGGCAGGACCCAAGTTCACGACATATTCGTTTTCGCCCCAGAAGAACGGCCAGTCCTCCTTGTTCTCCGGAAAATCGGGCTTCAGCATCAGGATACCGGGCACCACGCCGCCTGCGATGAAGCTGAAATCAGCACGGTTGCTGCCATAGCTGACTTCCTTCGACCGCGTGCCGACGCCGGAGACGAGCGACAGATTGTGATAGGGATGCGTGCCCATCAGGAAATCCATCGAGCGGAACACTGCGCTGCCATCGACTATCCCGGGAAACGCCTTGTGCAGCGCATAGGCGGTCAGGCCATGGCTGACGACCGCGCCGGACCCCGCCCAGCCCCCCTCTGTCACCGGCACGCCGAACGGATTGGCCTTTGCCAGTCCGGCATCGACCGCCGCCCATTCGCGCGCCGCCGTTTCCAGCTTGCCGCGATAGGCCGCATCCATCATCGGCAGCGCCTTTATCGCGGTCTGCCAATCGACCATGTTCTTCGCCGCCAGTTCGTCCCACAGCCGGGCGACATGGGGGGCGTATTTCGTCCTGTCGCCGGTGGTCAGCAGCAGCTCGACCGCCGCGTCGAACATTTCCGCCTCAAGCGGTCCGCCGGTGGTGTTGCCGTGGCTGAAGGTGAAGGGCGGGTGCGACTGTTCCTCATCCCAGACCTGAATGGCCAGCTTGCGCGCCTTTGCCGCCAGCGCGTCGTCAACCCCGCCCAGCACGCGCGATGCCGCCGCCATCGCTGCGGCCGATCCGTAATTCAGGGCAGAAGATCTGCTGGTAAACACCCAGCGGTCATCCGGCTTGCCGCTGCGTCCGCCCTTTTCCTCGCCATATTTCAGCGACGGGTCATAGATCAGGCCATCGGTCTTGGCCGCCGCATCGCCCAGATGCGTGTATTGCGCCACGTCCGGTTCGACCACGCCGTGCACGGCATAGCCGACGGCATCGTACATCGACACGAGGTAGCGGGTGCCGTGCGCCACCTGTTGCACCACGTCCGGCTTGCCGTCCGGCACGTGCAGTTCGACGCGGCGGAGCGCAGTGTCGATCCAGGTCGTGTCGCGCGCCGGTTTCCAGCTTTCCCAGGCGTTCACAAGGCCGCGAATGGCGGCATATTGCGTCTGGGTACGGATGTCGAAATCGCCGGCGTCCAGCCAGCCGCCGACATTCAGGCCGGGGATATGCTCGCCGGGTTTGAAGCTGGTGTCGGTGGTCGGTCCCTGACGATACAGGTCGATATGTTCGTGATTGACGGGCGCCTGTCGCGCATCGTCGCGGTGCGGATCGCTGTGCCACACGCGATACGCCTCGTTCACGAACATATGGTCCATCTGGACGTTCATGAACACGTCGTTGGTGGGGTGCCAGGCATCGGCGAACACATCGGCGCTGATACGGAACGTGGCAGTGCGCGTGCCGTCATAATCGATCTGATACAGGCCCGGCGCGGTCGTCGCGGTGAAATCGGCGGTCAGATACTGGTAGCGCTTGTACTTGCCCCACGCCTTGGCCGGCACGGTGCCCGCCACTTGTTCGCCGGTTTCAGTAATGCGGATCAGTCGCGCGTTCACCGCGGGACGGGCATTGGCGTCCAGTTCAATCACCGCGACCTTTTTCTGCGCCGGGGCATAGCCAAGCTGCGAATGGCCGATATTGGGCGGACGGGTCCAGCCGGGGACGCTGTTCGCCTCCAGCGTCCAGTCGATGACCGCGCCGGTCTTGCCCGAGGGCAGGGCACCGCGCACCACGAACCAGCCATTCTGGGCCATGTTGCGCCCGTCGTGCAGGGTCAGCGGGCCGCTGGCCGAGCGGATCGTCACGCGGCGGGCGTCGTCCTCTGGCGCCAGCACCAGGGTCGATCCGGACGCAAAGGGCAGGGTTTCCGCCCCCGGCCCGACCTCTCGCCCCGACGCTGCATTGCGGTCGCCGCCCGCCACCATCGCGGAGGCGGGATAGACCGGCATGGTGCCGCCCCTGCCATCGGCGAGGAAGCTCTTGTGAAAATAGGCCGAGGGCAGGAATTCCAGATTAAACCCCGCCTTGCCCGCAAGCGCGGCCGGCAATGGTTGGTCCAGCACGACCTGCAACCGCATCGCCTTGCCTGCGGGCGTGCCGATGATGCGGTACCGGAAATTGTGCTCCGGATATTCCAGGATCGCCTCGATCGTGCCGGAGGCTTTGTCCACTTTGCGTTCGACAAGCCGTCCGATGGGATCCCATTGACCCGGCGTCGCGGACAGGCGGACGTCGCCATTGGTCGCGGTGCGGACGCCCTGCTGGATCAGTTCGACGCCGGAATGTTTGGCATCGGCGAACAGGCCATCATACCAGTTTGAAAAGACCAGCCAGTTGACGCCGCGCGCTTCCAGATACTCTTGATCGGACAGCTTCAGCCGGGTTTCGGCGACGGGCGTTTGCGCCTGATCCTGCGCGATTGCCGGGATCGAAACCCCCAGCATCGCGGCAGCCGCCACGGTCAACAGCGTGCGCGCCATCATCCTCTCCCTGTCCCAACCACAGGGTCATGCCCTGCATTTTGATAGCGCTATCATTGGGCGCGTCGGACGGGTAGGTCAACCATCATTCTTGTCTGGGAGGTGGAAGGGGAAAGCAGACCCTCACCCTTCCGCGCCTGACGGCGCTGCCTTCCTCTCCCGCTGGCGGGAGAGGAAGGGGCCTGCCGAGAAGCGGTGGGAAGGGTAAGAGTTCTTTACCGTCAAACCGCTGCCAATGCCTGATCGAAATCGGCGATCAGGTCGTCGGCATTTTCAACGCCGATCGAGATGCGCACCAGATTGTCGGTGATGTCGAGCGCGCGCTTGCGATCATCGGGCACCGACAAATGGGTCATTGCGGCGGGCGCGCTGGCCAGCGTTTCCGTGCCGCCCAGGCTGACCGCCAGCTTGGCGATGCGCAGGCTGTCGAGAAAGGCGAACGCCTCCCGCTCGCCGCCCTTCAGATAGAGCGAGAAGGTGGAGCCAGCCCCGGTGCAATGGCGGCGGTAAATGTCCGCCTGGGCATCGTCCTTCAGAAAACCCAGATAGCCGACCCGCTCCACCTTGGCATGATCGCGAAGGAACGCGCAGACCCGCGCCGCATTCTCGCCCGCCCGCGTCATGCGCAGTTCAAGCGTTTCCAGCGATCGCAGCAGCATCCATGCGGTGTTCGGGTCGCAGATCGTGCCGATGGTGTTCCGGATCGCCCGGATCATGTCCATGTGCCGTTTCGACCCCAGCACGCCGCCCGCCACCAGATCGCTGTGCCCGCCGGCATATTTGGTGAGCGAATAGACGACGAGGTCGGCGCCATGCCGCAGCGGTTGCTGCCACAGCGGCCCAAGGAACGTGTTGTCGATGGCGATGGGCGGGCGATCCTCACCCGTGCCGAACACCGCATCGCGGGCCGCAGACACCGCCTCGATATCCACCAGCACATTGGTGGGGTTGGCGGGGCTTTCGAGGTAGATCAGCGGCACCCGGCCCTTTGCCTTGGCCTGTTCCAGCACGCCCTCGATCGTCGCGCGCGATGCGCCGGCGGGGAAATCCAGCCAGTGGACGCCGAACTTGCCCAGCAGCCGCGCGATCATCGTTTCGGTCGCCGCATAGAGCGGGCCGGAATGGACGATCACGTCGCCCGGCTGGACAAAGGTGAGGAACAGGGTGGCGATGGCGCTCATCCCCGAGGAGAAGGCGAGCGCGTCCTCCGCCTCTTCCCAGACGCCCAGCCGGTCCTCAAGGATTTCCTGATTGGGGCCGTTGAACCGGGAATAGACAAGGCCGTCTGCGCCGCCCGGACGCTTGCCCGTCACCCCTTCGAAATGCCGCTTGCCCGCCGCGGCGTTGGGAAAGACGAAGGTGGAGGTGGCAAAGATCGGCGGTTTCAGCGCCCCTTCGGACAAAGCGGGGTCGAAACCGTGCCCCATCATCAGCGTGGCGGGGCTCAGTTTTCGTCCGCCGATCGTTTCGATATTCGCTTTTGGCCTGCGGCGCGGGGTGACGCCGGTCAGATCGGCCTCGGTTTCGTTGGACATGAATACTCCTGATACGGATGACCGCCCGTCTGGTGCGGGCGCGATTGCATCAGGGTAGCGGATCAAACGGCCCCAAGGAACCGCCCGTCACAGACCGATCAGGCTGATCTGGCGGCCATAGTCCGGTTCGCCGCGATGGGTGGCCCGGCGAAAGCTGTAGAAGCGGTCGGTTTGCGGATAGGTATCCTCGCCCAGCATCGCCACGCGGCCGACGCCCGCGCTGGCCAGCCGATGCGCGACATACCCCTCCAGATCGAACTGGACATGCCCCTCCCGCCCATCGGCGAAAAAGCGTTCATTGGCCGCATCGTCGGCGCAAAACCGCTCGGCAAAGGCCAGGTCGACCTCATAGCTGGCGCGGGCGATGCACGGCCCGATGGCGGCGACGATGCGGTCGCGGCGGGCGCCCAATCGCTCCATCGCATCCAACGTCCGGTCGGTGACGCCGCTGATCGCCCCTTTCCACCCGGCATGGGCCGCACCGACCACGCCCGTCTGTGCATCGGCGAACAGCACCGGGGCGCAATCGGCGGTCAGGATGCCGAGCAGCAGGCCCGGCGTGCGCGTAACCATCGCATCGGCATGGGGGCGGGCATCATCGGCAATGGCGGCATTGACGATCACCGCCTCTGCCGAATGAACCTGATACAGGGTGACGAGCGTCGCGCCCGGCAGCACCGCATCCACCGCGCGGCGGCGATTTTCGCTCAGTTCCGGCGACAATTCCGCCTGTCCGCGCCGCCCCATGTCCAGGCCGGCCATGACGCCGGTCGAAACGCCGCCCCGGCGACCCAGAAAGCCGTGCGCGACCCCGTCCAGGAGGGTGGAACGGAGCACCTCGACGGGTTTGTCGCCGTTCATAGCGCCAGCCGCAGGACGATGTCGGCATCCTCGTGATTGCCGACCTTGAACACATAGGGGCCGACTTCGTCGAACCCGTAGCGGGCATAGAAGCGGCGGGCGCGGTGATTATCGGTGAACACGGACAGATACAGGTCCTGTGCCGCCGTGCCGCGGGCGGTGTCGATCGCCCATTGCATCAGATCGGCGGCAAGGCCCGTGCCCTGCCAGGGTTTCAGTACATAAAGCTGGCGCAGTTCGATGGACGGGCCGCGCGCCTCGAACGGCAGGCTGGGCGGGCCAAGCTTGGCATAGGCGACGGCCCGCCCGTCTGCCTGTCCCATGCGCACGCGAAAGGCCGGGTCGGTCAACTCGCCCAGCCAGCGTTCGGCGCTGTGCCCGGCAAGGAACAGCGCCAGATCGTCGGGATGGTACAGATGGCCAAAGGTTTCGGTGAACGAATCGCGGGCCAGCGCCGCCAGCGTTGCGGCATCGTCCGGCGTCGCGTCGCGCAGATGAACGGTCATGCCAGCCCCGCCGGTTCGGGCCAGCCGGGTGCGGTGACGGCAATCACCTTGAATAATGCGCCCATCTGATCCGGCGCGACAAGGCGCAGCCGGTCCGCCTCGACCTGTTCCATCCGGTCGGGCGCGGCATTGCCGAGCGCGGCGGCGCGCGGGCCGATGCCGAGCGCGGTCAGCCATGCGCCCTGTTCAACAGGGCCATAGGCCAGCGCATCCTCTGCCCGTGCCGCCTCGACCAGCGTGGCGAAATCGACATGGGCGGTCAGATCGCGGCTGCCCGGTTCCTCGAACGGATTGGCATATTGATGGCCCGACACGGCCTGAAGCGTGTCGGCAAGCGTGGGGCCGCCATCATAGCCATAATCGATGACCAGCGCGATGCCGCCCTGTGCCACCAGCCGCTGGCTGAGCGCGCGCATCACCGCGACGCTGGCGGGCGAGGTTTCCAGGATCGACCCCGGCGGTGCATCGCGCAGGTGCGGCGGGATGATCTGATCGAACCCGGTCTTGCCGGGAATGGGCAGGAACAGCGTATCCTGACTGGCCACCAGCCGCTCGCGCCAGCCCTCTGCCGTCTTGATCAGCTGACGGATGGGCAGGGCGTCGAAAAATTCGTTGGCGACGATCATCAGGGGCAGGTCGTCGGGCACCCCGACCAGATCGACGTGCCATTCCGCATGGGGCACCCGTTCCGCCTGGGCCGCGCGCAGGACAGGGCTGGTTTCGACAAAATGGACGGGCGGGGCAAGGCCGACGGTCGCCATCGCGCGCAGCGCATCGGCGGCCAGCGTGCCGCGACCCGGCCCCAGTTCGACATAGCGCACCTCTGGCCGACCCGCCCGGTCCCACGCATCGGTCAGTGCAAGCCCGACCAGTTCGCCGAACATCTGGCTGACCTCTGGCGCGGTGATGAAGTCGCCGCGTTCGCCCAGCGGATCGCGCGTGGCATAATAATGGGCGTTGGCCGCGCCCATATATTGCGCGACCGGGATCGGCCCGGCCAGCGCGATGGCGCGGGCCAGCCGTTCGGGCAGATGATCCTGTTCGGCCATGTCCATGGGATCAGGCGACGCTCTGTGCACCCGCAACCGGCTCCACCCGCTGGCGCCGCCCCTTGGCCGTCAGGATCAGGTAGATGCCGCCGACGATCATGGGCAGCGTCAGGACCTGGCCCATGTGCAGCACATTTTCGAAGAAGGTGCCGGCAAACTGGCTGTCCGGTTCGCGGAAGAATTCGACGATGAACCGCGACAGGCCATAGCCGAGCAGGAAGATGCCGACCAGCTTGCCCGGTTCGTACCGCGCCCTGGTGCGCCAGAAGGCAAAGGCGAGGACCGCGAACAGCACCAGCCCCTCCAGCCCCGCCTCGTAAAGCTGGCTGGGATGACGGGGCGGGTCGATGCCGCCTGCAATGGTGCGCGGAAAGATGATCGCCCAGGCGACATCGGTCGGTTTGCCCCATAATTCGCCGTTCACGAAATTGGCGATCCGGCCGAAGAACAGGCCGAAGGGGACGCAGCACGCGACATAATCATGCACGCGCAGCCAGTTCAGCCCCTCCTTGCGGCTCATCCAGATTAGCGCAAGGCTGGTGCCGATCACCCCGCCATGGAACGACATCCCGCCGTCCCACAGCCGGAGCACGCGCACCGGATTGACCAGCATGTCGGGGGCATAGAACAGGATATAGCCGATGCGGCCGCCCAGGATGATGCCCAGCGCGGCATAAAAGACCAGATCATCGGCATGGCGCCGCGCCATCGGCGACCCCGGCTGCGCGATCAGCCGCAGCAGATACCACCAGCCGACGATGATCCCGGCGATATAGGCAAGGGAGTACCAGCGGAGCTGAAAGAAACCGACGTCGAGCGCGACCGGATGCAGCCCCAGTGTTTCGAACCGGAGATAGTCGGTGCTCTGGGCGAGCAGGGAAAGGATCACGGCAGGCTCCTGTTGGTTGCGCGTTCCATAAAGGGGGCAGGCGCAAAACCCAAGCGCGAGTGCCCGCCGCGCGCGATCTTTCCGATTTTGCATGGGCTCCCGGGCGCTGGCGCTTCCGCCCGGCGATGGCTAGAGCGGGGCGGATGGCACGCAAGGCGCAGCAACGGGGACCCGCGATCGACCGGCGGACGCTGATGATCGGCGGGGGCGCGGGCATCGGGCTGTTGCTGGCATGGAGCGTGTGGCCGCGCCGCTATCCCGATGCGATGGCCGCTGCCGAAAACGAGGTCCAGCTGGCCGGATGGGTCAAGGTCGGCCGCGATCATCAGGTGACGATCGGGATGCCGCAGGGCGAATTCGGCCAGGGCATCTGGACCGGCCTGTCGATGGTGCTGGCCGACGAGATCGGTGCTGACTGGCGCTATGTCGGGGTGGAGCCGGTGGCGGACGGGCCGAAATCGGCCAACGCCATGGCCGCCGATGCCGTGTTCGGCGACGGGCTGGCCGGCGTGCCCGGCGCGGTGCGGGATGAATGGCTGCGCCGTATCGGCCTGACCCTGACGGGGGGATCCACATCGGTGCGGCGGTTCGAGGCGGAATTTCGCGCCGCCGGTGCCGCCGCCCGATGCCTGTTGCAGATGGCGGCGGCGGACCGCTGGGGGGTCGACTGGCGGCAGTGCACCGCCATCGGGGGTACCGTCCGCCATGGCGACAAGACGCTGCGGTTCGGCGAGATCGCGGAGGCTGCGGCGGGGTTTGACGCGCCCGACCCCGCGCCGCTGCGCGACGATACCGACGGACGCCTAATCGGCCAGCCGCTGCCGCGTCTGGAAATGCCGGCAAAGATGGACGGATCGGCGAATTTCGCCGGCGATATCCGCCTGCCGGGCATGGTCCATGCCTCGGTCCGAGGCGGGCCGGTGGGGGACACCGAACTGATCGGTGCCCGGCAAAAGGCCGCGCGGGCGATGCCCGGCGTCATCGACCTGTTCACCTATGCCGATTGGGTTGCGGTGGTCGGGACCAGCTGGTGGGCGGCGGACCGGGCGCTGGACGTGCTGGCCCCCCGGTTTCGCACCGACAGCGGCATCGTCAATTCCGACAGCATCGACGCCGCGCTGGATACCGCGCTGGAGGGGTCGGGCGAGCGTATCGTGTCGCGCGGGGACCTGTCGGCCAGTTTTCGCGGCGCGCGGATCATCACCGGCAGCTATCGTGCCGGCCTGGTCGTCCATACGCCGCTGGAACCGGCCAGTGCGACCGCAGCGTGGCAGGACGGCCGGCTGACCCTGTGGATCGCGACGCAGGCGCCGTCGCTGGCGCGCGAGGCCGCCGCCGCTGCCATCGGAATCGATCCGATGGCGGTCATCCTGCATCCGATGCAGGGCGGGGGCGGGTGCGGTGCCAAGCTGGAGACGCGGGTGGCGGCGCAGGCGGCGATCCTGGCCCGGCGGCTGGAAAAGCCGGTGCAGCTCACCTGGTCGCGCGCGGAACAGAGCGTGCAGGACCGGTTCCGTCCGCCCGCCGCCGCGCGCATGGCGGCGCGGCTGGATGCCAATGGATCGATCACCGGCTGGGCCGCGCGGATTGCCGCACCGTCGACGGGGCGGGAAATGGCGGACCGGCTGATGCGGCCCTATCTGGCCCGCGCAGCCGGATCGGTCATGCCGACGGGCATTGGCGACCGCGCGGCGGTGGCGGGGGCGGAAACCCCCTATGGCATCGCCAATCTGGCCGTGGATCACCACCCGGCCGAAATCGGCGTGCCTACCGGATATTGGCGGTCGGGCGCCCACAGCTATACCGCGTTCTTCACCGAATGTTTCGTCGACGAGCTGGCTCGGCTGGCCCAGACGGAGCCGCTATCCTATCGCATCGCGATGCTTGGCGGATCGCCGCGCCTTGCCCGCTGCCTGACCACCATCGCCTCGCTTGGCGAATGGCAGGGGGCGGAACCCGGCAGCGGTCAGGGCATTGCTGCACACAGCTTTGCCGGGTCGCACATCGCCGTGCTGGCCGAGGCGCGGATGGAGGGTGCGCGCGTCCGCGTCGACCGGCTGGTCGCCGCGGTGGATTGCGGGCGGGTGATCCATCCCGACCTGGTGCAGCAGCAGATCGAGGGCGGAATGCTGGCCGGAATGGCCGCCGCCATCGCCGGTGGCACCGGTTTTACGGAAAACCTTGCGGATGTGCGCGGATTTGCCCAGATGCGTCTGCCGATGCTGTCCGAATGTCCGGATATCACTGTGGAGATCCTTCGCAGCGATGCCGAACCGGGCGGCATTTCCGAATTGGGGGTGCCGGCAGTCGCCCCTGCCATCGCCAATGCGCTCGCAACACTGGGAGGGGACCGGTTGCGGACGCATCCGTTCAGGACAGCAGACGAATGACGCTCCCTCCCGATCATCCGCCCGTCGTACCGCCCAGGATCGGCGTCCTGGTCGTCAATCTGGGCACGCCGGATGCACCCGACACCGCATCGGTCAGGCGTTATCTGCGCCAGTTCCTGTCCGACCCGCGCGTGATCGAAATTCCGCAGCTGCTGTGGCAGCCGATCCTGCGCGGCATCATCCTGAACGTACGGCCGCGCAAGTCGGCCCATGCCTATCAACAGGTATGGACCGATGACGGGTCGCCGCTGGCCGCGATCACCCGCGCCCAGGCAAATGCGCTGAAGGGCCGGTTCGGGCCGGGCGTGACGGTCGATTATGCCATGCGATACGGCAAGCCCGCCATCGTCGACCGGCTGCGCGCGATGAAGGATGCCGGGTGCGACCGCATCCTGATCGCGCCGCTTTACCCGCAATATTGCGCGGCGACGACCGCGACGGCGAATGACGAGGCGTTTCGCGAGCTCGGCCGGATGCGGTGGCAGCCGGCGCTGCGCACCCTGCCGCCCTATCACGACGACCCCGTCTATATCGCCGCGCTGAAGGACAGCCTGACCGAGGGGCTGGCCGGGCTGGATTTCGAACCCGATGCCATCGTCGCCAGCTTTCACGGGATGCCCAAGCGGACGCTGATGCTGGGCGACCCCTATCATTGTCAGTGCCAGAAGACCGCGCGCCTGTTGTCAGAGGCGATGGGCAGGCCGCTGACCGTTGCGTTCCAGTCCCGATTCGGCCCGGCAGAATGGCTTGGCCCGCCAACGGACAAGACGCTGGAAGAATTGCCGGGCAAGGGCGCGAAGAAGGTCGTCGTTTTTGCCCCCGGCTTTTCCGCCGACTGTCTGGAAACGCTCGAGGAAGTCGCGATGCAGGGGCGCGAATCGTTCATCGAGGCGGGCGGCACCCATTTTGCCTATCTGCCGTGCCTGAACGACAGCGCGATCGGCATGGCGATGCTGGAACGGCTGATCGGTCGCGAGCTTGAAGGCTGGGTGCGACCGGCTTAACCCTGTCGGGCGACAACAAGGAGAGGATCACATGGCACGAGTGGCAATCGTTACTGGCGGCACCCGCGGGATCGGCGAGGCGATCAGCCTGGCGCTGAAGGAGCAGGGGATCACCGTTGCCGCAAATTATGCCGGCAATGACGAACGCGCCCGCGCCTTTACCGAGCGGACCGGCATCCAGGCGTTCAAATGGGATGTCGCCGATCACGAAGCCACGATGGCCGGGGTCAAGGTGGTCGAGGATGCGCTTGGCCCCGTCGATATCGTCGTCAACAATGCCGGCATCACGCGGGACGGCACGCTGCTGAAGATGACGTATCAGGCGTGGAAGGAAGTGATCGACACCAATCTTGGCGGCTGTTTCAACATGGCCAAGGCGACCTTTCCCGGGATGCGCGATCGCAAATGGGGCCGGATCGTCAATATCGGGTCGATCAACGGCCAGGCCGGACAATATGGCCAGGTGAACTATGCCGCCGCCAAATCGGGCATCCACGGCTTTACCAAGGCGCTGGCGCAGGAAGGGGCGAAGTTCGGCGTGACGGTGAATGCCATCGCCCCGGGCTATATCGACACCGACATGGTCGCGGCCGTCCCCGCCGAGGTTCTGGAAAAGATCGTGGCCAAAATCCCGGTCGGCCGTCTGGGCCAGGCGACGGAAATCGCGCGCGGCGTTGCGTTCCTGTGTTCCGACGAGGCAGGGTTCGTCACCGGATCGACCCTGTCGATCAACGGCGGTCAGCACATGTATTGAGGCTTTGCCGGGATGGGCGGCCGACCGGCTGAATGCTGGTCGGCCGCGATCCTCGCTACGCTACCGGAGGACAAATCGGATTTGGCAGCCGCGATACGCAACAAGCGGCCATCCGGTATGCAACGCCATCGCGGATTGCCGCTGATCGGTTCCTGAACACCCAATTCATCTGGCGTTCATCCCGGGGAGCACCGTCCGGCGGGGGCGCAGCGGCATCGACTTTGTCAGTGTGCAGTGCCGCATGAATGGGTATGGGGGAGCGTGCGCATCCCCGTTCCCATCGTCCTTGCCGCCATGCTGTTCGTGACGCCCGGCTATGCCGGACTGGACAAGCTGCCCCTATACGGGCCGGACCCGCAGGTGACGTTCACCGAGGTAGCGCTGTACCCGGATCAGCCGGAGAGGCGCGACCTTGGCCCGCTCACCTATCTGGGCGGCATGGCGATGGCCAGTTTCGATCCCGCCTTTGGCGGCTTTTCCGCCATGACGACCGATGGGCGCACCTTTTTGCTGCTGAGCGACGGCGGCAACTGGATGCGGTTTTCGATGCCGGTGTTCGGCCGGCCGGGCAAGCCGGTCTTTGGCGACCTGACCGACGGGCCGGGCGGCGGCTGGTTGAAGGAAGACCGCGATACCGAGGCGATGACCGCCGATCCGGCAACCGGCCGGATCTGGGTGGCGTATGAACGCAAGAACGCCATCTGGCGCTATGTCCCCGGACCGGGTCCGGTTCGTTCCGATGCGCATGTCCGGCCAAAGGCGATGCGCCGATGGGAGCTGAACCGCGGGGCAGAGGCAATGGTCCGGTTTGCGGACGGCCAATTTCTGGTCCTGGGCGAAGATCCGATCTGGGGCGTGCCGGACCATTTTCCTGCGTTCCTGTTTGCCCGCGATCCGACCCTGCCCGGCGTGAAGGCCGTTCCGCTACGCTATCGGACAGAGGACAAATACCGCGTCACCGACGCGGCGGAGCTGCCGGACGGCAACCTCATCGTGGTGCTGCGGCGGTTCGACATGCCCTATCGCTGGCGCGTCAGGCTGGGCATCATCGACCGCGCGACCATCGTGCCGGACGGGACCGCTCCGGTTCGCACCATTGCCGAGTTCGGCGAGGGTACGCGCGTCGAGAATTACGAGGCGCTGGCGGTGACGCGGGAGGGAAAGGACGTGATCCTGTGGATCGCATCCGACGACAATCAGTCGATCCTTCAGCAGAGCCTGTTGATGAAGTTTCGCTTGGACATGCGAAAGGCCGGCGCGGAATGACCCGCCCGGCCTGTTGCATGGATCGTGGCCGGACACGCTGAACGCATCCGGCGGATCGAAGGGATCAGGCGCTCGCCTTGCCAGCCAGCTTGCGGGCCACGTCGCGCTTCAGGCGGCGGGCACGCAGCGACAGCGAATCGTCGCCGGTCTTCAGCAGCCAGTTGTCCAGGCCGCCATTATGTTCGACCGAACGCAGGCCATGGGTCGACACGCGCAGACGCACCGAACGCTCCAGCGCGTCGGAGATCAGCGTGACGTTCTGCAGGTTCGGCAGGAACGTGCGCTTGGTCTTGTTGTTGGCGTGGGAAACATTGTGGCCCACCTGCCGGCCCTTGCCGGTCAGCTCGCAAATGCGCGACATGATGTTCAATCCTGATTTCGGGGTTGCCCGGAAAGTCGGTGCCGCTACTGGAAAAGCGCCGGGGCGTCAACCGCTGGCTTGCACCCGGCCTTGACGCGCCGCATAGCAGCGCAATGTTTCCCCTGCCATCCCCGATGCTTGCCGCGATCGAGGCGGCGCGCGCCGCAGCGGCGGTCGGGGAGGTGCCGGTGGGGGCCGTGATCGTCCGGGACGGACAGGTGATCGCGACCGCCGCCAATGCCCCGCGCCGGATGCACGATCCCACGGCGCACGCCGAAATCCTCGCGATTCGCGAGGCTGCGCGCGTGCTGGGCCGGGAACGGCTGGAGGATTGCGACCTGTGGGTGACGCTGGAACCGTGTGCGATGTGCGCGGGCGCCATCGCCCATGCGCGCATTGCCCGGCTGTATTTCGGGGCATCGGATGAAAAGGGCGGCGCCGTGGATCATGGCCCGCGATTCTTTGCGCAGCCGACCTGTCACCACCGGCCGGATGTCTATGGCGGGATCGGCGCGGATGCGGCGGGCGCGCTGCTGCGCGATTTTTTCGGGCAGCGCCGCTAGGCCGCACCGATTCGGCGCATCGCTGCGGCACGAAACGGAAAAGGGCGAGGCATCGCTGCCCCGCCCTTTCGCGTAACGCCAGTCCGGTAAGGGATCAGCGGGCCAGTTCGTTCTGGCTGATCGGCACGACCTTGATTTCGACGCGGCGGTTTTCCGCGCGGCCGGCCTCGGTCGTGTTGTCGGCAACCGGCTGCGTTTCGCCGAAGCCGCGGGTGCCCATGCGGGCGCGGGCCACGCCGCGGGTCGACAGATAATCGGCAACCGCATCGGCGCGCCGCTGCGACAGGGTCAGGTTATAGCTGTCGCTGCCGGTCGAATCGGTGTGGCCATACACATCGACATAGGTCTGGTTGTAATCGGCCAGCACCTGCGCGACCTGATCCAGCGTGGTGCGGAACTGCGGCTGGATGCTGGCGCTGTCGGTGGCAAAGGTGATGCCCGACGGCATGTTGAGCAGCAGGTCGTCGCCCTGGCGCGTCACCTCGATATCGGTGCCGGCCGTGCGCTGGCGCAGCTCGCGCTCCTGCCGATCCATGTAATTGCCAATGCCCGCACCTGCGATGCCGCCAATGCCCGCGCCGATGATCTTGGCCGTGCGATCATTGCGGCCGCCGACGATGTCGCCCAGCAGATAGCCGCCCAGCGCGCCGCCCAGGCCGCCGATCGCGGTCTTGGAAATCCGCTTTTCGCCGGTCACCGGATCGGTGACGCAGGCGCTGGTCACTGCCATCGCGGCAACGGCACCGGCCATCATGATCTTTTGTGCAGTCTTCATCTGTGTTCCTCCGTTTTACGTCTTTGCCCCATTCTGACGCCGGGGGCCTTCATTCCACCCTACAACCGTAAAAATTGCCAGTTGTTCCGCAAGCGCATCGGACTGTTTCGCTGAACCCATTGTGAAGCGTGGGGCGTTCCGGCTAAGGCGTCATCACGCAGATGGAACCGCTTCCCCCATTTCCCTGGCTCGACGTCGTCATCATCCTTGCGCTGGTGGCGCTGAACGGCGTGTTCGCCATGTCGGAACTGGCGATCGTGTCGGCACGTCGCGCCCGGCTGGACGGACTGGCCAAGGGGGGTAGCAGGGGCGCGGTCGCCGCGATCGAGCTGTCCGAAAATCCCGGCAAGTTCCTGTCGACCGTTCAGATCGGCATCACCCTGATCGGCATTGTTGCCGGTGCCTATTCGGGCGCCAGCCTTGGCGGGCCGGTGGCGAAGCGGATCGAGATGCTGGGCCTGGATGCCGAACTGGCGCAGACGCTGGGGTTCAGCGTGGTGATCGGCATCACCACCTACGCATCGCTGATCGTCGGCGAACTGGTGCCCAAGCAGTTTGCGCTGCGCTCGCCCGAACGGATCGCGATCTGGGTCGCGCTGCCCATGCGCTGGCTGGCGGTGGCGACGGCGCCAATCGTTTGGCTGTTGGATGCGTCGAGCGCGCTGGTCTTTCGCCTGCTCGGCCTGGCCCGCGAATCGGAAAACCGGGTGACGGCAGAGGAGCTGCACCTGATCGTGTCGGAAGCGACCAAGTCCGGCGTGATCGAGGAGCATGAACGCTCCATCATCTCGGGCGTCGTGCGCCTGGCCGACCGGCCGGTGCGCGAGGTGATGACGCCGCGCACCGAAGTGGACTGGCTGGACGCCGGGCTGGACGAGGCGGCGCTGCGCGAGCGGCTGCGCGAAACGCCGCATACCCGGTTGCCGGTGGCGGACGGATCGATCGACAGCGTGCTGGGCGTCGTGCAGGCGCGCGACATCGTGGCAGCGATGGTCGCGGGCGAGCCGCTGAACCTGCGTGCGCTGATGCGGCAGGCGGCGGTGCTGCCGGATCAGCTGGATGCGATGGACGCGCTGGAAATGCTGCGCCGGGCGGACGTACCGGTGGGGTTCGTTCATGACGAATATGGGCATTTCGAAGGGATCGTGACCCCGGCCAACCTGCTGGCCGCGATCGCGGGCGAATTCGCGTCGGATGCAGAGCCGGGCGAGGGCGCGATGATCGTCGAGCGAGAGGACGGATCGCTGCTGGTCGCGGGACAAGCGCCGGCCGACCTGCTGGCCGACCGGATCGGCATCGACCTGCCCGAAGATCGCGACTTCGCCACCGTGGCGGGGCTGGCGCTGGCGGTGCTGAAGCATCTGCCGGACGAGGGCGAGGTATTCCGCGAACAGGGCTGGCGGTTCGAGATCGTCGATCTGGACGGACGCAAGATCGACAAGCTGCTGGTCAGCCGGATCGCGCGCGACTGACCCCGACGAACGGCGACCAGACGGTTTGCCGCAGCGGTGAAGCGTTGAGTGATCCGTTTGGCTGGGACAGTTTTGCGACAGACAGGCATTATCCCCGGACCGAGAGGATAAGGGATAGCGCCGATGGCCAGTCTTCAGATTGCCGAAAACCGATTTGGGCTGGGCGCCCGGCCCGACCGGTCGGACGGCGGCGATGCCCGGCAATGGCTGATCCGTCAGCTTGACGGGTTCGACCCGCGGCCGGCCGTGCTGGCATCGGTGCCGGGCAGCGAGGCGGTTGCGCGCGCTGTGATCGACTATCGCCAACAGCTGATGGAAGAAGGCGTGCAGCCGGGCAGGGCCCGCAATCAGAATGGCGATCAGGGCACGTCGCCGCCCGCCGGACAGGGATCGCCCCAGGACCAGCGCCGCGCGCGCCGCCGGATGATGCAGCAGGGCGCGAACGCCCCCATGGCCGGCCCGATGTCGGAAATGGACGGGCGCGATCCTGCGATGCCGGGCATGGCCGGGCAGGCGATGGCTGGGCAGGGGATGGACACCATGGCCGCGATGCCGCCGGGACAGCAGAACCCGATGGGCGGTCTGGAACAGCGGGTGCAGCAGTTTGTTCGGGAGCGGGGGCGTGAACTTTATCCTGTTGCGGTGGCCGCGCGCGTGCAGGCGGCTGTTGCCACGGATACGCCGTTCGCCGAGCGGCTGGTTCATTTCTGGTCCAACCATTTCGCGGTTTCCACCGACAAGCCCGCTGTGCTGGCCCTGGCCGGGCCGATGGAGTTCGAGGCGATCCGGCCGCACGTGATGGGCACGTTCCGCGACATGGTGCGCGCATCGACGCGGCATCCGGCGATGCTGATGTTTCTGGATCAGGCGCAGTCGGTCGGCCCGGACAGCGTGCTGGGCCAGCGGGCGCGGCGGCGGCAGCTGGGCCTCAATGAAAATCTGGCGCGCGAGATCCTGGAGCTGCACACGCTGGGCGTGAAGGGCGGGTATAGCCAGAACGACGTAACCGAATTCGCCCGCGCGCTGACCGGATGGACGGCGGCGGGATTCGGCCGGGGCCAGATTGCCCGGCGGTTGGCGGGACAGGCCGATGCCAGCGACGGCGCGTTCCAGTTCGTACCGCAGATGCATCAGCCGGGCGCGCGCACCATATTGGGCCGGACCTATCCCGATGGCGGGGAGGAACAGGCGCTGGCGGTGCTGGACATGCTCGCCGTCCATCCGATGACGGCGCGGCATATCGCCACCAAGCTGACCCGGCATTTCGCGGGCGACACGCCGCCGCCCGCCATGGTCGCGCGGCTGGAAAAGGCGTTTCTGGCATCCGATGGCGATTTGCCGACGCTGTACCGCGCGATCATCGATTCGCCGGAGGCATGGGTGCCGGAGCCGGTGAAGTTCCGCACACCATGGGAATGGAACATCGCCGCCCTGCGCGCGCTGAATGTCGAGGAGGCGCCCCGGTTTGCCACGGTCGGCCTGTTGGGTCAGCTGGGCCAGCCGGTCTGGCGACCCGGATCGCCCGCCGGGTTCGATGATATCGCCGCCAGCTGGGCCGCGCCCGATGCCGTGATGCGCCGCGTCGAGGCGGCGGAGCGGCTGGCGATGCGGATGGGTCGGGCGGCCGATGCCCGCGCGCTGGCCCCGAAACTGTTCCCCGACACGCTGGGCGCGGCCACCAGTCAGGCGATTGCCCGTGCCGAGGATGGCACACAGGCGCTGGCGCTGTTGCTCGCCTGCCCCGAAATGATGCGGAGATAGACGATGACGCTTTCCCGTCGCGCCCTGCTGGCCGCCGCCGGACCGGCCACCCTGTTGACCTTTGCCGCGCCCGGCATGGTGATGGCCGCGCCCGCCACCGACCGGCGGTTCGTGTTCATCATCCAGCGCGGCGCGGCCGATTCGCTGGGCATCCTGGCCCCAACCGGCGACCCGGCATTCGCTGCGGCGCGCGGCGTGCTGGCCGAGGATTTCGCAAGCGCCCCGACCATGGGCGGCCTGTTCGCGCTGCATCCGGCGCTGACGGAGGTGTCCGCCCTGTATGGCAAGGGCGAGGCGCTGTTCGCCCATGCCGTCGCCTCCCCCTATCGCGAGCGGTCGCATTTCGATGGGCAGAACGTGCTGGAGACGGGCGGGGCCGCTGCCTATGCGGTCAAGGATGGCTGGCTGAACCGGCTGCTCACCCTGTTGCCGCGCACAGAGGCAAAGGCGATTGCCATCGCCGCCACCGTCCCCGTCGCGCTGCGCGGGCCGGTGGAGGTCGCATCCTATGCCCCGTCCAACCTGCCCGATGCGTCGGACGACCTGCTGGCGCGGGTCGGCGCGCTGTATGAAAGCGATGCGCAGCTGCACGCCCTGTGGCAGCAGGCGAATGCCACGCGGATGCTGGCCGGCGATCTGGCCGCAGAGGCGGGGCGCAATGCCGCCGCGACCGGGGCGCTGGCCGCCCGGATGCTGGCCGCGCCAGCGGGCGAGCGGGTCGCGATGATCGAAACCGGCGGATGGGATACCCATGCGGGGCAGCGTGGCCGCCTGACCGGGCAGCTGCGCGGGCTGGATGCGATGATTGGCGCGCTGCGCACCGGCCTTGGCGACCATTGGGCCAGCACGCTGGTGCTGGTGGCGACCGAGTTCGGCCGGACGGTCAAGGTCAACGGCACGCAAGGGACCGATCACGGCACGGGCGCGATGGCGATGCTGATCGGCGGCGCGGTGAAGGGCGGGCGGATCGTGGCCGACTGGCCCGGCCTTGCGCCCGACAAGCTGCTGGAGCAGCGGGACCTGCGCCCCACGCTGGGGCTGGACGCGCTGATCGCCAGTGCGGTGGCCCAGCATTTCGCGCTGGACCGGGAACGGGTGGCCGCCACGCTGTTCCCGGCATTGCCGCGCAGCGCAGATGTGCCGGGCCTGATCCGCGTTTAGGGCAGTCGCCGCCAGCGATAGATGCCGCCATCGTCGGTCAGGGCAAGATACAGGTCGCCGTCGCGCACGACATAGGACGCGACCTTGCCAAGATCGCGCGCGATCAGCATGTCCCAGGTGCCCGGCGGGCACATCGCCCGCGTCGTCGCCCCGCTGGTCATCGTCAGTGTCGCCCCATCCGCGCGCCACTGGCCCATCCCCCGATTGCAGTCGAGCTGCATCGCCAGCCGCCCGTCGGCCTGAAAATCCAGCTTGTATCGGTCGGGTGCAGCCGGGCTGATCGTTCCGATGCGATCGTTCGGCGACTGAAATTCGACCAGTTGCCAGCGCGTGTTGCCAAGCGGGGGCTGGCTCATCTCGTTCTCCTTGCCCGGCGGGCCGGGCGCATTCGGCATGGGCTGGCACGCGGCCAGCATCAGTGCGGCAACCGGGATTAAATGGCTCAGACGCATGGCCGCTCTCCTGCCAGGGCGGGGATCGCCCCGCCGGTTGGGACGGGATCACAGATAGGCGGCCGGGACGATGCGGCAAGCACGGCCATGTGCGCCCAAACCACAGCTGTTTTGACGCGGCGCAGCATCGCCCCTAGATCGCGGGGGTGGAACCCGCCATCGCCCCCGTCCAACCATTGTGCCGCAAGGGGCTGACCCAGGCGTTCGGCGCCTATGTCCTGTGGGGGCTGTTGCCGCTTTATTTCGCGTTTCTGGCCCATGTGACGGCGTGGGAAGTGGTCGCCATGCGCATCCTGGGGTCGGTCGTGCTGCTGGGCGCGATCATCCTGATGCTTGGCCGGTGGGAAAAGCTGCGCTCGGTGCTGGCCAACCGGCGGACGATCGCCATGCTGATGGCCAGCGCGGCGCTGATTTCGGTTAACTGGCTGGTCTATATCTGGGCGGTTCAGCATCATCAGGTGCTGGCCGCCAGCCTGGGCTATTTCCTGAATCCGCTGGTCAACGTCCTGTTGGGCGTGACCTTGCTTGGCGAGCGGCTGAACCGGGTGCAGGGCGCGGCGATCGCGCTGGCCGCGGCGGGCGTCGCGGTGCTGGCCAGCGGCGCGGGCGCGGCGCTGTGGATCAGCCTGGCGCTGGCCTTTTCCTTTGGATTTTATGGCCTGGTGCGAAAGCTTGCCCCCGTTGAATCGCTGGAGGGGCTGGGCATCGAAACCGCGATCCTGACCCCCTTTGCCGCCGGCTGGATGTTCTGGCAGGCGGGGCATGGCGGCGTTGCGCTGGGCAGCGATGCGGCGACGACCACGTTGTTGTTGACGGCGGGCGCCATCACGGCAGTGCCGCTGTTACTGTTCGCCGCCGCTGCCCGCCGACTGCCGCTGACCGTGCTTGGCCTGATCCAGTATCTGGCCCCGACGATGCAGTTCGTGCTGGCGATCAGCGTGTTCGGAGAGGTGATGACGACGGCGCACCTGATCTGTTTTTCGCTGATCTGGGCGGGCCTCGTCCTGTTCGCCGGCAACAGCTGGATCGGCAGCCGACGACGCGCGGTCGCTGCGGGCTGACGCCCGCGCCCGCTGTCCCACCCCTTTGCCCTTGATCCGCGCATGGTCTAAGCGCCGCGCTGATCCGAACCGCTTGGAACCTGCAATGTCGCTTTATGTCCGTTTCGCCGCCCATCTGAACGCCGCGCTGGATGCGCTAGAGGCCGATGGCGTGTTGCCCGCCGGGCTGGAGCGCCGGTCGATCACGGTCGAGCCGCCCCGCGATGCCAGCCATGGCGATCTGGCGACCAACGCCGCGATGGTGCTGGCCAAGCCCGCGGGCACCAATCCGCGTGCGCTGGCCGAAGCGATTGCCGGCAAGCTGAATGCGCTGGATACGGTTGCGGCGGTGTCGGTCGCCGGGCCGGGCTTTATCAACCTGACCCTGATCGACGATGTGTGGCGCGGCGAGATGACCGAAATTGCCGGGCAGGGCGACGGTTATGGCCGGTCGACCAGCGGACAGGGCGTCACCGTCAACATCGAATATGTCTCTGCCAACCCCACCGGGCCGATGCACATGGGCCATTGCCGGGGCGCGGTGGTCGGCGATGCGCTGGCCTCGCTCCTGGAATTTGCCGGGCACCGGGTGATCCGCGAATATTATGTCAACGATGCGGGCGGGCAGGTCGACGTGCTCGCCCGGTCGGCGCATCTGCGGTACCGCGAGGCGCTGGGCGAGACGATCGAGATCCCCGAGGGGCTGTACCCGGGCGATTACCTGAAGCCCGTGGGCGCCGAACTGGCGGCGGAATATGGCGACCGGTTCGTCGGCGCGGACGAGGGCGAGTGGCTGGCGCTGTTCCGCACCCGCGCGGTGGCGGCGATGCTGGTGATGATCCGGGCCGATCTGGCGCTGCTCGGCATCCATCACGACCTGTTTTCGTCAGAGGCGGAATTGCAGGCGGCGGGCAAGCCCGAAGAGGCCGAGGCATGGCTGCGCGCCCGCGACCTCGTCTATGACGGCGTGCTGGAAGCGCCCAAGGGCGAGACGCCCGAGGATTGGGAGCCGGTCGAGCTGCCCCTGTTCCGCGCGACCAAGTTTGGCGACGATCAGGACCGGCCGATCAAGAAATCGAACGGCAGCTGGACCTATTTCGGTGCCGACATGGCCTATCATTTCCAGAAGGCGCAATCGGCCGATCAGCTGATCGACATCTGGGGCGCGGACCATGCCGGCACGGTCAAGCGCATCCAGGCCGCCGTCGCCGCGCTGACCGAGGGCAGGACGCGGTTCGACGTGAAGCTGGTGCAGATGGTGCGCCTGCTGCGCGGCGGCGAACCGGTGAAGATGTCGAAGCGGGCGGGTAATTTCGTGACGCTGGCCGATGTCGTGCGCGAAGTGGGCAAGGATGTCGTCCGCTTTACCATGCTGACCCGCAAGGCGGATGCGCAGATGGACTTTGATTTCGCCAAGGTGGTCGAGGCGTCGAAGGACAATCCGGTGTTCTACGTCAACTATGCCCATGCCCGGGTTCATTCGATGAAACGGCGCGCGGCAGAGGCGGGAATCGCCGACGGACCGGCCGACCTGTCCCTGCTTGGGACGGAGGAGTTGTCGCTGGTCAAGCTGGCGGCGCAGTTCCCGCGGGTGGTCGAGGGGGCGGCCGCGGCGCGCGAACCGCACCGGATTGCGTTCTATCTCTATGATCTGGCAGCGGAATTCCATTCGCTGTACAATGCGGGCAATGATGATCCCGCCCGCCGTTTCGTCATTGCCGACCGTCCCGACCTGACACGGGCGCGGCTGGCGCTGGGCGATGCCATCGGGCAAGTAATTCGAAACGGTCTGTCGATTATGGGTGTCGCGGCCGTGACGGAGATGGGGTGATGACCGACAGACGCATTGACGGGTTCGAGGACGGCGAAAAGCTGCCCTGGCTGGAAAGTGCGCAGGATTTCGACGAGGCCCGATCCGGCTGGTCGCGCATCGGCCTGTTGGTCGTGGCGGGCATCGTGCTGCTGGCCGCGCTCGGCTTTGCCTATTCGATGATGTCGCGCCCGTCCGGCGGCGACGGGGATGGATCGCTGATCGCGGCGCCCCAGGGCGATTACAAGGTCAAGCCGACCGATCCCGGCGGCATGAAGATGGCGGGGGAGGGCGACAGCGTCTATGCCGCGACCGAGGGGGCCGTGACCAACGCGTCGGTCGATCTGTCCCGGACGATGGAAACCCCGGTTGCGGGCAAGGTGGTGCCCAGTGCGCCCGCGCCCAAGGCAACCGGCGCGCCCAAGGTGGCGGCGCCCGTGCCGGAAAAGGCAAAGCCGCTGCTGCCCAACACGGCCGCCCCGGCTGCAGCGAGCAGCGGCGGTGGCGGATCGGTCGTCCAGCTTGGCGCCTATCCGACCAGCGTGGCCGCCGATCAGGCATGGTCTGCGCTCAGCCGCCGCTTTCCCTGGCTGGCCCCGCTGGGCAAGTCGGTCCAGTCGGCCGAGGTGAATGGCCGGTCGGTCAGCCGCCTGCGCGTCAATGCGGGCAGCGCGATGCAGGCGCGTGAGCTGTGCCAGCGGCTGAAGGTCGCGGGCGAAAGCTGTTTCGTCGCGGCGGATTGAGCGGGGCGGTTTCCCAAGCCATCCGCTTGAGCTAGGCGAAGGGCATGAAGCCCGTCATCTATGGCCTGTCCGGCCCAGCGATCACCCCCGACGAACGCGCATTTTTCAGTGAGGCCGATCCCGTCGGGTACATCCTGTTCCGCCGGAACGTGGTGGACCGTGCGCAGCTGCGCGCGCTGACCGACTCACTGCGCGACCTGTCCGGGCGGGGCGACCTGCCGATCCTGATCGATCAGGAGGGCGGCCGGGTGGCGCGGATGGGGCCGCCGGAATGGCCCGCCTTTCCCGCCGGTCCCCGGTTCGATGCGCTGTACGATATCGCCCCCGCCACCGCGATCGAGGCCGCGCGGATCAATGCGCAGGCGATCGGTGCGATGCTGGCCGAGGTTGGCATCACCGTCGATTGCCTGCCGCTCCTGGACGTCTGTCATCCCGACACCACGCCCGCCATTGCCGAGCGCGCTTATGGCCACGACCCGATGCGTGTGGCGGCGATGGGCCGCGCGGTGCTGGACGGGCTGGCGCGCGCAGGCGTGGTCGGGGTGGTGAAGCATATGCCGGGCCATGGCCGCGCCCGGGTGGACAGCCATTACGACATGCCGACAGTGGATGCGGACGAGGCGGCGCTGGAACAGGATCTGCACCCGTTCCGCGCGCTGGCCGATGCGCCGATGGGCATGACGTCGCACATTCTGTTCAAGACATGGGATGCCGAACGGCCCGCCACGCTGTCGCCGGTCGTCATTGGGGACGTGATCCGCCGCCGGATCGGCTTTGACGGCCTGTTGATGACCGACGATATCGACATGAAGGCCCTGTCCGGCACGGCGGGACAAAAGGCGGCGGGGGCCATTGCGGCCGGATGCGACGTGGTGCTGGATTGCTGGGCGCGGATGGCGGAGATGGAGGATATCGCCGCCAGCATCGGCGATGCACCGCAGGTGACGCTGGACCGGCTGGACCGGGCGATGCGCCAGCGCCGGGCCGGGACGCAGCCCGACGATTTTGCAACACTGATCGGGAAACGTGACGCGTTGCTTTCAATTGCATGAACAACCCTTGCCGCGTTGCGCGACGCTGCTAGGGTTCGGTCGCGGCGTGATTCGCAGCGCGCCGCCCGCCGGATTCCCGGCGCGACAGAGGAACCCACGATAAACCTCGCCACCGCGTGACAGCCCGTACAGGGCGCCTCGGACAGGCAGGATCGGAGAGACCTGGTTTTCACCCTTTTGAAAGGGCGTCCCATGTCACGCGGGTTATTTGTTCGGAACGGTTCGGCGCGCCTCGCACACGGGGTGCGTGCATGACTGCTGACCTGCTGATCACCATTTTGGCCATGCTGGCCGCTGGCCTGCTCGCTGGCTTTGCCGCGGGCATTTTCGGCATCGGCGGCGGCTTCGTCGTCGTCCCGGCGCTGTTCCTGGTGCTGCCGCTGTTGGGCACGGCACCGAACGAGATCGCGCATGTCGCCATCGGCACGTCGCTGGCCACCATCGTCGTCACGTCCATCCGGTCGGTTCAGGCGCACGCCAAGCGCGGCGCGGTGGATTTCGACATGCTGAAAAGCTGGGCGCCGTGGATCGTGCTTGGCGTCGGCGCGGGCGTGGTACTGGCGGCGCGGGTGCCGGGCGGTGGCCTGGCCATCATCTTTGGCGGCGGCATGATGATCATGGCCGTCCATTTCCTGTTCCCGATGTTTGCCGGGCGTCAGGTGGCGCAGGCACTGCCCGGCGGCGCGGCAAAGGTGGGGATTGCCGGCGGCCTTGGCGCCTTTTCCTCGCTGCTTGGCATCGGCGGCGGCACCATCGCGATCATCGTGATGACGTTGTGCGGCAAGTCGATCCACCGCGCGATCGCCACCGCATCCGGCATCGGCTTCATCATCGCATTGCCCGGCGTGATCGGGTTTTCGATCATCGGGTGGAACATGCCCGGCCTGCCCTTTGGCTCGCTGGGTTACGTCAACCTGCCCGCGGCGGCGGCGATTACCGCCACGTCGATCTTTTCCGCGCCATGGGGGGCCGCGGCCGCCCATCGCCTTAGTCCCGAGATGCTGCGCCGCATCTTTGGTCTGTATCTGGTGTTTGTCGGCGCAATCATGATCCGCAACGGAATGCACGTGCTGTGAACAGCATGGCTGATCGAGGAGTTCAGACGATGACGATGACCATGTCCCGGCGGTCGCTGATCCGCGCCGCTTCCGCTGCCCCGCTGATCGCGGCGGCCGGCAATTCCACCTCTGTCTTTGCCGCCAGCGCCGCCGAACCGCCGCTGTTCGGGCCGGGCGATGGCGTGGCCCTGCTGTCGCGCAACGAAAACCCCTATGGCCCCGCGCCCAGCGCGCTGAAGGCGATGTACGATTGGTCGTCCAAGGGATGCTATTATGCCGAGGGGGGTGCCCAGCGGCTGACCGCGATGATCGCGGAAAAATTTGCCGTCACCCCGGACATGGTGCTGCTGGGCAGCGGATCGACCGAGGTGCTGTCCGCCACCGCGCTGGCATGGAAGGACAAGGGGTCCATTCTGGCCCCCGAACTGTTCTGGGACACGACGGTCGGTTATGCCGAACGCAAGGGGGCAAAGGTGATCCGCGTTCCCCTGACCGCGATGCTGGACACCGATCTGGACGCGATGGCCGCCGCGATGACGCCGGACGTCAAGCTGGTCCATATCTGCAACCCCAACAATCCGACGGGCGTCCTGATCGACAATGCCAAGCTGCGCGCGTTCATCGCCAAGGTGTCGCCCCAGGCGACGGTGCTGGTGGACGAGGCGTATAACGAACTGCTCGATTTCCCGGAGCAGAACAGCGTCGTCGACCTGGTGAAAAAGGGCGAGAACGTCATCGTCGTTCGCACCTTTTCCAAGATCTATGGCCTGGCCGGGCTGCGCATCGGTTATGCCATCGCATCGCCCAAGGTGGTTCAGGAAGTGCGCGGATATGAAATGAGCATGGGCGGCAACACCGCCGGCCTGGCCGCCGCCATCGCATCGTTCAACGACACCGCCTTCACCACCTATTCCAAGGCAAAGGTGACGGAGGGCCGCCAGATGATCGAGGCCGCGGTGAAGAAGGCCGGGCTGACCGCCCTGCCGTCGCAGACCAATTTCGTGTTCGTGAAGGTGCCCGACGCCAACAAGCTGCGCACCGCGATGGCCGACCGCCAGATCATGATCCGCGGCGCCTATGGCAAATGGACCGAATGGTCGCGGGTCAGTTGCGGCAAGATCGAAGATGTGGAACGCTATGCCTCTGCCCTGCCGCAGATCATGCAGGCGTAAGGGCGATACGTCCCCATTTGAGCGGGGGGCGTTGGAGGGGACGGGTCGGGCGTGGGGGCGCCCGGCCCGTTTTCGTTTGCGGTTATGGCGAAGGGCGGCCCCGGTCCCATGCGGCGGAATTGCAAAAGCCGGGGATGACAAATCGCCCATCCCCTGCTGATATGACGGGATGGGCGAGGGGGAAGCCGATACGCTGACTGTGGACGTGGACGGGTGGGAAGGGCCGCTCGACCTGTTGCTGGCGCTTGCCCGGACGCAGAAGGTTGATCTGCGCCAGATTTCGATCCTGGCGCTGGTCGATCAGTATCTGGCCTTTATCGCCGAGGCGCGCGCGCTGAAGCTGGAGGTTGCGGCCGATTACCTCGTCATGGCGGCCTGGCTCGCCTATCTGAAATCCGGCCTGTTGCTGCCGCGCGATCCCGATGTGGAGCCCAGTCCCGAAGAACTTGCGCTGCGCCTGACGTTGCGGCTGGAGCGGCTGAACGCGATGCGGGAGGCGGGCGCCCGGCTGATGGCGCGCGACCGGCTGGGCCGCGACGTTTTTGCCCGCGGCGCGCCGGAGGGGCTGCGCACGGTGCGCCATGCGGTGTGGCAGGCGGAAATCTATGACCTGATCGCGGCCTATGGCCGGGTGAGCGCGCGCAGCCGCCCGGTGCTGCACGTGGTTGCCCGCCGCCCGGTGATGACGCTGGAAACCGCGCTGGAGCGGGTGTCCGCGCTGGTCGGGGCGCGGATCGACTGGGCGACGCTGGACAGTTTCCTGCCCGATGCGGTCGATGCGGGGTATCGCCGGTCGGCGCTTGCCTCCAGCTTTGTCGCCGCGCTTGAACTGGCGCGGCAGGGGCGGGTGGCGCTGCGCCAGCAATCGCCGTTTGCCCCGCTCTATGTCAGGGCCGCCGATGCAGCCGGATGACCCCGTGGCCGACGAGGCGAAGCG
This sequence comes from Sphingomonas sp. BGYR3, assembly GCF_025153455.1. Classification (NCBI taxonomy): domain Bacteria; kingdom Pseudomonadati; phylum Pseudomonadota; class Alphaproteobacteria; order Sphingomonadales; family Sphingomonadaceae; genus Sphingomonas; species Sphingomonas sp. BGYR3. The sequence continues at coordinate 1,264,385 of NZ_JANZNT010000001.1, read as the reverse complement.
CGCGGTGGAGGCGGTGCTGTTCGCATCCTCCGCGCCGATGACGATTGCGGAGATCGCGGCCCATGTCGGGCCGGACACCGATGTGCGCGGCGCGATCGACCGGCTGACCGGCGATTATGCCGGGCGGGGCGTCGTGCTGGTCCGGCGCGGCGACCGGTGGCATTTCGAGACGGCGGGCGACCTGGCCCATTTCCTGCGCCGCGACCGGGAAGAGCCCCGCAAACTGAGCCGGGCGGGCATCGAGACGCTGGCCATCATCGCCTATCACGAGCCGGTAACCCGCGCCGAGATCGAGGCGATTCGCGGCGTTCAGATCAGCAAGGGAACGATCGACGTGCTGATGCAGGCCGGATGGATCCGCCCCGCCGGCCGGCGCGAGGTGCCGGGCCGGCCGCTGACCTATGCCACGACGCCGGCGTTTCTGACGCATTTCGGCCTGTCGAGCCGCCGCGACCTGCCCGGTATCGACGATTTGCGGGCCGCAGGACTGCTCGATCCGGTCGATCTCGCCTTTGAGCAGCTTGAGGTGGAAAAGCCCGACGAAGACGCCTAGGCTCCAAACTCGACCGGGACATGGTCGAGACGGAGCGGATTTTGGTGCACGGCTAGGCGCAAGGAGGGAGCGATGCCGAAGCATCGTGACCGACGCGCAACGACGCCGTGGGCCAAAATCCGCCCGCCGCTTTGCGATCGCCCGTCGAAGGCCGCCGAGCATCGTCGCTTGCTTGCGCGTAGCGTTGGCTACGCGACTGCGCTGCGCTTCTTGTCGGCGGCGTTCGACGGGCGATCTCGATCCTTGTCCCGGTCGGGTTTGGAGCCTAGATGCGGTGGGCGGATTCGAGGAGATTTTCCGATGGGTGGTATGAGCCTGATGCACTGGCTGGTCGTTGCCGTGCTGGTCATCCTGTTGTTTGGCGGCAGCCGCTTTTCCAACATGATGGGCGACGTCGCCAAGGGTATCAAGAATTTCAAGAAGGGCATGGCCGAGGACGATAGCAAGCCGGAGGCCGAACCGACCCGGATCGAGGGACAGCGGGTCGACCCGACGCTGGACCGCGACGCCGACCGCGCCCGCGACGCACGCTGATTTCTCGCTGACCGGGACGACGAACGCCATGCGCTGGACGATCGGCGGATTGCGCCACGATGTTTGACGTCGCACCGACGGAATTGATGCTGGTGGCGATCGTTGCGCTGCTGGTGATCGGCCCAAAGGATCTGCCAAAGGCGATGCGGTTCGTCGGCCAGTGGGTCGGCAAGGCGCGCGCGGTGACGCGGCAGTTCCGCGCCGGGTTCGACAATATGGTGCGCGAGGCCGAGCTGGCCGAGATGGAAAAGAAATGGGCAGAGGAAAATGCCCGGATCATGCGGGAATTCCCGTCCGTCGATGCATTGCCCGCCCCCCATCGGCCCGAAGCCGACGGGACGGCGGCGGCCGAGCCGGTTGTCGACCCCTATGCCGACGCGCCTGCATTGCAGACGCCCCGGCCCGACATCGTCGATAGCACGCCGGACGCACGCGATCCGGCATCCTCTGCACCGGCCGATCAGCCGGCCCCCGCCGTTCCGCCCGCACCGGATGCCCCCCGCCCGTGAACGAGATTGACGATAGCCAGGCACCGCTGCTGGACCACCTGATCGAGCTTCGCCGACGCCTGCTGTTCAGCGTGATCGCGCTGGTGATCTTCTTTTTCATCGGCTTCACCTTTGCCAAGCCGATCTTTGGCGTGCTGGTTCAGCCGCTGGCCGATGCGGGGCAGAACAAGCTGATCTATACCCAGATTTTCGAGGCGTTTCTGGTGAAGGTGAAGGTGGCATTCTTTGCCGCGCTGATGCTGTCCTTTCCGGTGATCGCCAACCAGTTGTGGCAGTTCGTCGCCCCCGGCCTGTACCGGCGGGAGAAGAAGGCGCTGCTGCCGTTTTTGCTGGCGACGCCGGTGCTGTTCACCATGGGAGCCTGCCTCGCCTATTTCATCGCCATTCCGGTCGCGCTCACCTTTCTGCTGGGCATGGAGGGCGATCTGGGCGGCGGGGTGACGCAGGAGGCGCTGCCATCCGTTGGCAACTACCTTGATTTCGTGATGCAGTTCCTGTTCGCCTTTGGCCTGGCGTTTCTGCTGCCGGTGCTGCTGATGCTGCTGGAGGCGGCGGGCCTGATCACGCGGGCGCAGCTGAAAAGCGCGCGGCGTTATGCGATCGTCGGAGCGTTTGCGATCTCGGCCGTGCTGACTCCGCCCGATGTGGGATCCCAGCTGTTGCTGGCCGTGCCGCTGGTCATTCTGTACGAGCTGGCGATCATCGGCATCTGGTTCACCGAAAAGCGCCGCAAGCGCGAGGATACGGCTGTAGAGGGCTGAGGTAGGCCCAGTTCACGCAACAAGCCGACAAAAAATGGGGCCGTGGTTTCCCACGACCCCAGCTTGGGACCGACTGCACTCAGAAACGATTATTTCGCGCCGCTCGCGGTGTCCGCAACGGTGTCGCCGACCGACTCGACGTCGCGGCCGACGCCTTCGACGGTGTTGCACGCGCTGACCAACAGGGTTCCGGCCATCAGGGCCATTGCGACGACTTTACGCATGATCATGCTCCATTCTTAACTCGCCCGATCAAAATGCTTTGAGCCGGATATGGTTCCAAGCCGGTCCGGCGGAGCGAGAAACGCAGATTTTTCCTGGAAAAAACGCCCGGAAATGAATGAACCCGGATGCGCCGCCGGGGGGGGAGGGTCGGGCACATCCGGGTTCTGTTCTTGGACAGCGAGAGCGGGGGGCGTTGATCGCTATCCGAAGGTTATAACGGTGCGGGTCGTTTCGGGTTCCATCCCCCGAAACATTTTTTATCCGTTCACCCGGCGACGGGCGGCGATGGCGATTTCATAAGCGCCGACCAGCGGATCGTGGTGCAGCGTCGCGCGAAGCTGCCGCGACAGGCCGGTCATCACGCGGCCATAGCGGCTGTCATACAGCTCGCGGAACTCGGCATTGTCGACCAGACCATTGGAACTGACGCGCAGAATGGCCAGGCCCTCCTGTTCCTCATCGGGATTGATCGAGATGGTGATGGCGGGCGAGGGGGTGGCCTGCATTGCCAGTTCGATCAGCTCGGTAATCAGGAATGCGACGGCGACGGCAACATCCTGCGATACCAGCAGCGGGGCGATGTCGATGCCGATCGTCATCCGCGATGCGGTTTCCGGTGCCGTGGCGCGCAGGTTCGACGCCAGTTCGCCGATCACCGAGCGCAGTTCCAGCCCCTGATTATCCTCAAGTTCCGCAAAATGATGGCGATGGACCACTGCCAGGGCATCCACTCGCCGCTGGATCAGGGCATAGGCCTCCAGCGCCGCGGGGACGGGGGCGGCGCGCGAATGGAAATTGATCAGGCTGGCAATCACCTGAAGGTTGTTCTTTACCCGGTGATGCACTTCGCGGGTCAGTTTCGTCTGGCGCGACAGCCCGTCGGCCAGATCGGTCTGGTGCTGCTGAACGGTGCGTGAGATATCGGCAAAGGTGCTGCCAAGATCGGCCAGTTCCTGCGACGAGATCGTACCGAACTGCGCCGCATCGATGACGTCGCCCGGCCGATAGGCGCGCACGCCGGCATGAACCAGGCGCAGTGGACGGATCAGCAGCCGGTCGACGACGAACCAGCCGATGATTGCCGCCGCGGCCCACATCAAGAGCGGCAGCAACAGGGCGATCAGCAGGGCAGAGGTGACGGCCGGCCCGCGCATCTGCAATTCAAGCCGCAAGCCGTCCAGGCCCAGCTGCGCGCGGACGCGGTCGACCCGGTCCAGCCATCCGCTGCGGGGCAGCGGCTCCAGCTGAAGGGTCTTGTCCTCATGGATCAGCGTGGTTCCGAATGCGGAGAGAAATCCCTGCGGCCGGGCCGAGGCGGCGACCATCGGGCGCGGATAGAGCGCGACGGCCCGGACGCCATTCATGCCGCTGGCCAACAGCATCAACCCATTGTCGGTCAGCCTGACCTCCGGTCCGCTGACCATGGGATCGGGCGCCCCAATGCCCGCGATCGCCGTTCCGCAGAGAAGTCGGCCGTCCCTTGTCAGGATGGCAAAAACGGCACCCTGCGCCGATTGCGCGGCAAAGACGCCCCGAATTCTGGCACAACTGGCCGCATCGTCCGGGTTTTCCGCCAGCGCCTGTGCTGCAACCGACAGGGCAGTGATATCGCCGACCAGTTCGATGGAAAGGGCGCGTGCGGCATCGGTGACAGCGGCCTGCATGCGTTCCGCCTGGTCGCGGTCCACCTGTCGTGCGGTCTGCAGCGTCGCGGACAGGGCAATTACCGCCAGCGGGAACAGGGCCCCGGCAAGGATCAGGAATACGCGGGTGCCCGTCGGCCAGCGGGATCGGCCCGGGGTGATCGATCCCGGGTCAGGTTCTTGCCGACCCGGCGAGTTCATGGCCGGGTTCAGGACAATTTGTTGAGCAGATCGAGCAATTCGCGCGGAATGCTCTCGTCAACCGCATCATGATAAACGGCACGCAATGCGTCGCCGACATCCCGTGCGGCCGCAGGTTTCCGGCTGCCCGGTTTGGTTGTCTGTGCGTCCGTCACTGCCTTGCCCGTCCGTTTATCCGTCGATCCCACACCGTCCCCCTGGCCACCTTGCAGCGTCGAATATCCCTGTTGGCATCAACCCGTCTGCTGCAGCATTTTCAAGATGTATCTGCGCGCATGAAACCAAAGAGCGGGTCGTTTGTTCCATGCCTGGATGCGATTGCGCTTGCGTACCGATTTTCATGCGCGATCAATCAGACTAACATCGCGCTGCGGAACCGATCAGGGGGGCCGTTCGCTGGAATGGAGAATGAAAAAATATGTCGCTCGGACAGCAGCTTGCGCCGCACTTGCCCTTTCTTCGCCGTTACGCCCGCGCGCTGACCGGCAGTCAGACCCACGGGGATCACTATGTCCGCGCCGCGCTGGAAACGATTGTCGAGGCGCCGGAAGAATTTCCCGACGTCGCGCCGCGTCTTGGCCTGTACCGGGTGTTTCAGTCGATCTGGATGTCCGCAAATGCGGATGACCTTGCCAAGGCATCGGGCTTTGCCGAAGAGCATGAGGCGGTCGCCCGTGCCCGGCTGGCACGGCTGGCGCCGTTGTCGCGGCAGGCATTGCTGCTGACCGCGATGGAAGGCTTTACCAACGAAGACACCGCCTATCTGCTCGATACCGACATTGACGAGGTCGAGCTGCTTGTCACCGATGCGCTGAACGAAATCGAGCGCCAGACCCGCGCCCGCGTGCTGATCATCGAGGATGAGCCGATCATCGCCATGGACCTGGAAACCATCGTCCGCGATCTGGGCCATGAAGTGACCGGCGTCGCGGTGACCCGTGACGAGGCGGTGGCGCTGGCGATGGAGGATCGGCCCGGACTGGTGCTGGCGGACATTCAGCTGGCGGACGACAGTTCCGGCATCGATGCGGTGAAGGACATCCTGTCCGAGTTCAACGTGCCGGTGATCTTCATCACCGCCTTCCCCGAGCGGTTGCTGACAGGTGAGCGGCCGGAGCCGACGTTCCTGATCACCAAGCCGTTCCAGCGTTCGACGGTCAAGGCGGCGATTTCGCAGGCGCTGTTCTTTGATCAGAGCACCGTTCCGGCGAACTGATCGCAAAAAACTCGGGGTCGATACGGACCCAATATGGTTTTGGGGGGTTCTGGTCTTATGGTTGACGATCAAGACGCCCCCCATATTTCCGCCCAGGACGCCCGGGCAGGATCAACGCCGCACATGACGCGATATATCCTCGGAGTATCGCTGGTCTTGGTAATCACACTGTTCGCCCTGCTTCTGCTGGCTTGACGCTGGCGAAACAGCCTATGACGATGGTGATGCAGGGGAGTGGCCGCATGTGCGGTGATGGGGCATCGGCGCGTGGAGTTTCCGTGACAGACGATTCCGATTTCGAGCAGGACGAGCCGCGCGCGCCGGTTGAGCCGCTGGATGACAATGCGTTCAAGAAGGAACTGGCGACCGTCATTCCGCATTTGCGCGCATTTGGCCGGTCCCTGTCGGGCAACCGTGATCTTGCCGACGACCTGGTGCAGGAAACGCTGATGAAGGCGTGGGCCGCGCGCCAGCGGTTTCAGGCGGGCACCAACATGCGCGCATGGACGTTCATCATCCTGCGCAATCTGTATCTCAGCCAGATGCGCCGTGCCCGGTTCAAGGGCGAATGGGACGATCTGGTCGCCGACCGCCTGCTGGCCGCGCCGGCGGGTCAGGACCGGTATCTGGAGCTGGACGATATCCAGCGCGCACTGTTGCACCTACCCGAAGCGCAGCGTGAGGCGCTGATCCTCGTCGGCGCGGGCGGCTTTGCCTATGAAGAGGCGGCTGAAATCTGCGGCGTTGCGGTCGGCACGATCAAGAGCCGTGTCGCACGCGGGCGTGTTGCGCTGGAGCAGTTGCTGAACGATGGACAGTTGCCGCGCCGGTCGGAATCGCCCAACACGGCGCTGGGTGCGCTCGATTCAATTCTGGATGATGTGGAGACGCTGAGCCGCGACCGCTGACGCGGGTTAAGCTCGGCAGCGACCTAATCGTGGCGACGGGGCGCCCGAGGATCGCGTTCGTCCGCACGAATGTCGATTTCCATCAGCAGCGCCACCATGTCGTCGGGCAAGCTGCGCATGTCGCCATAAGCCGAACGCAGCGCCGGCGACAGCCGATCCGCAATGCGCGGTCGATCGATCGGGATCGTCTTTGGCTGGGGGGCGGCTCGGGTCATATTCGATAAACGCTGCACAGGCTGTTTCGTTGCTCAACGCTTCGGAATATGTCCGGTTTTGGGATGGATATGAACATCGACCAGGGTCGCTTTGCCGACGCATTGCATCGGTTGGACCGATATTCGCCGTTCCTGCGCAGGCTGGCCGAACGGTTTCCCGACATCGCGGCCGATCCCATGCCCTGGATCGACGATCCGCTGGGCAGGATCGAGCCGATTCTGGCATCGGCTGACCCCGCGCCGCGCCGCCTGCGAATCGCCCGCGCGCAGATCGCACTGGCCGTTGCCATCGGCGACCTGTCGGGCGCGATGCCGCTGGAGTCGGTGGTCGCCGCGCTGACCGGATTTGCGGACCGCGCGCTGCACGAGGCGATCCGGATCGCCATTGCGGAACGGACGCCGGATGCGGACCCTGTCGGCTTTTGCGCCATTGCATTGGGCAAGCAGGGCAGCGGCGAACTCAACTATTCCTCCGATATCGATCCCATCCTGCTGTACGATCCCGATAGCTTGCCCGTGCGACCGGGCGAGGCGGCGGACGAGGCAGCGGTGCGGATCGCCCGCCGGGTCATCGACCTGCTGCAGACGCGCGACGGCGATGGCTATGTCCTTCGCGTCGACCTTCGCCTTCGTCCTTCGCCGGAAGTGACGCCGATCGCGCTGCCGGTGGGCGCGGCGATCAGCTATTATGAATCGCAGGCGCTGCCGTGGGAACGCGCAGCGTTTATCCGCGCCCGCGCGGCGGCTGGCGATATCGACCTTGGCGAACGGTTTCTGGACGCCATCCGGCCCTTTGTCTGGCGGCGATCGCTGGATTTCGGGGCGGTTGCCGAGCTGCGCCTGATGTCGCGCCGTATCCGCGACCATTATGCGCAGGGCCAGCGGCTTGGCCCCGGGTTCGACCTGAAGCGCGGGCGGGGCGGCATCCGCGAAGTCGAATTCTATGCCCAGATCCATCAGTTGATCCATGGCGGCCGCGACCCGGCCCTGCGCAGCGGTACGACGCTGCCCGCGCTGGCCGCGCTGGCCGAGGCAGGCTGGATCGATGCGTCGGTGGCGGCCACCATGGCGGATGGATATCGCCTGTTGCGGACGATCGAGCACCGGTTGCAGATGATCGACGATCGCCAGACGCATCAGCTGCCGGTGCAGGCGGAGCCGCTGAACGCTGTGGCCGGCCTACACGGCCTGGCCGACGGGGATGCGCTGATCGCCCTGCTGGCGCCGGTGTGCGGACCGATCGGCACCGCGTACGACGCGCTGGATGACGGGCGGGAGGAGCGGTTTCCGGTCAATGCCGACGATCTGGACCGGTGGCTGACCGAGAATGGCTTTGCCGAGCCGGATCAGGCGGTCCGGCGGCTGGCGGCGTGGCGATCCGGGGGGTATCCGGCGCTGCGCAGCCCGGCGGCGCAGACCGCGCTGGAGGCGGCATTGCCCGGCATCATGGCGGCACTGGCCGCGGCGGCCGATCCGCAGGCTGCGCTGGTGCGGCTGGACACGCTGTTGTCCCGCCTGCCCAGTGCGATCAACCTGTTTCGGTTGCTGGAGGCGCAGCCGGCGTTGGCCCGGCTGCTCGGCGCGATCCTGGCCCATGCGCCGACGCTGGCCGATGCGCTGGGGCGGCGGGCCGATCTGCTGGACGGGTTGATCGATGCGTCCGCGCTGGACCCCATCGGCAGCATCGAGGCGCTGGCCAAGGATATGCGGCGGGGCGATGCCCGCGATTATCAGGCGCTGCTGGATCAGGTGCGGCAGGTGGTGAACGAGCGCCGATTTGCCCTGGGGGTTCAGATCGTGGCGGCGGCGGCCGACCCGCTGGACGTGTCGCGCGGCTATTCCCGGGTTGCCGAGGCGGCGGTCGAGGTGCTGGCACAGGCGACGATCGAGGCGTTTGCGGAGCGCCATGGCAGGGTGCCGGACAGCGAGCTGGTAATCCTGGCGCTGGGGCGGCTGGGCGGCGGGGCGTTGACCCACGCATCGGACCTTGACCTCATCTTTCTGTTCACGGGCGATTATCTGGCCGAAAGCGACGGCGAGAAGCCGCTGGGGGCGGTGCTGTATTACAACCGGCTGGCGCAGCGGATCATCGGCGCGCTGTCGGTGGCGACCGCATCCGGCCCGCTGTACGAGGTTGATACCCGGCTGCGCCCATCCGGGACGCAGGGGCCGATTGCCGTGTCGCTTGCCGGATTTGACCGGTATCAGCGCGAAAGCGCGTGGACATGGGAGCATATGGCGCTGACCCGCGCGCGGCCGGTGTTCGGTTCCGATGCCGCCCGGGCCGCAGTGCAGGCGGCGATCGACGCCGTGCTGGCCGGCGACCGTCCGGAGCGGGACATTGCGCAGGAGGCGGGGGCGATGCGGGCGGAGATGGCGGCCCACAAGCCGCCGCAAGGGCCGCTGGACGCCAAGCTGTTGCCCGGCGGCCTCGTTGATCTGGAATTTGCGGTACACAGCCTGCAACTGATCCACCGCACGGCGTTTTCGGCGGACCTGCGTTTGGCGATCGGCGCGCTGATCGCGCAGGGGCTGTTGCCCCCCGCGATGGAACAGGCGCACGACCTGCTCAGCCGCCTGCTCGTCACGCTGCGCCTGGTCGCGCCGGATGCGCAGGAGCCGCCGGTGGCGACCCGCGGCCTGATCGCCCGCGCCGTGGGATGCGAGGATTGGCCGACGATGCTTGCACGGTTCGAAGCGGTGCGGCAGGAGGTCGTCGCCTGTTGGGCGGCCATCGCCGGGACGGGCGCAGCGGAGCAAGAATGATGACGATAGCGATTGGCGATCGCCTGCCTGATGTTGCCCTGACCCTGTCCGATGACAGCGTCGTCCGGTTGCCCGATTATGCCGGAAAACCGCTGGTCCTCTATTTCTATCCCAAGGACGATACGCCCGGCTGCACCAACGAGGCCAAGGATTTTTCCGCGCTGGCCGGGGAGTTCGCGGCTGCTGGCGTCACCGTGCTGGGCGTGTCCAAGGATACACCGGCCAAGCATCGCAAGTTCATCGCCAAATACGACCTCAACCTGCTGCTGGGCAGCGATGGCGACGACAACAGCGTGCTGTCGGCATTCGGCGCCTGGGTCGAAAAATCCATGTACGGCAAAAGCTATATGGGCATTGATCGATCCACATTCCTGTTCGCGGCCGATGGCACGCTGGTGCGCGAGTGGCGCAAGGTGAAGGTCAAGGGCCATGCCGACGAGGTGCTGGCCGCCGCCCGCGCGCTATAGGCGGAACGTCCGGTTCCCGGCATGACCCGTCAGAGCATTGCATCGTCGGCGCGCACCGTCCTGATCGCCAGCGATCCGGTGGACAAGGTGATGGCCGCGCGCGCCACGGCCCGTGCCTGGCGTCGCGGTCAGCTTGACCACCGGTTCGACGTGGCGATGCCCGACCGGCCGGGACGGCCCGCCGCCCCGGAATTGCTGCCCCCCAACCGGATGCCGAAACGCGGCAAGGCAGGGTCGCTGCGCGGGCGGATCGCGCTGATCCACGCGCTGGCGCATATCGAATTTGTCGCAATCGACCTGGCGTTCGACCTGATCGGCCGGTTCGGGGACCAGTTTCCGCGCGAGTTCGTGGATGATTGGATCGCGGTCGGCGCGGATGAGGCGATGCATTTCGCCCTGCTCGACCGGCGGCTGAGGACGCTGGGTAGCCATTATGGTGAAATGCCCGCGCATGACGGGTTGTGGGAGGCGGCGATCGCGACCGCCGACGATGCGCTGGCCCGGCTGGCGGTCGTGCCGATGGTGCTGGAGGCGCGCGGCCTGGACGTGACGCCAGCGACGATCGAGCGGATGGAGGCGGCCGGGGACACGGGCACCGCGCGCATCCTGACCCGCATTCTGACCGACGAAATCCGTCATGTCGGCGCAGGGACGCGGTGGTTCGAATCGGGTTGTGCGGTGCAAAACCGGGACCCGCGAACCCATTGGAAAAGCTTGGTCAACAGGCATTTCCGCGGTGCGGTTAAGCCACCGTTCAACGACTCGGCGCGGTGCCAGGCCGGTTTGACGCGCGATTACTACCTGGCTCTTGCAGAAAGCTGACGCAGCCGGTCTGTACTGTGCATCCGGAGCGGGGGGGTGCCACCCGGATCCATGTTACGCATGACCGCCATTGGGCGGCTGCACAAAGCGGGTCGCAGAACGTACATGATGCAAACAACGTTGAATTCATCGAACGCCACCCTGAGTGAGCGGTTCCGGGATTTCTTCGTAACCCGTGATTTTCTGTTTCATGACGGCCGGGGCCTTCGCCGGTTCAGCCTGAGCGGCCGGGTGCAGGCGTGGATCGCCGGCGCTGCCGCTGTCCTGTTCCTGCTGTGCCTGTATGGCGCGGTGTCCGCCACCACCCAGGCGCTGATCGCCAGCGGCGCGCTGGGCGACCAGACCCCCGCCGCCAAGGTTGCCCGCATGGAGCGCAAGGTTGCGCAGATGCAGTCCGATGTCGTCCGCCTGCGCCGTGCCGCAGCGGTGCAGGCCGCCCGCGTCGAAAAGCGGCAGGCTTTGCTGGCCGCCGCGCTGACCGGCGACACGCCCGATGCCGAGACGCTGCGTGCCGCGTTTCTGAACCATGACGATGGCGAATTCCACAATGAGCAGCTGGCCAGCGCGGTGCTCGCGCCGTTGCAGCGCGTGGAACAGGGCCAGGCCGCACTGGCGGCGCAGGCCCGCCGCACGCTGGACGCGCGCTATCGCCTGACCGCCAGCAGCCTGCGCCGGATGGGCCTGGACCCCGCCCGCCTGACCCCGGTTCGCGGCGCGATGGGCGGCCCGTTCGAGCCGGTCGAGGATGTGGCCACTGCGGGTGATGCAACCGCGCCTGCCCCCGGCACCGAAGCCGACGCGCAGTTCCGTTCGCTGTTCATGAGCTGGAAGAAGCTGGATTCCCTGGAACAGGCCGTGATTGCGGTGCCTGCGGCTCAGCCGGTGGACAATCTGACGCTGACCAGCACCTTTGGCGTGCGTTCCGATCCGTTCCGCGGCACCGCCGCCATGCACGCCGGGATCGACATTCCCGGCCCGATCGGCACGCCGATCTATGCCACCGCCGACGGCGTGGTCGGCCGGTCCGGCCGCTATGGCGGCTATGGCAATCTGGTCGAGATCAACCATGGCAAGGGGATCGAGACGCGGTACGGCCACCTGTCCAAGATTATGGTCGAGCCGAACACCCGCGTGCGCCGCGGCCAGATCATCGGCCTGATGGGTTCGACCGGCCGTTCCACCGGCAGCCACCTGCATTACGAAGTCCGCATCGATGGCCGCGCGGTCAACCCGGTCCCCTATCTGCAGGCGCCCGCCACGCTGCTGGCGGCGCAGGAGCGCGCCGCTGACGACAGCGTTTCGGTCGGCGGCCCTGCCGGCGCCAGCAAGTAAGATCGCGATCGGCCGGGCGCGGATGCCCGGTCCATTGCCCCGTCGCCTTGCAGCGCCTATTTCCCGTTCATGGCTGAACAACCCTCCCCCGAATTCGAACTGACCCCTGCCGCCGCGGCGCGCGTGGCGTGGATTGCCGAGCGGCAGGCCAAGCCGGCGGTGCTTCGCCTGTCGGTGGAGGGGGGCGGCTGTTCCGGGTTTCAGTACCGGTTCGGCCTGGCCGAAACCGTCGAGCCGGACGACCGGGTTGCGGAGACGGACGGCGTGCGGCTGGTCATCGATCCGGTCAGCCTGGACCTGGTGCGGGGCGCACGGGTCGATTTCGTCGAATCGCTGGGCGGCGCGGCGTTTCAGGTGAGCAATCCCAATGCGGCGGCCGGTTGCGGCTGCGGCACCAGCTTTTCGATCTGACGGCCGCCGTTCCGGTGAAGATCGTCAGTTACAACATCAATGGCATCAAGGCGCGGATGCCCCGGCTGGTCGATTATCTGACCGAGGAGCAGCCGGACATCGTCTGTCTTCAGGAAGTGAAGTCGGCCGATCCCGAAACGCTGGCCGAACCCATCCATGCCGCCGGGTATCGCGGTGTCTGGCATGGGCAAAAGGGGTTCAACGGCGTCGCCATCCTGACGCGGGGCGATGCGCCGACGCTGATCCGCAAGGGACTGGATGGCGAGCCGGAGGATGAGCAGAGCCGGTATATCGAGGCGGAGGTCGGCGACCTGATCGTCGCGTCCATCTATCTGCCCAACGGCAATCCGCAGCCGGGCCCGAAATTCGATTACAAGCTGCGCTGGATCGACCGGCTCCACGCCCGTGCCGCAGAACTGCTGGCGATGGAGCGGCCGGTGATTTTGGCTGGGGATTACAACATCATCCCCAATGACGACGACGTGTTTTCGGTGTCCGCCATGGCGCAGGACGCATTGATGCAGCCCGAATCCCGTGCGGGGTATCGCGCGCTGTTGGCGCAGGGGTGGACCGATTCGCTGCGCACCCGGTTCCCGGCCGGTGGTGCATGGACCTATTGGGACTATCAGGCCGGCGCATGGCAGCGCGATAATGGCTTTCGCATCGACCATCTGTTGCTGAGCCCGCAGGCGGCCGACCGCTTTGTCGATGCCGGGGTGGACAAGGCGCATCGCGGACGGGAACAGGCGAGCGACCATGCCCCGACCTGGGTTCGCCTTCGCTGAACCGGCATCCGCCGACTATTGGCATAATTCCCCGCAGCTTGGCAAAAAGAGCCAAACCCGATTTTGCTAAGTCATTGAATATACATGGTCGCAGTGTTTGGCACGGCTAATGCACTGTCGTTGGCACAGGCAACTGCCCCCGCCTGTGACAAGGGAGGAATACCATGTTTCGTGCCGTCAAGCTGCTGTCCGCCACCGCGTCCGCCATCATCGTCGCCGCCACGTTCGGCGCCGTTGCCCAGGCCCGCCTGCCCGAGCCCAAGCCCGCCCCGGCGGTTGCCAAGCAGGACGCGGTGCATACGCCCAAGGCCAAAAAGGGTCCGCGTTACTGCATCGACACCGAATCGACCGGTTCGCGCATCGTCCGCCGCGTGTGCCAGACCCGCGACGAGTGGCTGCCCCTCGGCGTCGATCCGCTGAAGCTGTAATTGCCATCGGCCTGTCCCGCGCCGTCCCCAGCGGCGTCGGGCCGGGTCCGACATCGGTCGCCGGTTGCCGGGGGATCGGCATGGCGACTTTGCCCCGTCGCCCGATCTGGTCCCAACCCAGCCGGGCGGCAAACCTGGGCCCGATTGCCGGCCGCGCTGCTGCCCCAACACAGCAGGCTGCGATCGGGCCCTTTTCATTATACCCGTGCGGTGCGTCAGCGGATCAGAGGCTGCGCGCGTACAGTTGATAGACGCGGTTGACCTTTGCCTCGATTGCGTCGGCAATTGCCTTCATCCCCTGATTATCATCGAGGATCCAGCCGATCTCGCCGCGCCGCGCGCCGAATTTCGCCACCGCGTCGCGGCGGATATATTCGATCATCATGAAGGCAAGCTGGCTCGCCATGCGCGAGGATTGCAGCCGCTTGACCACGCCCATCAGCGGGACGCGCATCGTCCGGGCCTTTGGCCTGCGCAGCCACCAGAGCAGGCGGATGAAGTTGAACGGGAACAGCTTGCCGTCGAACGGGGCAATCGCCTCGTTCAAATCGGGCAGGGTGATCATGAACGCCACCGGCTCGCCGTCGATTTCGGCGATGCGGATCAGATCCTCGAACACCACGGGTTTCAGCTTCTTGCCGACATCGTCGATTTCCGGCTGGGTCAGCGGGACAAAGCCCCAATTGTCCGACCATGCGTCGTTGAGGATCGCCAGGATCGTCGCCGCCTCTTCGGCAAAGCGGGATTTGTCGACCCGGCGGATGCGGATCTTGCTGCTTTTTTCCCCCGCCGCGACGATGCGGTTGACCAGCGCGGGAAACCCGTTGGTGATATCGAGGTCATAGGTCAAAAGCTGCTTGACCGGGGCATAGCCCGCCGCCTCGATCCATGGCTGATATTCGGCGCGGTTGTGGCCCATCATCACCGTGGGTGGATGGTCGTGACCCTGAATCAGCAGGCCCGGCTCTTCCCAGATCGACAGGCTGACCGGGCCGACGGCGCGGGTCATGCCCATTGCGGCCAGTTCCGCCTCTGCCCGCGCGATCAGGGCATGGGCGACGGCTGCGTCCTCCGCCTCGAACATTCCCCAAAAGCCGGTACCGGGGCCAAAGCCCTGATCGGCCGGCATTTCCAGCGCCAGCCGGTCGATATGCGCGCTGATCCGGCCGACGGTGCGGCCATCGCGTTCGGCCAGGAACAATCGCGCCTCGGCATGGCTGAACCAGCCATTTTTTGCCGGATCGATGCGCTCGGCCATTTCCTGACGCAACGGCGGAACCCAGTTCGGGTCGTCGCGGTTCAGGCGATAGGCGAGGTCAATGAACGCCTGACGATCGGCTTTGCTCTCCACGGGGCGAACGGACAGTTTCGGATCGGCCACGGCTGCCCCTCTTGAACTTGGGGCGGTCAACGCCCTTGTTAACGGCTGTATCGTCAAGCGAGCACGCTCGTTCGATGTCAAGAGCTGATGGCGCTGGCGACGCCACCATGCTGCCATGTTTGTTCGCCATGAGTGTTGGTGTCATGAACGCTTATGCCAGTCTCGACCGGCGGGATGCCGAACGTGTTGCAGTGCCTGCGGGCGCTGGAATGACGCGCGGCCGTGTGGCCGATGATCGCCAGATGTTGCGGACGGCGGCCGAATTGAGCCGCGATCTGCACCGTGCCCGCCCGGCCATTTACTGGACCGACCTGATCGCATCGGCGCTGCTCGGCTATGCCGCGCTGGCGCTGGCGATCGGCCTGTCGTCCGGCGTTGCGGCGCTGGCGGCGGCGACGGTGGCTGTGTTCGCGCTGTATCGCGCGGAAAGCTTCATTCACGAACTGACCCATGTGAAGCATGACCAGCTGCCCGGCTTTCGCACCGGCTGGAACCTGCTGATCGGCATTCCGCTGTTCGTGCCCAGTTTCCTGTACGAAGGGGTGCATCAGCTGCACCATGCGCGTCAGCGGTACGGCACGGCGCAGGATCCCGAATATCTGCCGCTGGCGCTGATGAAGCCGTGGAGCGTGCCGCTGTTCGTGCTGGTTTCCGCGCTCGCCCCGCTGGCGCTGATGATCCGCTTTGCGGTGCTGACCCCGCTTGCCGCGCTGTTTCCGGCGGTGCGCAACGCCCTGATCCATCGCTGGTCGGCGCTGTCGATCAACCCCGATTTCCGTCGCCGGATGCCGGAAGGACCGGCGGCGCGCCAGTGGCGCTGGCAGGCGGCGGGTGCCAGCCTGTGGGCCAATGCGCTGATCGCGGGCATGATTTTCGGTGTTATCCCGGTGCGCGCGTTCGTCATCTTCATGGCGGTGCTCAGCATGGCGGCGGTGGTCAATCAGGTGCGCACGCTGGTCGCGCATCTGTGGGAAAATGACGGCGAGGAACTCAGCCTGACCGCGCAGTATCTCGATTCGGTCAATGTGCCGCCGCCCGGCCTGTTGCCGTTCCTGTGGGCGCCGGTGGGCCTGCGCTATCATGCGCTGCATCACCTGTTGCCCGGCGTGCCCTATCATTCGCTGGGTGAGGCGCATCGCCGGCTGGCCCGCACGCTGGAACCGGATTCGGCCTATCACCGCGCCAATTATGCGGGGCTGGCCCCGCTGGTCGGCGCGCTGGTGGCCAAGACGGTCCGTCGCGGCTGAACCCCGGCGGGCCGGCCAGCGCCGGTCCTAATGAAAATCCCGCGATCCCAGCAGGATGCGCATATCGCGCGGATGCCGGTTCTGGCCGACGGGCCGCGCCACTTCGTCGACCGGGCATAAGGGCGGGCGGGGCGCATCGTCCGACAACAGGCCGAGCAGGCCGGTGCGGTCCTGAACCCGGTTGGCCATCAGGTGGACGACCCCCTCCGGGCTGCGCTGAACCTGGCCGGACACGACCATCAGCCGCGATGCCATGACTTCGCGGCGGAACCGTTCGAACAATCGTGCCCAGAGCAGGATGTTGGTCACGCCCGTCTCATCCTCGATCGTGATGAAGATGGCGTTGCCCTTGCCCGGCCGCTGGCGGACCAGCACCACGCCGCCGGTGCGCACGAACGCCCCCGCCTTTGCCGCACTGGTTTCCGCACAGGACAGCACGCCCTCTGCCCGCAGGGTCGGGCGGATGAACGTCATCGGATGATCCTTCAGCGACAGGCGGAAGCTTTGATAATCCGTTGCCACTTCCTCGCCCAATGGCATGGCGGGCAGGGCGATGGCGGGCTCCTCCCCCAGTTCGCGGGCGCGGGCGGCGGCGAACAGCGGCAGTTCGCCGGATGGCGTCCGCCGCGCCTCCCACAGCGCCGCGCGGCGGTTCATCGCCAGCGAGCCAAAGGCATCGGCATCGGCCAGCAGGCGCAGCGCACGGGCGGGCAGGCCGGCCCGCCGCGCCAGATCCTCGGTCGAGGCAAAGCGGCCCTCGTCCCGCGCCGCCGCCATCGCATCGGCCCATTCCTGGCGGAAACCGTCAATCTGACGCAGCCCCAGCCGCAGCGCCAGAGCATCGCCGTCCGGCTCCATGTGCGAATCCCAGACGCTGTGATTGATGTCGATCGGCCGCACCACGACGCCATGGTCGCGCGCGTCGCGGACGATCTGCGCCGGGGCGTAAAAGCCCATGGGCTGCGAATTCAGCAGCGCGCAGGCAAAGATGCCGGGGTGATGGCATTTGATCCAGCTCGACACATAGACCAGCCGGGCAAAGGACAGCGCATGGCTTTCGGGAAAGCCATAGCTGCCGAACCCCTCGATCTGGCGATAGCAGCGTTCGGCGAAATCGGCGGTGTATCCGCGCGATGTCATGCCGCCGATCATCTTGTCGCGGAACACATCGATGCCGCCGCGATTGCGGAACGTCGCCATGGCGCGGCGTAGCTGGTTCGCCTGTGACGGGGTGAATCCGGCGGCGGTGATGGCCAGCTTCATCGCCTGTTCCTGGAAAATCGGCACGCCATAGGTCCGGCCGAGCAGGTTCCTCAGCTCATCGGGATCGTGCGGCGGGCAGGGCGATGGATATTCCGCCGCCTCCAGCCCCGCCCGCCGCCGCAGATAGGGATGGACCATGTCCCCCTCGATCGGGCCGGGCCGCACGATCGCCACCTGCACGGTCAGGTCATAGAGCGAACGCGGCTTCAGGCGCGGCAGCATGTTCATCTGTGCCCGGCTTTCCACCTGAAACACGCCGATGCTGTCGCCCCGTTCCAGCATGGCATAGACGGCGGGATCGTCCGCCCGGATATCCACCTCCAGCGTGTGATTCCCCAGGCCATGGTCCGCCATCATGGCAAAGGCGCGGCGGATGCAGCTGAGCATCCCCAGTGCCAGCACATCCACCTTCATGATGCCCAGCGCGTCGATATCGTCCTTGTCCCATTCGGCAAAGGTGCGATCCGCCATGGCGGCATTGTGCAGCGGCACCGTTTCGTCCAGCCGGTCCTGCGTCAGGATGAAACCGCCGACATGCTGGGACAGGTGCCGGGGAAAGGGCGCGGCCAGCAACTGGCCCGACAGGTCGATCAGGCGACGGATTTCCGGCGCATCCGGATCGAACCCGGCATCGGCAAAGCGTTTTTCCGGCATTTCGCGGCTGAAACTGCCCCAGACGGTGGAAACGATGCGGGCGGTCACATCCTCGCTAAGGCCCAGCGCCTTGCCCACTTCGCGCACCGCGCTGCGCGGGCGGTAATGGATGACGGTCGCGGCGATGGCGGCGCGGTGGCGGCCATAGCGGCGATAGACATATTGCATCACCTCCTCACGCCGTTCGTGTTCGAAATCGACGTCGATGTCGGGCGGCTCGTTCCGCTCCTCCGACACGAACCGGGAAAAGAGGAGGTCATGTTCGGACGGGTCGACCGAGGTGACGCCCAGCAGGAAACAGACGATGGAATTGGCCGCGCTGCCCCGTCCCTGGCACAGGATCGGCGGATCCTGAGCCCGCGCGAACACCACCAGATCATGGACGGTCAGGAAATAGCAGGCATAATTCTGTTGCCGGATCAGCGCGAATTCCTCGTCCAGCCGCCGGCGCACATCCGGCGTCAGATCGGGGCCATAGCGGGCATGGGCCGCTTGGATGACGATATGTTCCAGCCATGCCTGCGGCTCCCACCCGTCCGGCACCGGTTCGTGCGGATATTCATATTTGAGCTGTTCCAGATCAAAGCCGATGCCGTCCAGGAACCGGATCGTCTCATCCAGCGCGCCGGGATGATCGCGGAACAGCCGGGCCATTTCCTGCGGCGGTTTCAGGTGGCGTTCGGCATTCACCTCCACCCGGGTGCCCGCCGCCGATATGGTCACGCCGTCCCGGATACAGGTCAGAATGTCGTGCAGCGGGCGTTCGTGCGGCGCGGCATACAGGACATCGCCGGTGGCTAGGACCGGCACGCCAGCCTCTGCCGCGATCGCTGTCAGCCCAGCCATCCGCCGCGCATCGCGCCCCCGCCGCTGCATCGCCCCGCCCAGCCACACCCGGCCGGGCGCAATCCGGGCCAGCCGGGCAAGCAGCGCGGCCAGCCCGTCCGGTTGCACCAGCGCCAGCGGCGGCACCGGATCGGCGCTGTCATGATCGACGGGATTGCGGCGTTCGCGCTGCGGCGTGGCGGTGCTGGTCGGCAGGACGATCAGCTGCAGCCCGTCCTGAAACGCCAGCAGATCGGGCAGGCGCAGGATGCAATCGCCCTTTTCCGCGCGCAGATTGCCGGTGGTCAGCAGCCGGGTCAGCCGGCCCCATGCCGCGCGATCGACGGGATAGGCGACGATATCCGGCGTGCCGTCGACGAACACCAGCCGCGCGCCGACGACGAACCGGGGCAGGGGGCGGCAATCGCCAGCCTCTGCCTGCGCCTCCCGCACCCGTTTCAGCGCGCTCCAGGCGCGGACCACGCCTGCCACCGTGTTGCGATCGGCAATGCCGATGCCCGCAAGGCCAAGATCGACCGCACGCAGGATCAGATCGGCGGGGTTCGACGCCCCGCGCAGGAACGAGAAATGCGTGGCGGTGACCAGTTCGGCAAAGGGTGGGGGCTCGCCTGGCTGTCGAACAGCCCGCGCCGCTGGAACAAAGGGAAGGACACACCCTGATCCTCCCCCTGGCGGGGGAGGTAGCGTCGAAGGTGTCGGAGGGGGTGGAACCCCGGCGATTGGGTCTCCGCCCCCTCCGTCACGCTGGCGCGTGCCACCTCCCCCTGGCGGGGGAGGATCATTCTGTCCCCCGCTCACGCGAACAGGCGTTTCTGTCGGGCCTTCTTCGCTCACGCGAACAGGCCGTGGACATACCAGCGGGGATCGGCGCGTTCATCGCCATACAGGCCGTGGCGGAACAGCCAGAAGCGGCGGCCGCGCACATCCTCTACCCGGTAATAATCCCGCGTCAGACCGGGATCGCCCGGCGCGCGCCGCCACCATTCGGCGCTGATCCGTTCCGGCCCCTCGGCCCGTGCCACTTCGTGCAGGGTCCGGCGCCAGCGGAATCGCTGGGGCGGCCCGTCGGGCAGGCCGGCGATCACCTCGACCGGCTGGGGCGGATCGAACAGGTGAACGGGACGCAGCGGCGGCTCGCCCGCTTCCGGTTCGGGCCAGGGGGCGGGCGCCTGAACATCCATGGCGGGCAGGGCGAGCGACGCCTGTTCGGGCATATGG